>JACXUT010000173.1 GCA_014763765.1 Micrococcales bacterium
CGCCGGGGCCGGGGTGGCCGCGGACATCCGCTCGAGGTGGCTGCGCTGGATGCGGCGGAACAGGGTGGCCAGTCCGACGCCGATCACGGCGAGGACGATGGCGATGACGAACGGGACGGTGAAGTCGCCGTCGCGCTCGGCCGCCATGCCCGACGCCAGGCGCGGCGCGAAGAACGCCGACACCGAGTAGGCGACGAAGACCATCGCGTAGTTCACGCCCTGGTACCGCGGGCCGAAGTTGGTCATCGTCAGTGCCGGGAAGACGCCCATGACACCACCGAAGCACAGACCCAGGCCGATGATGCCGATCGCGAAGCCGACGGTCGAGCCGACGGTGACGAGGACCAGCAGGCAGAGCGCCACGACGCCGTAGATGATCGTCAGCGCGGTGGTGTAGCCGAGGCGGTCGGAGACGGCGCCCCACACCACGCGGCCGAGGGCGTTGCAGGCGGAGTAGACCGACACGAACACGGCGGCGGTCGCCGCGGTGAGGCCGAACATGTTCTGGCCGATCGGCGACGCGTTGGACGCGATCATGAGGCCGGAGAACGCGCCGAACGCCATCATGACGAAGATCGCCCAGAACGCCGGCGTGGCCAGTGTGCGCTTCCAGGTCACCGCGAGCGCGGGGCGGCCGGCGGGCGGCGTCCAGCCGGCGGGGGCGTACCCGACGGGCGCGGCCCGCAGGAAGAACGACGCGATGACGACGACGACCGCGTAGACGGCGCCCATCCACACGAACGCGGAGCGCACGCCCGGGCCGGCGATGATCGCGTTGGCGACGGGCGCCGCGATCACGGACGCCGCGCCCATGCCGCCGGTGATGAGGCCGGCCGCCATGCCGCGGCGGTCCGGGAACAGCTTCATCGTGTTGCCGAGGCAGCCGGAGTACGCCAGGCCCTGGCCGAGGCCGGCGAGCACGCCGTAGGACAGGTACAGGGCGGTGAGCGAGGTGGCCGCGCCGGTCAGCGCGAAGCCGGAGGCGAACATGAGGCCGCCGACCAGCACGAGCCAGCGGGTCCAGCCGCGGTCGGTGAGGATGCCGCCCACGATCATCGGGATCGGGCCGACGGCCGCGTTGATGGTGAAGGCCATCATCACCTGCGGCATGGTCCAGCCGTGCGCCGCGCTGAGCGGGCCGGCGAGCACGGAGAACGCGTAGATCGCGCCGGTGCACATGAGCACGGCGACGGAGGACCAGAGCACGGCCCAGCGGTTGATGGTGGGGGGCGACGACGTCGTCGAGGTCATGGGGGGTGTGCCTTTCCGGCGAGAGCGGTTGACGCGGGAGAGGTGGTGCGGGTGGTGCGGGGGCGTGGTGCCCGGGGCCGGGTCAGCCGACGATGTCGGCCAGCCCGCCCCACTTCTCGGAGAACAGGCCGGCGGGCATGGTCCGCAGGTCCTCGGCGACGTCGGGGACGAAGTCCATCTGGTCGAGCACGTCGCGCTGCAGGTCGATCCCGGGGGCGACCTCGGTGACCGTCATGCGCCCGTCGCGCAGCTCGAGCACGGCGCGCTCGGTCACGTACAGCACGCGCTGCCCGGCCTTCGCGGCGACCTGCCCGGAGAACGTGATCTGCTCGACGTCGGCCAGGAACTTGCGGGCCCGGCCCTCGGTGACGATGCGCAGGGTGCCGTCGACGACCTCGGTCTCGAGGCCCCCGGCCGTGAACGTGCCGGCGAACACCAGCGTGCGGGCGGACTGCGAGATGTTGATGAACCCGCCGCAGCCCGCGACGCGGCTGCCGAACTTGGAGACGTTGACGTTGCCGTGGGCGTCGGTCTGCGCGAGGCCGAGCACCGCGACGTCGAGGCCGCCGCCGTCGTAGAAGTCGAACTGCGCGTGGTGGTCGACCAGGGCCTCGGGGTTCCAGGAGTGGCCGAAGTCCTTGAGGCCCGCGGGCACGCCGCCGACCGCGCCGGCCTCGGTGGTCCCCAGGATCAGGTCGCTGACGCCCTCCTCCGCGGTGACCGAGCCGACGTCGCAGGGGATGCCGACGCCGAGGTTGAGCACGGCGCCGCGGCGCAGCTCCATGGCAGCGCGGCGCGCGATCACCTTGCGCTCGCCGAGGGGGATCGACGCGACGCTCGACAGCGGCACGCGCAGCTGGCCCGAGAACGACGGGTTGTAGTGGGTGTTCTCGGTCTGGAAGTGGTTCTCCGGCTCCGAGACCACGAGGTAGTCGACGAGCAGGCCGGGGACCTTGACGTCGTTGGGGTCGAGCGAGCCGGCCTCGGCCACGGACTCGACCTGCGCGATGACGATGCCGCCGGAGTTGTGCACGGCCTGCGCGATGGGCAGGACCTCCATCTTGAGGCCCTCCTTGCTCATCGTGAGGTTGCCGTGGGTGTCCGCCACGGTGCCGCGGATCAGGCCGACCTGGATCGGGAAGGAGGGGTAGAACAGCCACTCCTCGCCGGCGAGCTCGACCACCTGGACGTAGTCCTCGGTGGTGCAGGCGGACATCCGCGCGCCCTCGACCCGCGGGTCGACGAACGTGCCCAGGCCGACCTTCGTGACGACGCCCGGGCGGTGCGCGGCGATCTCGCGGTAGAGCTGGGTGATGACGCCCTGCGGGAGGTTGTAGGCCTCGACGGCGTCCTCGGAGATGAGCTGCGCGAACGCGGGGGAGGCGATCGCGATGCCGCCCATCCAGCGCTTCACCAGGCCGCGGTGGCCCCAGTGGCTCATGCCCTTGTCGCGGCGGTTGCCGACCGCGCTGGCGTGCACGACGTGCAGGGCGCTCGGCGCCCCGGTCGCGAGGAAGCGCCGCTCGACGGCGGCCATCGTCTCCTCGTTCACGCACGACAGGCCGAAGCCGGACAGGGCGACGGTCGCGCCGTCCGGGATCAGGGCGGCGGCTTCCTCGGCAGTGATGATCTGGGCCACGGGCGGACTCCTTCGTCGGCAGGACGCTGCATCGCCGACTATTTCGGACCGGGGCAGTCGGTAATTGGGACCATCGTCCCCGCGGCCGTCGGACAGTTTCGGACGGCAGCAGTCGGTAATTGGGACGATGGTCCCCGGACGGGGGACCGCGCCCGGCCCACGATGGATCCAGCGCGGGCCGCGAGCCCGTCCATCCCCGGTCGCGACGACGCGCCGGCGCCACCACCAGGAGGGTGCAGCACCATGGACTTCGGCCTGACGGACGAGCAGGAGCTCCTGCTCTCGAGCCTCGACGACCTGCTCGAGCGCGAGTGCCCCGAGTCGTACATCGCGGAGCTCGACGCGACGCACACGCCGCCGACGTCGTTCCGCAAGGCCCTGCACGAGGCCGGCTTCGCCTCGCTGGGCTTCCCCGAGGAGTACGGCGGCACCCCCGTCGACGCCACCACGCTCGTGCTGCTCGCCGCGCGCGTCGCCCGCCAGGGCTTCAACAACGGCTACGGCCTCGAGCTGCTCCAGGCCATGGACATCCTCGAGTTCGGCAACGAGGAGCAGAAGCAGGAGATCCTCGGCCTGCTGGCCGACGGCGACGTGCCGTTCGCGCTCGGGTTCACCGAGCCGGGCGCCGGCTCGGACAACTCCGCGATGGCGACCACCGCGGTCCACCACGACGGCATGGTGACCTTCAACGGCACCAAGACCCTCATCACCAACGCCCTGCAGTCCAAGTACCTGCTGCTCATGGCGAAGGACCCGTCGGTGCCGGACCCGCGCGCCGCGATCTCGATGTACCTGGTGCCGATGGACGCGCCGGGCGTCTCGACGAACCGGCTCGAGAAGATCGTCTGGCACATCTCCGACTCCTGCGAGATCTTCCTCGACGACGTCACGCTGCCCGAGTCCTGCCTGGTCGGCGTCAAGGGCGCCGGCTTCAAGCAGCTCATGCGCAACTTCGAGATGGAGCGCCTCGTCATCGCCTCGCAGTGCTGGGGCCTGGCGGAGTGCGCGTTCGAGGACGCCGCCACCTACGCCGCCCAGCGCGTGCAGTTCGGCAAGCCGATCGGCCAGTTCCAGCTCATCCAGCAGAAGCTGACCGACATGGCGATCAAGATCGAGAACATGCGGAACTTCGTGCTGAAGACCGCGTGGATGCTCGACCAGGACGTGCCGCTCAAGAGCCAGGGCGCGCTGTGCAAGCGCTACTGCGCGATGGCCGCGTTCGAGGTCGCCGACGAGGCGATGCAGATCTTCGGCGGCGTCGGCGTCACCGTCGGCACCCGCGTCTCGCGCCTGTGGCGGGACATCCGCGGCCACCGGTTCGGCGGCGGCACCGACGAGATCATGGTCCACATCGCCGGCCGGCAGATCGTCAAGGACCACAGCTGAGCACCCGCTGACCCCACCGACCACCGCCTGCCGGAGGAGAACCCCATGAAGATCGTCGTCGCCTACAAGTGGGCGCCGAACCCCCAGGACGCCGAGGTGCGCCCGGACGGCACCGTCGACTGGAGCCGCGCCAAGGGCGCCGTGAGCGAGCACGACCCCGTCGCGTTCGAGGTCGCCCGCCGCCTCGCGGACGCCACCGGCGGCGAGGTCGTCGCGCTGTCCGTCGGCCCGGCGTCGTCCGACACCCCGCTGGCCCGCAAGGCCGCCCTGTCCCGCGGGCCGGAGCGCCTCGCGCTGGTCGCCGACGACGCCCTCGCCGGCGCCGGCAGCACGGCCACCGCCGCGGTGCTCGCCGCCGCCGTGCGCGCCATCGGGGACGTCGACGTCGTCGTCACCGGCCCGGAGTCCGTCGACAACGGCGACCGCCAGGTCCCGATGACGCTGGCCGGGCACCTCGGCTGGCCGGGGATCGGCAACGTCGGCGGCGTGCAGGCCGCCGACGGCGGGCTCGTCGTCGAGCGCGCCACCGACCGCGGCGTGCAGGTGCTCGACGTCACCGGCCCGGCCGTGCTGGCCGTCGCCGCCGACGCCGTCGTGCCGCGCGTCCCCGGGATGAAGGACATCCTCGGCGCCGCCAAGAAGCCGACCGACGTGCTCGCGCTGGCCGACCTCGACGTGCCCGCCCCGGGTGCCGTCACCGAGGTCGTCGGCTCCTCCCGGCCGGCGCCCAGCGCGCGCGGCCGGAACGTCATCACCACCGCCGACCCGGCTGCCGCGGCCGCCGAGCTGGTCGACGCGCTGCGCGCCGCCGGCGCGCTGTGACCGCCGGACGCTTGCAGCCAGAAGGAGCAGAGACGATGAACGAGAGCACGCAGGACGTCCTGGTGCTGGTGGACGGCGACGCGGCGGTCGCGGGCCCTGTCGCGGTGGCCCGTGCCGCCGTGTCGCAGACCCCGGGCGCCACGGTCACCGCCGTGGTGGTCGGTGCGCGGTCGGTGGCCGACGCGGTCGCCGCGTCCGGCGTCGACCGGGTGCTGTGGCTGGGCGACGCCGAGGGCGCGCCCGCCGAGGCGTGGGCCGGCGCGGTGGCCGACGCGGTCGCGCAGGCCGCGCCGCGGCTGGTCGTGGCCCCGGCCCGTGACGGCGGGCGGGCGCTCGCCGGCGCGGTCGCCGCCCGCTGCGGCGCGCCGGTCCTCACCGGCGTCACCGAGGTGACGCTCGAGGACGGCGCGGTCGTCGTGCAGCGCGACGTGCACGGCGGCATCGCGGTGCGCACCGAGCGCGTCACGGGCGGCCCGGCCGTCCTGACCGTCGCGCCCGGCGGGTCCTCCGAGCCGGTCGCACCCGTCGCCGTCGAGGAGGCCGGTGCGGCCCCGTCGGCCGCCGTGCGGGTCCGCGAGGAGCGCGCCTCCGGGCGCGAGGCCGTCGACCTGGGCGGCGCCCGCGTGGTCGTCGGCATCGGCCGCGGCCTCAAGGCCCGCGAGGACCTCGCGATCGTGGAGCGGCTCGCCGCGGCGCTCGGCGGCGAGGTCGCGTGCTCGCGGCCGCTCGCCGAGGGCCACGACTGGCTGACGAAGGACCGCTACATCGGCATCTCCGGGCAGCACGTCGCCCCCGACCTGTACGTGGCCGCGGGCATCTCCGGCCAGGTGCAGCACATGGTCGGCGTCGCCGGCGCCAAGGTCGTCGTCGCGATCAACTCCGACCCGGACGCCCCGGTGTTCGCCCAGTGCGACCACGGCGTCGTCGGCGACCTCTACGCCGTCCTGCCCGCGCTCGCCGCGGCGCTGGAGGCCTGAGCACGATGGCCGACGAGCCCGACTTCGACGTCGTGGTGGTGGGGGCCGGCCCGGCCGGCTCCGTCACCGCGCACCAGCTGGCGTCCGAGGGGCTGTCCGTCGCGCTCATCGAGCGCGGCGAGGCCCCCGGGGCCAAGAACCTGTCCGGCGGCGTGCTCTACGGGCGCGTCCTCGACCAGGTGTTCCCCGGGTTCGCCGACCAGGCGCCCGTGGAGCGCCGGATCACCCGGCACGTCACGACGTTCCTCACCCCGGACTCCGCGGTGTCGCTCGACTACTCGTCGCAGCGGCTGTCCGAGCCCGTGAACGCCGTCACCGTGCTCCGCGCGAAGTTCGACCCGTGGCTCGCCGAGCGCGCCGAGGAGGCCGGGGCCTACGTCATGCCCGGCGTCCGGGTCGACGAGCTGCTGACCGAGCCCGGCACCGGGCCCGGCGGCAAGCGCGTCGTCGGCGTCCGCGCGGGCGAGGACGAGCTGCGCGCCCGCGTGGTCGTGGCGGCGGACGGGGTCAACTCGTTCCTCGCCCGCGAGGCCGGTCTGCGGGACAAGGAGCCGCTCAACCACCTCGCGGTCGGCGTCAAGGCGGTCGTCCGGCTGCCGCGCACCGTCATCGAGGACCGGTTCGGCCTCACCGGCGACGAGGGCGCCGCCCACGCGCTGGTCGGCGACTGCACCCGCGGCGTCGGCGGCGGGGCGTTCCTCTACACGAACGCCGAGTCGCTGTCCGTCGGCGTCGTGCTCCGGCTCGACGACCTCGTGGCGTCCGGCCACACGGCGGCCGGGATCTTCGACCACCTCGTGGAGCACCCCGGTCTCGCGCCCTACCTGCGGGACGGGGAGATCGTCGAGTACGGCTCCCACCTGGTGGCCGAGGGCGGGCTCGACATGCTCGGCACGCTCGCGGCCGACGGCCTCGTCGTCGTCGGCGACGCCGCGGGGCTGACGATCAACTCCGGGCTCACCGTCCGCGGCATGGACCTGGCCATCGGCTCCGGCATCGCCGCGGGCGCGGCCGTCGCGGAGGCGATCCGGTCGGGCGACGTCAGCGCCGGAGGGCTGGCCGGCTACCGGCGGCGCCTCGACGAGGGCTTCGTCGGCAAGGACCTGCGGACCTACGCGAAGGCGCCGAAGTTCCTCGAGCGCCCCCGCATGTACGGGGCGTACGGCGAGCTCGCCGCCGACCTGTTCCACGACGTGTTCAGCCTCGACACCACGCCGCGCAAGCACCTCGCGGCCGTCGCCCGGACCGCCCTCGGGCGCTCCGGGATCGGGCTCAAGGCGGTGCTCAGCGACGGATGGGCGGGGGTGCGTGCCCTGTGAAGGCGCAGACGATCCCGGAGCGGCTCGGAGCCAACCGGTACGAGGTCGACGAGGAGGAGTCCCACATCGTCGTCGACCAGGAGCTCTGCCGGACCACCGGCACGGGCAAGCGGATCATCGCGGTCTGCCCCGCCGGGGTGTACTCCGAGCGGGACGGGCAGATCGACGTCGAGTACGCCGCCTGCCTGGAGTGCGGCACCTGCCTGGCCGTCGCGGCCCCCGGCGCGCTCACGTGGCGCTACCCGCGCGGCGGGTTCGGGGTGTCGTTCCGGGAGGGCTGACGGTCCGCCGCCTCCCGGGGCGGCGGCAGGGGTGCCGCCCCGGAGGGCGGTGCCGGACGATCACGCAGCGGGCGCGGGTCCTGGTCCAGGGCCCGCGCCCGCTGCTGCGAGCTGCAGGTCCACCATGCGCTCCAGGTACGCCGGCAGCGTCGACCGGACCCGGTCGATGAGGTGCGGCGGCGTGACCAGCACGTGCATGAGCACCGACCCCTCGATGGCGTCCAGCAGGTGCACCACGGAGGTGCCCGGCGGCAGCTCCTCCTCGTCGATGGCCTGCTCGACGCGCTGCCGCTCGCTCAGCACGAACCGGGTGATCGCCTCGTGGCGCACCTCCGCCAGGGGCACCGGGAACGCGCGCGCCTCGACGTAGAGGCGCAGCATCGCCAGGCCGTCCTTGCCGAGGTAGAGGTCCGCGCGGCGCTGGGCGTGCGCGAC
>JACXUT010000371.1 GCA_014763765.1 Micrococcales bacterium
CCCCCGCACCGCCGACGCCCCGGCCCGGGCGTACAGCGCCCCCAGCCGGGGCACGGTGCCGAGTTCGACCGGGCGTCGCCCGCCGGCGGTGGTGGCCGCCGTCACCGGCCCACCATGCTCTGCCCGCACACCCGCAGCACCTGCCCGACGACGCCGCCGGCCGGCGGGGACGCGAGGAACGCGACCGCCTCGGCGACGTCGACCGGCAGCCCGCCCTGCTGCAGCGAGGACAGCCGCCGCGCGACCTGCCGGGTGAGGGCGGGCATCCGGGCGGTCATGTCGGTCTCGATGAACCCCGGCGCGACAGCGTTCGCCGTGCCGCCGAACGCCGCCAGCAGGGGCGCGGTGGCCTGGACCATGCCGATCACGCCGCCCTTGGACGCGGCGTAGTTGGTCTGGCCGCGGTTGCCGGCGATGCCGGAGGTGGACGCGAGCGACACGATCCGGGGGGCGTCGGCGAAGTCGCCGGACGTCAGCAGCGCCTCGTTGATGCGGAGCTGGGCCGCGATGTTCACGGCGATGACGGACTCCCAGCGGTCGGGCGTCATGTTGGCGAGCAGCTTGTCCCGCGTGATCCCGGCGTTGTGCACGACGACGTCGAGCCGGCCGTGCCGGGCCAGCGCGTGCTCGAGGATCCGCGCGCCGGCGTCCTCGGCGGTGACGTCGAGCTGCAGCGCGGTCCCGCGCACGCGGTTGGCGACGGCCGCCAGCGCCTCGCCGGCGGCGGGGACGTCCACCGCCACGACGGTCGCACCGTCCCGGGCGAGCGTCGTGGTGATGGCCTCGCCGATGCCGCGGGCGGCGCCGGTGACGACGGCGACGCGTCCGGCGAGCGGCTGGTCCCAGTCGGCGGGCAGCGTGCCGGCGTCGGAGTCGACCGCGAGGAGCTGGCCGTCGACGTACGCCGACCGCGCGGACAGCAGGAACCGCAGCGCGCCGAGGGCGGCCGGGGCGGTGACGGGCACACCGTCCGCGACGACCACGCCGTTGGCGGTCGCGCCGGCGCGCAGCTCCTTGGCCACGGAGCGCAGCGCGCCG
>JACXUT010000372.1 GCA_014763765.1 Micrococcales bacterium
GCGGCCCGGGCGGCGGCGGTTGACGATCCGCGTGCCGTACAGGTCGCGGCGCAGCACCCCGATGGCGGACAGCACGAACGCCCACAGGAGGACGAGGTAGCCCAGCCGCAGCAGGGTGACCGTCAGCTCACTCATGCGTGCCGATCGTGGAGCCGCTCACTCGTCCAGGTCCTGTCCGTCGCCGTCGCCCGTCCAGAACATGATGCGGGTCCGGCCGATCGTCAGCGTGTTCCCGTCCAGGAGTGTCGCGGCCGGGACCTGGTGGCCCTCGACGAACAGGCCGTTCGTCGACCCGAGGTCCGAGGCGACGACGCCCTGCGGCGACACCCGGATCTCGAGGTGCCGGCGGGAGACCCCCGGGTCGTCCACCACGATGTCCGCCTCGGAGCCGCGGCCGATCACCGTCACCGGCCCCGTCAGCAGGTACCGCTGGCCGTCGATGTCGATGAGCGGGTGCCGGGGGCTCGGCGCGGCGGTCGTCGCCGGGGCGGCCGCGCCGCGCACCGTCGCCGACTTCACGCGGAACCGGCCCGTCTCCAGGTCCTCGTACTCGTGGAACGCCACCGTCACCGGCCCGACGAACGCGTACCGCTGACCCGTCGCGTGCTCCGTGACGTTCGCCGCCAGCTCGTCCGCCAGGGCCTCCGCGCCCCACGCCTCGACCTGGTCGTAGTCGCCCGGCGACAGCTCGATGGTGAACTCGTTCGGCACCACCGTCCGGTCGCGGCCCACCACGGCGGCCCGGTCGTCGACCTCGCGGCGCAGCGCGCTCGCCAGCTCGACGGGCTTCACCTCGCTGCGGAAGGCCTTGGCGAACGCGGTGTTCACGACGCGCTCCACCCCGTGCTCGAAACGGTCGAGGATGCCCACGCCCACCACCTCCTCACCGCACGCGTGTGCCGCCGGTCACCGGACGGCGCCCGACATTCTGCCTGAATGGTAGCCGTGGGACCGATCCCCGGACCCTGCCTGGGGACGGCGGGGCGGCGCGGACCTGGTGAAAGGGTCGTGGTGGGCGCCGGCGGTGCCGGCCTG
>JACXUT010000174.1 GCA_014763765.1 Micrococcales bacterium
CGCCTCCCCCGCAGCACCCTCCGCAGCCGTCGTGACGCCGGTCGCCCGGCGCGCCCGCGTCGCCGTCTCGATGGTGTTCCTGGTCAACGCCGTGCTGTACGCGAACCTCGTGCCACGGCTGCCCGAGGTGAAGGCCGACCTCGGCCTCAGCAACGCCGCGCTCGGCACCGCGATCGCCGCGATGCCGCTCGGCGCCCTGCTGGCCGGGCTGCTCGCGCCGCTGCTGATCCAGCGCCTCGGGTCGGCCGCCGTCGCGTCGTCCGGTCTGGTCACGCTCGCGGTCGCCGTGGCGCTCGTGCCGCTCTCCGGGAGCTGGGCCGCGCTGGCCGGGCTGCTCCTGCTCGCGGGCGCCCTCGACGCCGTGATCGACGTCGCGCAGAACGCGCACGGGTTCCGGGTGCAGCGGCTCTACGGGCGCTCCATCGTCAACGCGTTCCACGGCCTGTGGAGCGTCGGCGCGGTGCTCGGCGGGCTGGTCGGGTCCGCCGCCGCCGGGCTCGACGCGCCGCTGCCCGCGCACATCGCCACGACGTCCGCGGTGTTCGCGGTCGTCGCCGTCGTCGCGCACCGGTTCCTGCTGCGCGGGCCCGAGGACGCCGAGCGGGTCACGGCCGGCGCCGCAGCCGACGCGTCCGCAGCCGACGCGTCCGCAGCCGACGCCCCCGCACCGGCGCCCCGGCGGCGCGTCGCGGGCCACGCCATCCTCCTGCTTGCCGCGCTCGGCGTGCTCGCCGCCTGCGGCGCGTTCGTCGAGGACGCCGGGTCCTCGTGGGGCGCCCTGTACCTGCGCACGGAGGTCGGCACCGGCGCGGCCGCCGCCGGGCTGGCGTTCGTCGCCCTCCAGGTCGCGATGACCGTCGGCCGGCTCACCGGAGACCGGGTCGTCGACCGGTTCGGGCAGCGGCGCGTCGCGCGCGTCGGCGGCCTCGCGATCGCGGTCGGGGCCGGCGGGATGCTCGCCGTGCCGTCACTGGCGACGACGCTCGCCGGGTTCGCGCTCGCGGGTCTCGGCGTCGCGACGCTCGTGCCCGCCGTCATGCACACCGCGGACGAGCTGCCCGGCCTGCCCGCCGGCGTCGGGCTGACCGTCGTCAGCTGGCTGCTGCGCGTCGGTTTCCTGGTGTCGCCGACCGTGGTGGGCGTGGTCGCGGACGCCTCGAGCCTGCGGGTCGCGCTGCTGAGCGTCGTCGTGTCGGGCCTCGTCGTCGCCGGGGTGGGCCGGGTGCTGCTGACGCGCGCGGCCGCAGCCGAGCCGGACGAGGAGCCCGTGACCGCCTCGGGTGGGCCGGCGGCGTCGCCCGGCGCCTGACCGCGCACGACGAGGCCGGACCGGCGCGACCGCGCCCCGTCCGCACCAGCCGTCAGGCCGGGTCGGCGTCGGTGCGGCGCGCCGCGAGCGCGTCCAGGTCCCGCAGCGCGAACCGCAGGTGCGACCACTCCTCGTCGAGGATCGTGTGCAGGCAGGACAGCACCGTCTCGAGGTGGTCGGGCCCCCACGGGTTCGGCCGCGTGCCGGCCAGGTCCTCCGGGGTGACGGAGGCGAGGTGGTCGCGGACCATCGCCTGGCGCTCGGCCCGCACGGCCAGCACCCGCTCGAACGTCGGCGACGCCTCGGAGAACACGGCGGGGTCGTGCCCGTCGGTGGCGTACTCGACGTTCGGCTGCCCGACCGGGTGGTACGGCCGCTCGATCCCGAGCACCGCGCCGCGCAACCACGTGTCGGTCGCCATCACCAGGTGCCGCAGGGTCTGGGAGAACGACCACTCGCCGTCCACCTGCAGGTCCACGGTGCCGGGCGGCATCGCGGCGGCACGCTCGACGGCCCCGTCCCACGCCCGCTCGACCGCCGCCCAGGCGGCACGCAGCCCCTCGGGGTCCTCGGCCTGGCGCAGCGCCCGGCCGGGGAACCGCCGGTCCAGCTCGGCCTCCACCAGCGGCGCCACGTCCACGCCGTTGACGAGGAACGTCCCCTCGCCGAGCCACGGCGCGTCGAGGTCGGCCCCGTCCACGTCGACCCCGCGCAGCACCGCCCCGGACAGCGTGCTCCGGACGAACCTCGCCCCCCGCAGGTCCTCGTCCACGAACTCGGTCACCACCGCGTCCCCCTCCGCTCGCGCACGGTCGCCCCTCGCCGGCCGCTACCCGATGTCTACACCCGGCCACCGACACCGTCCACGGCCGCCCATCCCGCCGTCCAACGATCGAATGCTATCGTTTTTCGATAGTCCGGCGCGTGCGCCCGGCACCGAGAGGAGTCGCCATGCCCCAGCTCGTCCGACGCCTCCTGCGGGTGGTGATCGTCCTGCTGCTCGCCGGGATGCTGTTCTTCCAGGCCGTGCTCATCCCGCTGCTCGGCGTCGACATCGCCGAGGGCGGCCCGGACGTCGTGCACCTGCGCTGGCCGGTGGTCGTCATCGGCGTGCTCGGCGTCGCCACGGTGGAGGTCGTGCTCGTCTGCCTGTGGCGGCTGCTGACCATGGTCCGCACCGGGACCGTGTTCAGCCGCTCGGCGTTCCGCTGGGTCGACGTGGTCATCGGCGCCCTGGCCGTCGCCGCCGGCCTCGTGGTGCTGCTCGGCGTCCTGCTCGCGCCGGGCGAGGCCGTGCCCCCCGGGATCGTGCTGGCCCTCGGCGTCGTCGCGATCGGCATCGGCGGCGGTGCGCTGGTCGTCCTCGTCATGCGCGCGCTGCTGGCGCAGGCCGTCGCGCTCGACACCACCGCCACCACGCTGCGCGCCGAGCTCGACGAGGTCATCTGATGCCGATCGTGGTCGACGTCGACGTCATGCTCGCCCGCCGCAAGATGTCCGTCGGGGAGCTGGCCGACCGGGTGGGCATCACGCCGGCGAACCTCGCCGTGCTCAAGAACGGCCGCGCCCGGGCCGTGCGGTTCAGCACCCTGGACGCGCTCTGCGAGGTGCTCGACTGCCAGCCGGGCGACCTGCTGCGCCACGTGCCCGAGGAGGTCACCGCCCCGGCGGGCCGGTGACCTCCGACCGGTCAGAGCAGGTCGACCCGGTCCGCCTGGGGCCCCCGGTCGCTCTGGCGCACCTGGTACCGCACCCGGTCGCCCTCGTAGAGCTCCTCGCCGTCCCGCACGACCGACACGTGCACGAACAGGTCCGGCCCGCCGTCGTCCGGCGTGATGAACCCGAAGCCGCGCTCCGCGTCGTAGCGCGCGACGACGCCCTGGCCGCCGCGCTGCGGGCCGCGGGACGGCGCCGGGCCCCGGCCGGGGTCGCGCCGGTCCGACCCGCCGCGACCGCCGCGGCCGCCTCGGGACGGGCCGCCGACCAGACGGACGCCCTGGGCCTGCAGGCCCTTCTCGCCCTCCGAGGCGCGGTAGCTCACCCGGTCGCCCTCGACGAGCTCGGTCAGGTCGCCGTGCAGCGAGCGCGCGTGCACGAACACGTCCTGCTCCCCGGAGTCGGGGGTGATGAAGCCGAAGCCCTTGCCCGCGTCGTACCAGGTCACGGTGCCGTCGGCGCCGTCGTCCGTCGCCGCGGCTCGGCCCGGTCCCGCGGCCGCGTCCGCGCCGAGCGGCAGCAGGTGGTCGGCCTGCGGCCCCTTCTCCCCCTCGACGACGAGGAACGCGACGCGCTGGCCCTCCGTGATCACGCCGCCCCCGACGATCGCCGAGCTGTGCACGAAGATCTGCGCGTCGCCGCCGTCGGGCGTGAGGAACCCGTAGCCCTTCGCGGGCTCGTACCAGGCCACCGTGCCCAGCACCCCGAGCGCCGCGTCTGCCGCGACGTCGCCGGTCACCCGCACCTGCCGGGCCTGCGGACCGCGGTCGCCCTCGCCGACCTCGAACTCCACGGCCTGGCCCTCGCGGAGCGAGCGGGTGCCGTCCTGGCCGACGATCTCGGACGCGTGGACGAAGAGGTCCTCGGCGTCGTCGCCGAGGGCGAGGAAACCGAACCCTCGCTCGGCGTCGAACCAGCGGACGGTTCCCTGGGGCACGGTGACTCCTCGTGGTGCTGCGGTGGTGCTGCGCTGACGGTTGCTGCCTCCCAGTGTCCCCCGTCCCGGGGGCGGCGCGTCACGCCGGTCCCCGGCCGGTGCCCGCGACGTCGGGACACCGGCGGCACGACGGCCCCGTCTGGGTGCCGGCAGCGCGCGCCGCGTACGATCCTCCGGGCCCCGCGCGACCGCGGCGCCCTTTCCCCCACCCGAGGACGGACGGCGCTATGAGCGCGCAGACGACCACGCCCCCGCAGCACCCGGACGCACCCGGCGACGGCACGGACCCCGCCGCCGACGTGCCCGGCGTCGACCCCGCGGAGTTCGCGACGTTCCTGCGGGTGGCCGACCAGGTCGCCGCTCTCCCGCAGACGCACCCGCAGCACGCCGCCGCCCGGCGCGCCGCGTCCGCCATGTTCAAGGCCGCGAAGAAGCACCGCCGCGGGGAGAAGCGCCGCCTGGTCGCGGAGGCCGACGCCGCCGTGGTCGCCGCCACCGCGACCGGCAGCCCGGGCCGCATCGACGACGAGACCGCCGGCATCCCGATCACGTCGTCGGCCACCGGCGCGATCGCCGGGACCCTGCTGCGGCCGCGCGCCTGCTACGTCTGCAAGCAGGACTACACGGTGGTCGACGCGTTCTACCACCAGCTGTGCCCGGAGTGCGCCGCGCTGCACCACGCCAAGCGGGGCGCGCGCACGGACCTCACCGGCCGCCGCGCGCTGCTGACGGGCGGCCGGGCGAAGATCGGCATGTACATCGCGCTGCGGCTGCTGCGCGACGGCGCGGACCTGACGATCACCACCCGGTTCCCCCAGGACGCCGTCCGCCGGTTCCGCGCGATGGACGACTCCGCCGACTGGATCGACCGCCTGCACGTCGTGGGCATCGACCTGCGCGACCCGGCGCAGGTGGTCGCGCTCGCCGACCACGTCGCCGCCCAGGGGGCTCTGGACGTCCTCATCAACAACGCCGCGCAGACGGTGCGGCGGTCGCCGGGGGCGTACGCGCGGATCGCCGAGGCCGAGGACGCCCCGCTGGACGCCGACGCCGCGCGGATGATCACGACGTTCGGCCGGACCAGCGACGCCCACCCGCGCGCGCTGGCGGGGTCGGTCAGCGAGCTGAGCAGCCCGGCCCTGGCGATCGAGCGGGCCGGGCGCGCCGCCGCGGAGGCGCTGACCGCGCAGTCCCTCACCGCCGAGGCGGCGAGCCTCGAGCGGCTGGTGGCGGGGACGTCGATCGACGCCGGCGGCCTGATCCCCGACGTCGCGGAGACGAACTCCTGGGTCGCGACGGTCGAGGACGTCGACCCGATGGAGCTGCTCGAGGTGCAGCTGTGCAACCAGACGGCGCCGTTCATCCTCATCAGCCGGCTGCGGCCCGCCCTCGCGGCGTCGCCGGCGCGCCGGACGTACGTCGTCAACGTCTCCGCGATGGAGGGCGTGTTCGCACGGGGCTACAAGGGCCCGGGCCACCCGCACACCAACATGAGCAAGGCGGCACTCAACATGCTGACGCGCACGAGCGCGGGCGAGATGCTCGCCGACGGCATCCTCATGACCGCCGTCGACACCGGGTGGATCACCGACGAGCGGCCGCACCCCACGAAGGTGCGGCTGGCCGAGGAGGGGTTCCACGCGCCGCTCGACCTGGTGGACGGTGCGGCGCGCGTGTACGACCCGATCGTGCGGGGCGAGGCCGGCGAGGACCTGTACGGCTGCTTCCTCAAGGACTACGCCCGCTCGGCCTGGTGAGGGCCCGGGGCGCGGCGGCGGTCAGGCGCCGGGTTCCCACCGGGAGGGCACGAGGTCCGCGAGCAGCGCACCGTGCGCCCAGCGCGCCCACGCGAGCGCGCTCCAGCCGCCGCGGCGCACCAGCGCGTTCCACGGCTCGGGGCCGAGCAGCAGCGTGAGCAGGTCGACGGCGTGCAGCGGCTCCAGCCCGGGGCGCAGCGACCCGTCGGCCACCAGCGCGTCGACCAGCAGGCCGTGCACCGCCCGCCGCCGCGTCTCGTCGCGCTCCCACGCGTCCCGCAGCACCGCGTCGCCCGGGGCGGCGGAGCGCACGAGGTCCTGCACGCCCGCGGCCCGGCCGAGCAGCTCGGCGAACCCGCGCACGTGCAGGAACACGCGCCGCGCCGGGTCGGCCTCGGCGACGACCGCGCGGACCCAGGCCTGGTCGGCCAGGTCGCGCTGCGCGTCCCGGCGGTCCGCGCCGTCCACCGCGTGGTCGAGGCAGCCGACCAGGATGTCCGCCTTGGTGGGGTACGAGTAGTAGACGGTCTGGACGCCGACCCCGGCGGCACGCCCGACGGCCGTGATGGTGGTGGGGCCGTAGCCGTCGGCGAGGAACAGCCGCGTCGCGGCCTGCGCGACGCGCGCCCGGGTCGCCACGGCCCGCAGGGTCCGCCCGTCGCCGCTGGTCACGCCGCTCATGGTAGCGCCGCTACGGATAGATTCCCGTACCGCCGCTCCGAAAATCTCGCCGCGCCCGGCGTCCGCGGCACCCGCCCGGGCCCGTCCGCCCCTCCCACCGGGTCCGCGGGGTCGGTCGGGAACGGCGACGTCGCCGCGCCGCCGCAGGTCGCGGGCGGTTCCGGGAGTTGCGCTCCGACTACTCAGGCCCCCGTCGCCAGCAGCACCAGCAGGGCGAGGTTCAGCGCCACCACCAGGGCCACGACGACGACCAGCACCGCCTGCAGCCGCGACCCGTTGGCGTGCGCGCCCAGCAGACCCCGGTCCCGGTTGAGCCGCACCAGCGGTACCGCGGCGAACGGGATGCCGAACGACAGCACCACCTGGCTCACCACCAGCGTCCACGTCGGGTCGGCCCCGAGCGCCAGCAGCACCAGCGCCGGGACCAGCGTGATCGCGCGCCGGAGCAGCAGCGGCACCCGGCGGTGGATGAGGCCCTCCATCACGGCCGCACCCGCGTAGCAGCCCACGGACGTCGAGGCGAGGCCCGAGGCGAGCAGCCCGACCGCGAACACCACGCCGACCCCGCCGCCGAGCGCGCCGCTGATCGCCGCGTGCGCGCCCTCGATCGTGTCCGTGCCCTCGACGCCGCGCAGGTTGGCCGCCGCCAGCAGGAGCAGCCCGATGTTGACCGTCCCGGCGACGCCGAGCGCCGTGCCCACGTCCCAGCGCGTGGCACGCAGCAGCCCGGCGCGCAGCTCGGGCGCCGGAGTCCGGCCGAACCGGTCCCGGCTCAGCGCCGAGTGCACGTAGATCGCGTGCGGCATCACCGTGGCGCCCAGCATCGACGCCGCCAGGAGCACCGAGTCGGTGCCCGCGAACCGCGGGGCGAGGCCGGCGAGCATGCCCGCGGGGTCGGGCGGCCCCAGCAGCAGGCCACCGAGGAACCCGACGACGATGACCACCAGCAGCGCGACGACGAGCCGCTCGAACCGCCGCTGGCCGTACCGGTCCTGCGTGGCCAGCAGCAGCATCGACACCACGCCGACGACGAGGCCGCCCGCGACGAGCGGAAGGCCGAACAGCAGGTGCAGCGCGATGGCGCCGCCCACGACCTCGGCGATGTCCGTCGCGGCGGCCACGACCTCCGCCTGCGCCCAGAACGCCAGCCGGGGTCCGCGTCGCATCCGCCGGCCGAGCAGCCCCGGCAGCGACTCCCCGGTGACGATGCCGAGCTTCGCCGACTGGTACTGCACCAGGACGGCCATGGCGTTCGCGGCGACCAGCACCCACAGCAGGAGGTAGCCGTACCGGGCGCCGGCCGTGAGGTTCGCGGCGACGTTCCCCGGGTCGACGTACGCGATCGCGGCGACGAACGCCGGGCCCAGCAGCGGCAGCACGCGCCCGCGCGACACCGCGGCGCGATCCTGTGTGGCGGTCACCGTACCTCCAAGTTCGGACGTCCGAACTCATCCTAGGCACACGCCGTCCCGACCGCCGCCCACCCCTCCGGCGAGGTCGGCAGCTCGTGCGCGAGGTCGGCACTTCGTGTGCGAGGTCGGCACCTGGAGCTGCCGAACTCGCCTGGGACTGCCGACCTCGGCGGACGGGACCGGACGGGGCTGGGCGG
>JACXUT010000175.1 GCA_014763765.1 Micrococcales bacterium
GGTCAGGGGTGGCGGAGGGTGGTCATGCGGTGGACCGTACGCAGGCCGAGGCGGTGGTAGATGCGCCGGGCGCCGTCGTTGTCGTCCCACATACCCAGGGACACCCAGTCCGCGCCGTCGGCGAGCAGCGCGCGCGTCGCGGCGGCGGTCAGGGCAGCACCGAGGCCGCGCCCGCGGTCGCCGGGGCGGACACCCAGGCCGTGCAGATGGGCGGACCCGGCGGATCCGGGCTCACCGGCGCGCCGGCCACCGCGACCCGCGCGCGGTCCGGACCCGATGACGCCCGCCAGCGTGCCGTCGGGGGCACCGCTCCCCCACCACCGTTCGCCCGGGCCCGCCGGGTCAGCGTCCGTGGTCGGGTTCGCGGCCGCGAGGCACGCGCGGATCGCGTCCGCGTCGGCGACGGGGTCGAGCTCGCGCACCGCCACCTCCCCGGTGACGGCCGGGGGCGCCTGCTCCGTGACCATCCACTCCCAGCCCGTGCGTGCGGGGAGCAGGCCGAGCCGGGCCACCTCGGCGGGTCGCAGCATCCCGAGCGCCGCCGTGTCGACCCACGCGACGGCGTGCGTGGCGTCATCGTGGTCGCGCAGCAGGTCCGACGCCGGGCCGGCCGGCCCGAGCACGATCAGGCTCGTGCGCGTCCCCGGTGCGCCGGACGCCGCGACGGCGCGCTGCACGAGGAGCAGCGCGCCGTCACGCGCGACCACGCGCTCGGGCGACCACAGGGGTCGGTCGTCGAGCAGGAACGGGTCGTCGGCCCAAGGCGCCGGGAGCGTCGCAGGGGCCCCGACGTCCGCCGTCACGCCGAGGCGGTCGCCGCGGCGGCCCCGTCCTGCGCGCCGGCCTCCGCGTCGGCACCCTGCTGCGCGGCGGCGGGCCGCTTCGGGCGGGCGTCGACCCCCGCCTCCTTGCGCTGCTGCTCCGTGATCGGCGCAGGCGCACCCGTGAGCGGGTCGTAGCCGCCGCCCGACTTGGGGAACGCGATGACGTCGCGGATCGACTCGGCCCCGGTCAGCAGCGCGACCACCCGGTCCCAGCCGAGCGCGATCCCGCCGTGCGGCGGGGCGCCGAACTGGAACGCGTCCAGCAGCCAGCCGAACTTCTCGCGCGCCTCCTCCTCGCCGATGCCCATGACCGCGAACACGCGCTCCTGGACGTCGCGGCGGTGGATACGGATCGAGCCGCCACCGATCTCGTTGCCGTTGCAGACGATGTCGTAGGCGTAGGCGAGCGCCTGGCCCGGGTCCTCCTCGAAGCGGTCGATCCACTCGGGCGTCGGCGACGTGAACGCGTGGTGCACCGCCGTCCAGGCGCCCTCGCCGACCGCCACGTCGTCGTCCTCGCCGGTCGGCTTGAACAGCGGGGCGTCCACGACCCACACGAACGACCACTGCGACTCGTCGACCAGCCCGCCGCGGCGGCCGATCTCGAGGCGTGCCGCACCGAGCAGCGCGCGGGCCTCCGAGGGGCGGCCGGCGGCGAAGAACACCGCGTCGCCCGGCTGCGCCCCGACGGCCTCGACGAGCCCGGCGCGCTCCGCCTCGGAGATGTTCTTGGCGACCGGCCCGGCGAGCGTGCCGTCCTCGGCCACCGTGACGTACGCCAGGCCCTTCGCCCCGCGCTGCTTCGCCCACTCCTGCCAGGCGT
Organism: Micrococcales bacterium; assembly: GCA_014763765.1. Taxonomy (GTDB): domain Bacteria; phylum Actinomycetota; class Actinomycetes; order Actinomycetales; family Cellulomonadaceae; genus Cellulomonas. The sequence continues at coordinate 1,648 of JACXUT010000175.1, forward strand.
CGAACCCGCGCCGCGGCGTCGACGCACCGCCGGGCTGGACGACGGCGCCGACGTACGGGGCCTGGAACACCCGGAACGGGGTGTCGGCGAAGAACCCGGTCAGCTCCACCAGCTCGAGCCCGAACCGCAGGTCCGGCTTGTCGGTGCCGTACCGCGCCATCGCCTCCGCGTAGGTCATGCGGGCGATCGGCGTCGGGATCCGGTAGCCGATGAGGTCCCACAGCGCGACGAGGATCTGCTCGCCGAGCGCGATCACGTCCTCCTGGTCGACGAACGACATCTCGACGTCGAGCTGCGTGAACTCCGGCTGCCGGTCGGCGCGGAAGTCCTCGTCGCGGTAGCAGCGCGCGAGCTGGTAGTACCGCTCCAGCCCGCCGACCATGAGGAGCTGCTTGAACAGCTGCGGCGACTGCGGGAGCGCGTACCAGGAGCCCGGCGCCAGACGGGCGGGCACGACGAAGTCGCGGGCGCCCTCCGGCGTCGACCGCGTCAGCGTGGGGGTCTCGACCTCGACGAAGTCGTGGGCGTCCAGGACGCGGCGGGCGGCCTGGTTGGCCTTCGCGCGCAGCCGCATCGCCCGGGCCGGCTCCGGCCGGCGCAGGTCGAGGTAGCGGTAGCGCAGGCGCGCCTCCTCGCCCACCGGCTCGTCGAGGGAGGACGACACCTGGAACGGCAGCGGCGCGGACTCGTTGAGGACGACGACCTGCGCGGCGATGACCTCGACCTCACCGGTCGCGAGGTGGGCGTTCTCGTTGCCCTCCGGGCGGCGGCCGACCTCTCCGGTGACCTGCAGGACGTACTCCGAGCGCAGCCCGTGCGCGACGGCCTCGTCGCGGATGACGACCTGGGCGATGCCCGACGCGTCGCGCAGGTCCACGAACGCGACCCCACCGTGATCACGGCGGCGGTCCACCCACCCGGTCAGGGTGACGGTGGTGCCGATGTGCTCGGCCCGCAGCGAGCCGGCGGTGTGGGTGCGCAGCACGACAAGTCCTCTCAGGTGGTGGGTCGCTGCACGCAGCAGCCCGGCGAGTCTACTGCCGGAGGCGCACGCCCCCCGGACGCCCGCCGTCCACCGCCGGTGCCGACACCACCCGCCCCGGCACACCCGGCCGCGCCCGGCCCACCCGGGCCACGGCCGGGCTCAGAAGAGCACGGGCTGCACCGCGCCCGTCGCACCGCCGGGTGCCATCGCCGCCATCACCGCCTCGGGGCTCTCGGCCGGCCGCGCGCGCCAGGGCGACGGCTCCCCCGCCGCCTCCCCGGGGCCGGGCAGCCCGTGCCGGCGCCGCAGCGGGCGCACCCGGTCGCGCAGCCAGCGGCGGTACTCGTCCGGCACGTACGCGCCGCGACCGTACAGCCGCTGGTAGCGGGGCACCAGCTCGGGCCGGTGCTCGCGCAGCCACCCGAGCACCAGGGGCCGCACGGGCCCGCGCAGGTGCAACGGGATGACGGTCACCCAGGAGGTGCCGGCCTCGGCCAGGTCGCCCAGCAGGGCGTCGAGGTGCTCGGTCGAGTCGGTCAGCCACGGCAGCACGGGGGCGACCAGCACGCCGCACTCCAGCCCGGCGTCCCGCACCGCGCGGACGAGCGCCAGCCGGGCCCGGGGCGTGGGGGTGCCTGGCTCGAGCGCCTGCTGCAGGCCCTCGTCCCCCACCGCCAGGGACACGGCCACGCTCACGCCGACCTCCGCCTGCGCGGAGGCGAGCAGCGGGAGGTCACGACGCAGCAGCGTCCCCTTGGTCAGCAGCGACAGCGGCGTCCCCGAGCGCGCCAGCGCCTCGATGATGCCCGGCATGAGGGCGTAGCGGCCCTCGGCCCGCTGGTAGGGGTCGGTGTTCGTGCCGAGCGCCACGTGCTCGTTCCGCCACGACGGCCGCCGCAGCTCCGCGGTCAGCACGTCGACCACGTTGGTCTTCACCACGATCTGGGTCTCGAAGTCCGCCCCGGCGTCCAGCCCGAGGTACTCGTGCGTGGGACGCGCGAAGCAGTAGGTGCAGGCGTGCAGGCAGCCCCGCATGGGGTTGACGGTCCACCGGAAGGGCATCGCGGACGACTCCGGCACCTTGTTGAGCGCCGACTTCGCGTGCACCTCGTGGAACGTCACGCCCGCGAACTCGGGCGTGCGCACCGACCGCTGGTGACCCGCCAGCGCGAGCCCGGGCAGCGTCCCGTCCGCCTCCGTCGTGATCTTCTGCCCGTCCCACCGCACCCCACGATTCGAACACGTGTTCGACTCGCTGGCAAGCCCCGCGCCACGTCGTGAGCGGGGCCGTCCGGTTGCCCTGGCGACCGTGCGCACGGACCGTGGAGGCATGACCTCGACGCACCCCGACATCCCCGCCACCACCGGCCGGGACGAGGCGCCCGCCTCCCGCGGCTGGCCCGTGCTCGTCGCGCTGCTGGCGGTGAACGCCGCCGACGCGTGGGGCGGCGGCCTCGCGTCGACCTCCGCGGTGGACGGCTGGTACGCCGCGGCCGACAGGCCGGCGTGGACCCCGCCGGACTGGGTCTTCGGGCCGGTGTGGACCGTCCTGTATGTGCTCATGGCCGTCGCGGCGTGGCTGCTCTGGCGCCGCCACGGCGCGCACGCCGCCCGCACCGCCCTCGTGCTGTACGGCGTGCAGCTCGCCCTCAACGCCGCGTGGACGCCGGTGTTCTTCGGGGCGCAGCACCTCGGCGCGGGGCTCGCGATCATCCTGGCGCTGGAGGTCGCGCTGGTGGCGACCGTCGTCGCGTTCCACCGGCTCTCCCCGGCCGTGGCGTGGCTGCTCGGCCCGTACCTGGCGTGGGTGCTCTACGCGACGACGCTCAACGCGGGCGTGCTCGCGCTCGCCTGAGCACCGGGGCCCGGGCGGCCCGGACCGCGTGACCCGGGCCGTGACCGCGCCGGCCTCAGCCCCCCGCGGGGACGACGCGCGGGTGCAGGTCGTCGGCAGGGGGCGCCCAGACCGCCGGGTCGGCGTCGACCTGCTCCCCGGACCGGATGTCCTTGACCTGGTCGGCGGCGCCGTCCTCGGTCGCGGGGAACCACACGAACGGGATCCCGCGCCGGTCGGCGTGCCGGATCTGCTTGCCGAACTTCGCGGCCGTCGGCGCGACCTCCACCGGGACCCCCCGGGCCCGCAGCGCCGTCGCGACCGCGTCGGACGCCGACCGGGTCTCCTCGGACGTCACCGCGACGAGCACGGCCGCCGGGACGCCGCGCGTGGCGCGCACAAGCCCCCCGGTCAGCAGGCGGGACACCAGCCGGGACACGCCGATCGACAGGCCGACGCCCGGGTAGGTCTGCTTGCCGTCGGACGCGAGCGTGTCGTACCGGCCGCCGGAGCAGATCGACCCGAGCTGCTCGTGCCCCACCAGCACCGTCTCGTAGACGGACCCCGTGTAGTAGTCCAGGCCGCGGGCGATCTTGAGGTCGGCCACGACGACGCCGGGCGCGCGGACCGCGGCGGCCTCGACGAGCTGACGCAGCTCGGCCAGGCCCTGCTCCATGAGCTCGGACTCCACGCCGTGCCGTGCCGCGAGCTCCCGCACCCGGTCGACCACCCCGGCGTCGCCGCCGGAGATGCCCGCGAGCTCGAGGCACGCGCGGGCCTGGTCCGCGGTCGCGCCCGCCTCGGCGACGAGCAGCCCGGCGACGGCGTCGGGCCCGACCTTGTCGAGCTTGTCGATGCTGCGCAGCACCGCGTCGACGTCCGTCAGGCCGAGCCCGCGGTAGAAGCCCTCGGCGACGCGGCGGTTGTTGACGAGGATGCGCACCGGCGGCACGCCGATCTCGCGCAGCGCGCCGAGCGCCTCCGCCATGACGAGCGGCAGGTCGACCTCGTAGTGGTAGGGCAGCTCCCCCGCGCCGACGACGTCGATGTCCGCCTGCACGAACTCGCGGAACCGGCCGTCCTGCGGGCGCTCCCCGCGCCAGACCTTCTGGATCTGGTAGCGCTGGAACGGGAACGCGAGGTGCCCGGCGTTCTCCAGCACGTAGCGGGCGAACGGCACGGTCAGGTCGAAGTGCAGGCCGAGCTGCCCGCCGCGGTCGGCGTCCGTCGCGTCGGGCTCCTCCTGGAGGCGGCGCAGCACGTAGACCTCCTTGGAGGTCTCCCCCTTCCGCAGCAGCTGGTCGAGGGGCTCGACCGCCCGCGTCTCGATCCCGGCGAACCCGTGCAGCTCGAACGTGCGCCGCAGGGTGTCGAGGACGTGCTGCTCGACGACGCGACCGTCGGGGAGCCACTCGGGGAAGCCGGACAGGGGGGTGGGGCGTGCCATGCGCGTCATCCTGCCAGGTACGGGTTGTGCGCCAGCTCCACGTCCACGCGGCTCGCGGGGCCGTGGCCGGGCAGCACGTGCGTGCGCGGCGGCAGCGCGGCGACCACCTCGCGCAGCGTCAGGGCCATCGCCGCCGCGTCGCCGCCCGGCAGGTCCGTGCGCCCGACCGTGCCGGCGAACAGCACGTCCCCCGTGAACGCGACCCGCTCCCCGGCCGCCTCCAGCAGGTACAGCGTGGACCCCTCGGTGTGGCCCGGGGCGTGCCGCGCCACCAGGCGCACCCCACCGAGGACGAGCTCCTCGTCCGCCGTGCGGGCGCCGTCACCGTCGCCGAACGGCTCGGTCCCGGGACGGGCCCACGCGGTGTCCGCCCCCGCGGCGGAGAGCGCCGCGAGCAGGCCGTCGGCGACGCCGGCCGCCCCCTCGCCCAGCGTGCCCACCGGGTCGTCGAGCCGGTACGCGTCCCGCGCGTGCAGGCGCAGCGGGACGCCCGCCGCGGCCGCGACGCGACCCGCGTCCCACACGTGGTCGGCGTGCCCGTGCGTCGCCAGCACCCCCGCGACGCGCAGGCCGTGCTCGGCCACCGTGCGGGACACGGCACCCGCCACGCCACCGCCCGGGTCGACCACGACGCAGCTCCCGTCGTCCGCCGCGACGACGTAGCAGGTGGCCGCGAACACCGGGGCCGTCAGGGGGAAGATCCGCACGGGGTCACGCTAGCGCCGCCGCACCGCCCCGCCACGGGCCGGTGGGCGCACTCGACCGCAGCCGCGGCTGCCTAGACTGTCGGGCGGGCGCGGGCGTCCTGCGTCCGCGCGCGGGGCGCTGCCCCGGCCGACCGACCGACGAGGAGTGTGCGTGCCGTCCAGCAAGCGCGAGCGCGAGTACGAGCGGCGCCGCTACGAGAAGTGGCAGCAGCGCCAGGCGACGAAGCGCGCCCACCGGCGCCGTCAGCAGGTCGTCGCGGGCGGCGTGGTCGGGGTCCTGGTGCTCGGTCTCGGCGTCGGCGCCGCCCTGGCGCTGACCGGCGGCGACGACGCCCCCGCGCAGGCCGCCGGCACGCCCACCGCGGAGACGACCACCCCGGCCGCGCGCACGGGCAACGGCGGCGTGCTCCCCGACGCCTCGGCCGCGGAGGACCGCGCGTGGACGGGCACGATCAGCACCGACCAGGGCGACATCGGCATCGAGCTGGACGGGCAGGCCGCGCCGCAGGCCGTCGCGAACTTCGTGACCCTCGCGCAGGAGGGCTACTTCGACGGCACCGGCTGCCACCGCCTCACCACGAGCGGCATCTACGTGCTGCAGTGCGGCGACCCGACCGGCACCGGGACGGGCAGCCCGGGCTACGCGTTCGGGCCGATCGAGAACGCCCCGGACGACGACGTCTACCCCGCCGGCACCATCGCGATGGCCCGGCAGTCCGGCGACGGGGAGTCGCAGGGCAGCCAGTTCTTCCTGGTCTACGAGGACTCGACGATCCCGTCGGACCAGGCAGGCGGATACACCGTGTTCGGCCGCATCACGTCGGGCCTCGACGTGGTGCAGGCAGTCGCTGACGCGGGTGTGGCCGGAGGTGCCTCGGACGGCGCCCCGGCGACCCCCGTCACCATCGAGGGAGTGGAGACCCAGTGACCGAGACGCCCGACGCGCAGCAGCACTCGCAGGACGGCGACGACGTCGCCGTCCCCGGGACGCCCGCCGCCGAGACGCCCGAGACGGGCTCCGCCCCCGAGGCCGCGACCGCCGCCCCGGCGGAGGACGACAGCGTGGGCGACGGCACCACCGCGCCCGCCGACGCGGCCCCTGACGCCGACGCAGCAGCGGAGCCCGACGCGGCCCCTGAGCCCGACGCGGCTCCCGAGCCCGTCGCAGCCGCCGAGCCCGACGCGGCCACCGAGCCCGACGCGGCCACCGAGCCCGAGGCGACGACGGCCGAGGAGGCCACCGCGGAGGAGCCCGCGACGCAGGAGCCCGCCCCGGCCGTCGTCGCCTCGGGCTCGGT
>JACXUT010000176.1 GCA_014763765.1 Micrococcales bacterium
TCCGCACACCCCGCACCCGCACCCGCACGCGCACCCGCGCCCACCCCGCGCACCCGCGCACGCACGCGCACGCGCACGCCGAGAGTCCAGGACACGCCGACGCGCAACCGCGAAACCGGGCGTGTCCTGCACTCTCAGTGAGCCCGGTCCACGCAAGCGTTGCTGAAGGTGTCGGGGAGGACTGGTCGCCCGCGCACGCGCACCCGCACGCGCCGGCGCGCGCCGAGAGTCCAGGACACGCCGGCGCGCGGCCGTGAAACCGGGCGTGTCCGGGACTCTCGGTGAGCGCGGTCCGCGCAAGCCTCGCCGAAGGCGTCGGGAGGGCTGGTCGTCCGTGCCCCCGGCGTCCGAGCGGTGGCGTCAGGCCTGGCGCTCGGCCGCCTCGACGACGTTCGCGAGGAGCATCGCGCGGGTCATCGGCCCGACGCCGCCCGGGTTCGGGCTCACCCACGCGGCCACCTCGGCCACGCCGGCGTCGACGTCACCGGCGATCCGGCTCCTGCCCGTCTCCGGGTCGGACACCCGGGAGACGCCCACGTCGACCACCACGGCGCCCGGCTTCACCAGGTCGGCCGTGAGGATCCCCGGCACGCCGGCGGCGGCGACGATCACGTCGGCGTTGCGGGTGTGCTCGCCGAGGTCGGCGGTGCCCGTGTGCGTGAGCGTCACCGTCGCGTTCACGGCGCGGCGGGTCAGCAGCAGCCCGATGGACCGCCCGACGGTCGTGCCCCGCCCGATGACCGTGACGTCCGCCCCCGCGAGGGACACCCCGTGCCGCGTCAGCAGCTCGATGATGCCGCGCGGCGTGCAGGGCAGCGGGGAGTCGATCTCCTCGTTGACCCGCAGCACCAGCCGGCCCAGGTTGGTGGGGTGCAGGCCGTCGGCGTCCTTGTCGGGGTCGACGAGCTCGAGCACCCGGTTGGTGTCGATGCCCCGCGGCAGCGGCAGCTGCACGATGAACCCGGTGCACGCCGGGTCCTCGTTGAGCCGCTGCACGGCGGCCTCGATGTCCTCCTGGGAGGCGTCCGCCGGCAGGTCCTCGCGGATGGACGCGATGCCGACCTCCGCGCAGTCCCGGTGCTTGCCGGCGACGTAGGACACCGAGCCCGGGTCCTCCCCCACCAGCAGCGTGCCGAGCCCGGGCGTGATGCCGCGCTCCGCGAGCACCGCCACCCGCGCCTTGAGCTCGTCCTTGATCGCGGCGGCCGTGGCCTTGCCGTCGAGCGTCTTCGCCGTCATGTCGCCGTCCCGGTCAGTACTGCTGGAGGCCGGGGTACAGCGGGAACGCGTCGGCCAGCTTGGCCACGCGCGCGCGCAGCGCCTCGACGTCGGCGGCGGCACCGGCGGTCAGCGCGGTCGCGATGATGTCCGCGACCTCGGTGAACTCGGCGTCACCGAACCCGCGGGTCGCGAGCGCCGGCGTGCCGATGCGCAGGCCGGACGTGACGCGCGGGGGGCGCGGGTCGAACGGCACCGCGTTGCGGTTCACGGTGATGCCGACGTCGTGCAGGAGGTCCTCGGCCTGCTGGCCGTCGAGCGACGAGTGCCGCAGGTCCACGAGCACCAGGTGCACGTCGGTGCCGCCCGTCAGCACGGAGACGCCCGCGGCGGCGACCTCGGGCGACACCAGCCGGTCGGCGATGATCCGGGCGCCGTCGATCGTGCGCTGCTGGCGGTCGCGGAAGTCCTCCGAGCCGGCGATCTTGAACGACACGGCCTTGGCGGCGATCACGTGCATGAGCGGGCCGCCCTGCTGGCCCGGGAACACCGCGGAGTCGATCTTCTTGGCGTACTCCTCACGGCTCAGGATGAAGCCCGAGCGGGGGCCGCCGATCGTCTTGTGCACGGTGGACGACACGACGTCGGCGTACGGCACGGGCGACGGGTGCAGGCCCGCGGCGACGAGGCCGGCGAAGTGCGCCATGTCGACCCAGAGCTTCGCGCCGACCTCGTCGGCGATCTCCCGCATCGCGGCGAAGTCGAGGTGCCGCGGGTAGGCGGACCAGCCGCCGATGATGACCTGCGGCCGGTGCCTGAGCGCGGCCTCGCGGATCGCCTCCGGCTCGATGAGGAAGGTGTCCGGGTTCACGCCGTACGCGCCGACGTCGTAGAGCTTGCCGGAGAAGTTGATCTTCATGCCGTGCGTGAGGTGGCCGCCGTGCGCGAGCTCGAGGCCGAGGATGCGGTCGCCGGCGCTGGCGAGGGCGTGCAGCACGGCCGCATTGGCGGTGGCGCCGGAGTGCGGCTGGACGTTGGCGTGCTCGGCACCGAACAGGTCCTTCGCGCGGGCGATCGCGAGGTTCTCCGCGATGTCGACCTGCTCGCAGCCGCCGTAGTAGCGACGGCCCGGGTAGCCCTCGGCGTACTTGTTCGTGAGCACGGAGCCCTGCGCCTGCAGGACGGCGCGCGGCACGAAGTTCTCGGACGCGATCATCTCGAGCGTGCCCTGCTGGCGGGCGAGCTCCCCGTCCAGGACCGCCGCGATCTCCGGGTCCACCTGGGACAGGTTCTGGTCGAGCAGGGGCGTGGTGTCGGCGCTCATGCGTCTCCTCGGCAGTCGGCGTGCGCGGTCGGTCGTCGGCCGCACACCGGTGGTGTGTGGATGACCGCGGGGCCCAGGCGTCCGACCCGACGTCGTGCTGCTCGCGTCGCTCCCCGGTGGTGCCCCACCTGTGCGCCAGTCGCGACCTGCGTCAGCCTAGCAACGACGCCGTGCCGGCGGGTCGGCGGTCCGCCGCTCGGGACGACGCGGGCGCGCACCGCCCGGCCTCACGCCGTGGCCGGGGCCTCCGCGTCGTCGTCCCCGAGGATCCGCCGCAGGTACGCGTACGTGAGGTCCCCGACGGTCTGGTCGTGCTCGTGGGTGTAGCCGTGCTTCTCGTACAGCGCGAGGTTCTGCACCGAGTCGCGCCCGGTGAACACCCAGATCTCCTCCACGTCCTCCGGCAGGTGCGGGAGGATCGCGAGCAGCAGCCGGGTCCCGATGCCGTGGCCCTGCTGGTCGGGGGCCACCGCGAACCGGCCGAGCGTGGCCTTGCGGCCCTCGATGACGACGCGGATGGACCCGACCAGGCGGTGCCCGGCCCACGCGCCGAGCGTGACGACGCCCTCGGCCGCCAGGTCCGCGCGCAGCTCCGACAGGGTCTGCGTGAGGGGCGGGATGTGCGGGTCGTCGTACTGCTGCGCCTCGGTGACGAACGCGGCGCGGCGCAGGGTCAGCAGCTCGCCCGCCTCGGCGTCGGCGACGGGGCGGATGGTCACCTCGGTCTCGCTCATGCACCCCATCGTCTCAGGCCGCGCGCGGCCCCGACCACCCACAGGTCCCGACGCGCGGGTGAACGGCCGCATCCCGGGCGCCGCCGCCCCGCGCGCCGGGCCGCGGGTACCCTCCCCTCGTGTCCACCACCACGACCTCCTGGGTGCTGTCGCTGTCCTGCCCCGACCAGCCGGGCATCGTCGCCGCGGTCGCGGGGCTGCTCGCGGAGCACGGGGGGAACATCACCGAGTCGCAGCAGTTCGGCGACCCGCTCTCGGGGCTGTTCTTCATGCGGGTGGAGGTCGCCGCGGCCCGTACCCGCGAGGAGCTGGAGTCCGCGCTCGGCGCCCTCGCGCCGCGGTTCTCCATGGACTGGTCGCTCGACGTCGCGGGACGCCGCATCCGCACCCTGCTGCTCGGGTCGACGGCCGCGCACTGCGTGAACGACCTGGCGTTCCGGCAGCGGTCCGAGGGGCTGCCGGTCGACATCGTCGGCCTCGTGTCGAACCACACGGCACTGGCGGACCTCGCGGCGTTCTACGACATCCCGTTCCACCACGTGCCGGTCACGAAGGACACGAAGGCCGCCGCGGAGGCGGAGCTGCTGCGCCTGGTGGACGAGCTCGACGTCGAGCTGGTGGTGCTCGCGCGCTACATGCAGATCCTGTCCGACGACCTGTGCCGGGCGCTGGCCGGGCGGGTCATCAACATCCACCACTCGTTCCTGCCGTCGTTCAAGGGCGCCCGCCCGTACGCGCAGGCGCACGACCGCGGCGTGAAGCTCATCGGCGCGACCGCGCACTACGTGACGGGCGACCTCGACGAGGGCCCGATCATCGAGCAGGACGTCGAGCGCGTGGACCACACCCGCGCCGTCGCGGACCTGGTCGCGCTCGGCCAGGACGTGGAGCGCCGGGCGCTGGCGCGCGCGGTGCGGTGGCACGCGGAGCACCGGGTGCTGCTGGACGGGCACCGCACGATCGTCTTCCGCTGACGGCCCGCGCCGGCGCGGTCGGCCGGGGTCGGACCGCCGCGGTCAGATCGCGGCGGGGCGGTGGGGCCGGGCCGTCCGGCCGGTCGGCGTGATGCCGGTGATCGCCGCGATGAGGTCCTCGTAGGACGCGTGCTGCGCGTCGAAGTCGCCGTTGATCCGCCCGAGCCGCAGCACGACGATCCGGTCCGCCACGGCCTGCACGTCCACCATCGAGTGGCTGATCATGACGACCCCGAGGCCGCTCTCCCGCAGCCGCTCGACCATGTTGAGCACCTCGGCGGTCTGCGAGATGCCGAGCGACGCCAGCGGCTCGTCCAGCACGACGACGCGCGGGTTGCCGACCAGGGCCCGGGCGACCGCGACGGCCTGCCGCTGCCCGCCGGACAGCGCGCGGACGGGAGCCCGCACGGACGGCACCCGGGCCGCGAGCTGGCTCAGCACCTCCCACGCGCGCCGCTCCATCTGACGCTCGTCGAGCATCCCGCCGCGGCGGAGCTCCTGCCCGAGGAACAGGTTCTGGACGACGTCGAGGTTCTCGCAGAGCGCGAGGTCCTGGAACACGGTCGCGATGCCGAGCTCGCGGGCCTCGCGCGTCGACGGGATCGCGACCGGTGTGCCGTCGACCTCGATGTGGCCGGCGTCCGGGGCCAGGGCGCCCGACATGACGCGCGCGAGGGTGGACTTGCCGGCCCCGATGTCGCCGACGATGGCGACCACCTCGTGCGCGTGGATGTCGAGGTCGACGTCGACGAGCGCGCGCACGGCACCGTAGTTGCGGGACACGCCCCGCACCGACAGGACGGGTGTCGTCGTCATCGGACGTCCTCCTCCGCTGCGTCGCTCCCCTGCGCCGTGCTGCACCGGGTCATCCTGCCACTGCCACCGAGCGGGCAATACCGGCGTGGTCGAGCGCCAGGGCCAGCGCCCCGCGCACCTCCGCCGCGGTGCCGAGCTCGGAGACGACCACCTCGACGGGCCCCGCGGTGCTCGGCAGCGTGCGCTGGGCGAGCACGCTGCGGAACGTGTCGAGCAGGATCGGCCCCGCCTCGGCGAGCCGCCCGCCGACCACGACGAGCTCGGGGTCGAACAGGTTGCAGGTGTTGGCCGCCGCGACGGCGAGCGCCCGGCCCGCGTCGGAGATGACGCGCCGGCAGCCCGGGTCCCCCTCCTGCGCGCGGGAGATCACGTCCGGCAGCGTGAGGTGCCCGTGGCTGGCCTCGAGCATCGAGAGCAGCGCGGGCGCGCCGATGAAGGTCTCCAGGCAGCCGCGGTTGCCGCAGCGGCAGATCGGGCCGTTGTCGTCGATCGTGATGTGCCCGAACTCCCCCGCCGCGCCCGACCGGCCGTGGTAGACGCGGCCGTCCAGGACGAGGCCGCTGCCGACGCCGTGCGACAGGCGCAGGTACAGCACGTGCCGCTTGCCGCGGGCGGCCCCGAGCCGCAGCTCCGCGAGCGCGCCGAGGTTCGAGTCGTTGTCGACCTGCACGGGCACCCCGAGGCGGCGCTCCAGCACCTCCGTCACCGAGACGCCGTCCCAGCCGCGCAGCACGCCGACGGAGACGATGCGCCCGGAGACGGGGTCGACCGGGGCGGGCACGCCGACGCCGACCGCGAGGACCTCCGACATCGTGGCCTCGACGGAGTCGACGAGCTCGGTCAGCAGCAGCGACGCCCGCTCCAGGCCCGCGTCCGCCCGGTGGTCCGGGGGCAGGGGCATCCGCTGGTCCGCGACGATGCGGTGCGCGACGTCCGCGACCGTGACGCGCAGGGACCGTGCGCCGAAGTGCACCCCGCCGACGAGGCCGAGGTTGCGCGCGAGCGTGACCTGCTGGGCGCGGCGGCCGCTGCGGGAGGTGGGCGTGGTGTGCAGGACGCCGGCGCCCGTGAGCTCCTTGACGATGTTCGACACGGTGGCCGGCGACAGCCCCGTGACACCGGCCAGCTCGACCTGCGTGAGCGAGCCACGCTGCTGGACGGCACTCACGATCCGGGCACGGTTGGCTTCACGGAGTGAAGACTGCGAGCCCGGGGTCACCCGATCAGTGCCCACGGCGTCGAGGATACAGCCGCCACGACCCGCGCCGTGACGCGCGTCGGGCCCGCCCGGGGTGCCTTCACGACGTGACGCCAGACCCTGCTCGCCGCGGCGCCCGGGCGCTGACGACGACGCCCGCCGCCCGGCCCGTCGTGGCGGGCAGCAGGTCGGCGGGCGCCGGTGCGGGGTCAGCCGAGGCGGGCGGCGAGGTTCTCGTCGAGCGCCGCGAGGAACTCCTCGGTGGTCAGCCACGCCTGCTCGGGACCGACGAGCAGCGCGAGGTCCTTGGTCATCTTGCCGCTCTCGACCGTCTTGACCACGACGTCCTCGAGGGTCTCCGCGAACTGCGTGACCTCGGGGGTGCCGTCCAGCGTCCCGCGGTGCTTGAGGCCGCCGGTCCAGGCGAAGATCGACGCGATCGGGTTGGTCGACGTCGGCTTGCCCGCCTGGTGCTGGCGGTAGTGCCGGGTGACGGTGCCGTGCGCGGCCTCCGCCTCGACGGTCCGGCCGTCGGGCGTCATGAGCACCGACGTCATGAGGCCGAGCGAGCCGAAGCCCTGCGCGACGGTGTCGGACTGCACGTCGCCGTCGTAGTTCTTGCACGCCCAGACGTAGCCGCCCTCCCACTTCATGGCGGAGGCGACCATGTCGTCGATGAGGCGGTGCTCGTACGTCAGGCCGGCCTCGGCGAAGGCGGCCGCGAACTCGGCGTCGAACACCTCCTGGAACAGGTCCTTGAACCGGCCGTCGTAGGCCTTGAGGATCGTGTTCTTGGTCGACAGGTACACCGGGTACTGCCGCTGCAGGCCGTACGCGAACGAGGCGCGCGCGAAGTCGCGGATCGACTCGTCGAAGTTGTACATCGCCATCGCGACGCCCCCGCCCTCGGGGTACGTCACGACCTCCTGCTGGATGGGCTCGGAGCCGTCCGCCGGGGTGAACGTGAGGGTCAGCGTGCCGGCGCCCTGCACGCGGAAGTCGGTGGCCTTGTACTGGTCGCCGTGGGCGTGGCGGCCGATGATGATGGGCTTGTTCCAGCCCGGGACCAGGCGCGGGATGTTGCTGATGATGATCGGCTCGCGGAACACCACGCCGCCGAGGATGTTGCGGATCGTGCCGTTCGGGGAGCGCCACATCTTCTTGAGGCCGAACTCCTCGACGCGCGCCTCGTCGGGCGTGATGGTCGCGCACTTCACGCCGACGCCGTGCTCCTTGATCGCGTGCGCCGCGTCGATCGTGACCTGGTCGTCCGTCGCGTCGCGGTTCTCGATCGACAGGTCGTAGTAGCGCAGGTCGACGTCGAGGTACGGATGGATCAGGCGGTCCTTGATGAACTGCCAGATGATCCGCGTCATCTCGTCACCGTCGAGCTCGACGACCGGTCCAACCACCTTGATCTTCGCCATGGGCGCCAGATTACTTGACGTCGAGAGACTTCGCGGCGCAGGGGCCCGGCGCCGCACAGGGAACGCTGGCATGCTGGACGGATGTGCCCGGTGCGCGCCACGCACCGCATCCGCACCCACCCCGCACCCGGACGAAACGGATGACCATGTCGAAGGACAACCCCGCCGAGGTCCCGG
>JACXUT010000177.1 GCA_014763765.1 Micrococcales bacterium
GGGTCGCCGGGGCATCGACACCGAGGGGCACGCCGTGGTCGTGGGGCGCGGCGGCCTCGACCCGATGGCGCTCGCCGGGCTGGCGTCCAAGAGGCTGTACCCGCTGCGGTCCGCCTTCCGCCCGACCTACAACATGGCCGTCAACCTCGTGGCGCAGGTGGGTCGCGTGCGCGCCCGCGAGGTGCTGGAGACGTCGTTCGCCCAGTTCCAGGCGGACCGCGGGGTGGTCGGCCTGGCCCGGCAGGCGCAGAGCCACGCCGAGGCGCTGGAGGGCTACGCGGAGGCCATGTCCTGCCACCTGGGGGACTTCCGCGAGTACTGGTCGCTGCGCCGGGAGCTGGGGGAGCGGGAGCGGGGCGTGCACCGGGCCGCGGCCGGTGCCCGGCGGGAGGCGGCCGCGCGCAGCCTGGCGTCGCTCGCCGTCGGGGACGTCGTCGCGGTGCCGGGCGGCCGTCGGTCGGTCCACGCCGTGGTGGTCGAGCCCGGCAGCGCCGGCGGCTTCGAGGGCGCCCGCCCCCTGGTCCTCACCACCGAGCGGGACGTGCGGCGCCTGTCCAGCCAGGACGTCGGCGACGGCGTGCGCACGGTCGGCCGCCTGCGCGTGCCGAAGGGCTTCTCGCCGCGTGCCGCCTCGCACCGCCGCGACCTGGCCGCGGCGCTGCGGGCCGAGATCGCCGCCGGGCGGGTCGAGGGGGCCGCGCCGTCGCGCCGCCAGGGCCGCCCGGTCGCGCAGGACGAGGACGAGGCGATCGCGGGGCTGCGCCGGCGCCTGCGGGCCCACCCCTGCCACGCGTGCCCGGACCGCGAGGAGCACGCGCGGTGGGCCGAGCGCTGGCAGCGCCTCGACGGCGAGCACCGCGCGCTCGTCCGGCGCATCGAGGGCAGGACCGGGTCGATCGCCACCGTGTTCGACCGGATCTGCGACGTGCTGGTCAGCCTCGGGTACCTCGAGAAGGTGCCCGACGAGGGCACGCGGGTCACCGAGGACGGCCGGTGGCTGCGCCGCCTGTACGCCGAGAACGACCTGCTGCTGGCGGAGTGCCTGCGCCGGGGCGCGTGGCAGGACCTCGACGTGCCGGGTCTCGCCGCGGCGGTCTCGGCCGTCGTGTACTCGGCGCGCCGCGACGACCGGGAGCGCACCCCGGCCGTCCCCGGGGGGCCGGCGAGCCGGCTCGGCGTCGCGCTGGACGCGACGACCCGGATCTGGTCCGAGCTGGACGACCTCGAGGGCACGCACCGGCTCGAGACGGTGCAGCCCCTCGACCTGGGGCTGGTCCAGGCCGTGCACCGGTGGGCCGCGGGTCGCTCGCTCGACGCCGTCCTGCGGGACGCCGACCTGGCCGCCGGCGACTTCGTCCGCTGGTGCAAGCAGGTGGTCGACGTCCTGGACCAGGTCGCCAAGGCGGCTCCCGACCAGCGGCTGCGCCAGACGGCGCGGTCGGCGGTCGGCGCGGTGCGGCGCGGGGTCGTCGCCTACGCCGGGACCTGACGGCGCGGCGCCGGGCGGGTCCCCGCGACGGCGGTCCCGGGCGGCGCGACGCCGACGGGTGAGGTCGGCCGCCTTCCCCTATCGTGCGGTCGTGACCACCACGCTGTACCGGGGCGGCACGGTGCTGACGCCCGACGCCCCCGACGCGACGTCGATCCTCGTCTCCGGCGACCGGGTCGCCTGGGTGGGTGGCGCCGACGCGGCGGACGGCCTGGCCGGCGCCGCCGACGCCGTGGTCGAGCTCGACGGGGCGCTCGTGACGCCCGGCTTCGTCGACGCCCACGTGCACGCGCTCGAGTCCGGGCTCGCGCTCGACGGGGTGGACCTGGCCGGCGCGCGCGGGGTGGACGACGTGCTCGCGCGCGTCCGGGACGCGGTGCGGGGACCGGCGGGCCGTCGCGCGGCGGCCGACGGCGCTCCGCTGGCGGGATCCGGCTGGGACGACGCGCTGTGGCCGGAGGACCGGCCGCCCCGCCGGGACGAGCTCGACGCCGCCGGCGGGGGCGCGCCCGTCTGGCTCGGGAGCGCGGACCGGACGGCCGCCGTGGTGTCCTCGTCCTTCGCGCGCGTGCTCGGGCTGGACACGCTGCCCGGGTGGCGGGACGACGGCGTGGTGACCGGCGAGGCACTGCGGGTGGCGTGGGGCGCCGTCCGGGAAGCCGCCGAGCCACGCCGCGCCGCCCTGGAGGACCTCGCGCTCCGCGCGGCCGCGCGCGCCGGGGTGGTGGCCGTGCACGAGCACAGCGCCCCGGGCTCGGCCGCCCGGCGGGACCTGGCGGCGCTGCTGGCGAGGACGGCCGAGCCGGGCTCCGGGCTGCCGCAGGTGGCGGGGTACCGCGCGGAGCTGTGCGAGACGACGGACGACGCGCGGGACCTGCTCGAGGAGCTGCCCGGGCTGCGGGGGATCGGCGGCGACCTCGCCGTCGACGGCACGCTCCGCGCCCGGACGGCGGCGCTGCGGCAGCCGTACGACGACGTGCGCGGGCCGGGCGACCGGACGGGGGAGCTGCTGCTGACGGCGGAGCAGGTGAGCAACCACGTCGCGGCCGTGACCCGGGCCGGGGTGCAGGCGGCGTTCCGCGTGACGGGCGACCGCGCGGTGGCCGAGGTGCTGCTCGGCTTCCGGGCCGCGGCGGAGGTCGAGGGCGTCGAGGCGCTGCGGGCGGCCGGCCACCGGCTGGGGCGCGCGTCGATGCTCGACGCGCCGGCTCTCGCCACGCTCGTCCTGCTCGGCCTGACCGTGGCGGTGGAGCCGGTGCCGGAGGCCGCGTGGGGCGGTGACGACGGCCCCGCGGTCCGCCGCCTGGGGAGCGGCCGGGCCGCCTCGCTCCAGCCGCTCGCGGACCTGCGCGCCGCCGGGGTGCCGCTCGCGTTCGGGTCCGGCGGCCCGCTGACGCCGGCCGGACCCTGGGCGGCGGTGCGCGCGGCGGTCCGGCACCGCACGCCCGACCAGCGGATCCCCCTCGCGGCGGCGGTGCACGCCCACACCCGTGGTGGCTGGCTCGCCGCGGGCCTCGGTGACGAGGCGACGGGCACGCTGCGCGTCGGGGCGCCCGCGCACCTGGCCGTCTGGCGCACGGACGGCCCGGGACTCCCGGCGCTGGGGCCGCAGGACGGGGATCCCGTGTGCGTGCTGACGGTGCGCGCGGGCCGGGTCCTGTTCGACGCGTCGGGCGGGACGGGGCGGTCGGCGGCGTGACCGGGAGGAAGGGGCGGTCGGCGGCGTGACCGGCGGCGGGCCGCCGGACCGGCCGGTGGCGTGCCCCGCGGCGGGTGATCCGGCGGACGGGTGAACCGCGGGTGCGGGCCCGCGGCGCTGCCTCACCCGGACGGGTGGTCCGACACGCCGGACGACACGCCGGGTCGACCTCGCGATCCAGACATTCCGGGCATGGCTTCCCGGTGCTGGTGACGTGCGCGGACGTCGCTGACCAGCCCGTCGGCACCCTTGACACGACGGGACGGTTCGGTAGGTTCTCGGCAGTGGTCCGAACGGCGGCGCCCGTCACGAGGCGCCCCGGAGGGGGCAGGGATCGGACCACGCCGGGCTCCGGCCGGGCCCGCGTGTTCATCAGAGAACGCCGCACCGCTGCGCGGTGCCGTGCGGTACGAAGGACACGCGGGCCGGCCGGTCGGTCCCTCACCCGGCGGCCGGTGACAGCGGGGTGCCGTACCCTGGCGCGGTGCCTGCTCGTGACCCCTCCCGCTGGTGGAGCGCGGTCCAGGCGCTCGCCGGCGGGCTGCTGACCTGGACCGCCTTCCCCGATCTCGGCTGGTGGTGGGCCGCCCCGCTCGGCACGGCCCTGCTGATGCTCGCGATGCGGCGCGACAGCGCCCGGTGGAACGCGCTCCTCGGCCTCGTCTGGGGCGCGGCGTTCTTCCTCCCGCTGCTCACCTGGGTCGACGTCTCGATCGGCGTGGTTCCGTGGGTCGCGCTGTCCGTGGCCGAGGCCGGCTTCGTCGCGCTGTTCGGCGCGGCCTGGTCGTGGGCCCGGCGCGGGGAGGCCGTGTGGCGGCGCGCGTCCCTGCAGCTCCTGGTGTTCACGGTCCTGTGGGTCGCGGTCGAGGAGATCCGGTCCCTGTGGCCGTTCGGGGGCTTCCCCTGGGGTCGCCTGGCGTTCTCGCAGGCCGACTCGCCGCTGCTCGCGCTGGCCCGGCTCGGTGGCGCGCCGCTGGTCTCGGCGGTCGTCGTGGCGACGGGGGCGGCGCTCGCCCTCGCGTGGCTCGCGGCGCGCCGGTTCGCCCTGCTCCCGGCCCTCGGCCGGCTCGCGGTGGCCGCGGCGCTGGTCGGCGGCGGGCTCCTGGTGCCCATGGACACCCGTGCGGAGAACGGCACGCTGATGGTCGGCGCGGTGCAGGGCAACGTGTCGGAGCCGGGCCTGCACGCCTTCGACAACCGGCGCGAGGTCCTCGACAACCACGTGGCCGGGACCTACGCCCTGCTCGACCAGGTCGCGCCGGGCGACCTGGACCTGGTGCTGTGGCCCGAGAACGGCACCGACATCGACCCCCAGGTCGACGCCGAGGCCGCCGCCGCGATCGACGGTGCCGCGCGGGAGGTCGGCGCTCCGCTGCTGGTCGGCACGATCGAGTACCCGGAGTCCGGCGGGCGCTACAACACATCGCTGCTGTGGGAGCCGGGCACCGGTCCGGTGGCGCGGTACTCCAAGCAGCACCCCGCGCCGTTCGCGGAGTACATCCCGCTGCGCGACCTCGTGCGCCCCTTCTCCTCGGCCGTGGACCTCGTCCGCAACGACATGCTGCCGGGCACGGAGCCCGGGGTGGTGCCCCTGGAGTCCGAGCGGCTCGGTCGCACCGTGGTGGTCGGGGACGTCATCTGCTTCGAGGTGGCCTACGACCCGCTGGTCCGCGAGAGCGTGCGGGAGGGGGCGGAGATCCTGGTGGTGCAGACCAACAACGCGAACTTCGGGTACTCGGCGGAGTCGACGCAGCAGCTGGCGATGTCACGGCTGCGTGCCGTCGAGAGCGGCCGGGCGACCGTGCAGGTGTCCACCGTCGGCGTCAGCGCCGTCATCAGCCCCAACGGGACGGTCGCCGCGGACACGGGCCTGTTCACCGCCGAGCAGCTCGTCGCGCGCCTGCCGCTGCGCGAGTCGCTGACACCGGCGACCCTCCTCGGCGCGTGGCCCAGCCTGGTCGTGGGCGCCCTGGCCGTGGCGATGACGGTCGCGGGTGCCGCCGGGGCCGCGCGGGTGCGCCGCGCCGACCGTCCGGAGGCCGCCGCGTGACCGCCGCCGCTCGCGTGCTCGTCGTCGTCCCCACGTACGACGAGCGGGACAGCCTCCCGCACGCGCTGGCGGCGCTGGCCCGCTGCGTGCCCGACGCGGACGTGCTGGTCGTCGACGACGCGTCCCCGGACGGCACCGGCGAGCTCGCCGAGCGGATCGCCGCGAGCGACGAGGCCGAGCGCGGGCGCCGCGCCGTCCACGTCCTGCACCGTGCGGGCAAGCAGGGTCTGGGGACGGCGTACGTCGCCGGGTTCCGCTGGGGGCTCGAGCGCGGGTACGACGTCCTGGTCGAGATGGACGCCGACGGCTCGCACCGCGCCGAGGACCTGCCGGCGCTGCTCGCCCGGGTGCCCGGGGCGGACCTGGTGATCGGGTCGCGGTGGGTGCGCGGCGGACGGGTGGTCAACTGGCCGCTGCACCGCCAGCTCCTGTCGCGGGGGGCGAACGTGTACGCGCGCGTCGCGATGGGCCTGCCGGTGCGGGACTCGACGGCGGGGTTCCGCGCCTACCGGGCGGAGACGCTCCGGGGGCTCGCGCTCGGGGAGGTCGCCTCCCACGGGTACTGCTTCCAGATCGACATGGCGTGGCGGGTCCTGCTCGCCGGCGGGCGCGTCGTCGAGGTGCCGATCACCTTCGTCGAGCGCGCCGAGGGCCGCTCCAAGATGAGCCGCGCCATCGTGGGCGAGGCGCTCGTCCGCGTCACGGTCTGGGGAGCCCGCCGCCGGTGGCAGCAGCTGCGGGGGCTCCTGCGGCAGGGGAGTCGCACCGCAGGACGGTGAGGCGTGCCCGGACCCGGTCGGTCCGGGACGGCGCCGGGCCGGAGGACGACGGGCTGCACGACGACGGGCCCCGCCCCCCGGTGCGGGGGACGGGGCCCGTGCGTGACGTGACCCTGGGCCTCAGGCGCTGCGGCGCAGCTTGCCGGCGCGCAGCAGGTCGAGGCGCTCGTCGAGCAGCTCCTCGAGCTCCTTGATGGTCCGGCGCTCCAGGAGCATGTCCCAGTGCGTGCGCGGCGGCTTGGTGGCCTTCGGCTCCGGCTTGGACGCGTCGCGCAGCAGCGCCTCGGCGCCGCACCGGCACTCCCACACCACCGGGACATCGGCCTCGACCGAGAACGGCAGGATGATCGTGTGCCCGTTCGGGCAGTCGTAGTACGCCTGGAGACGCGGGGCGAAGTCGACGCCCTCGTCCGTCTCCATGCTGTGGGACCCGATGCGCATACCGCGCAGGGACCGGTTCGACATCAGGACCTCCGTGCCTTGACGTGCAGACGTGTGGCTTACTCAGATCGGTCAACGTCCGGGGACCGTTCAGTGTTCCAGTCTGGCGTGAAGGTCCCGTGAACGCGCGGGGAGGGCCTCCTGCAGGGCTCAGGCGAGGGTCGCGCGGACCGCCCGGCGCACCAGCTCGGCGTCGTCCGCCCCCTCGTGCCGCCAGCGTCGCTGCTGCTGGGCGCCGTTGCCGCGCCCGAGCAGGGAGGCGACCCCGTCCCGCACGCGCTCGAGGTCGCCGCCCTCCACGAGCGCCGGCTCGACGTGCCGCAGCAGCTCGTCGAGCACGGCCCGAGCCGGCGCCGGGCGTCCCGTCAGGGGGCTGAGCAGGCCGTCGTCCAGGCCGGAGCGCGCGGCGCGCCACGTCGCGACGCGCACGACCTCCGTCCGGGGCTGGGGAGCGGGTTCGGGGCGCCCCGACACCGCGGTCTCCGCGAGCGCCCGGACGAGCGCGGCCAGCAGCACGGCGTCCTGCGGGTCCAGGCAGACGTCGGCGACCCGCACCTCGACGGTCGGGTACCGGGCGGACAGCCGGGCGTCGAAGTACACCATCCCGTCGTCGAGGATCGTGCCGCTCGCCACGAGGTCCTCGACGCTCCGGCGGTAGGTCGCGGCGTCGCCGAACGGCGCCGTGGGGCCGGCGGTCGGCCAGCGGCCCCAGATCTGCGACCGGAAGCTCGCGTACCCGGAGTCGTCGCCCTGCCAGTAGGGGCTGTTGGCGCTGAGGGCGAGCAGCACCGGGTTCCAGCGGCGCAGGTGGTCGACGACGCGCACGCCCTCCTCGGCGTCCGCGACCTCGACGTGGACGTGGCAGCCGGAGGTGAGCTGGTCCCGCGCCGTGCGGGCGAACTGCGCGGCGATGTCCTGGGCGCGACGGTTGACGACCACGGTCGGGTCGGCGGGCCGCGGCGACGTCGCGAGCGCCGCGATGCGGGCGCCGGCGTGCTGCGCGGACGAGTCGGCCCGCCAGCGCCCGCCCCGCACCTCCTCCAGCAGGTCGTCGAGGTCGGTGCAGGGGTGCGTCGAGGTCTCGACCTGCTCCTGCGCGAACTCCTTCTCCAGCGACCCGCCCGGCTGCGCGGGGTCCTCGTCGCCGTCCACCGAGGAGGCGTGCTGCAGCACCGCCGCCGCGACGGCGCGCGGCGAGCCGTCCTCCGACACCAGCAGGAACTCTTCCTCGACACCGATCGTGCGCACGCAGGAATTGTGGGGTCCGCGGGGGCGTCTGTCCTGCGGAGCGGCGGGTGCGGTCAGGGGCGCCGTGCGCGACGCCGG
>JACXUT010000178.1 GCA_014763765.1 Micrococcales bacterium
CGCCACCGCGGCCTCGCCGAGCGCGACCGCGTCCTGGGCGACGGCGGTGACGCCGGGCCGGACCATCGTCATCCAGGGGGCGTCGTCGAACGACACCAGGCTGAGGTCCTCGGGGATGCGCAGCCCGAGGCCCTGGGCGGCACGCCACACGCCCTCGGCGAGCACGTTGTTGGCGGCGAACACCGCGGTGGGCCGGTCGGGCGAGCCGAGCAGCTCGTGCGCGACGCCCTGCGCGGCCCCGACGTCCCAGCCACCGCGGACCACGAGCTGGTCGTCCAGCGGGATGCCGGCCGCGAGGAACGCGGAACGGTACCCGACCAGGCGGTCGCGGCCCGTGGTCCAGTCCATCTCGTCGATGAGCAGGGCGACGCGGCGGTGGCCCTGCGCGAGCAGACCGGCGGTGACGCGCTCGGCGGCGGACTTGTTGTCGACCACCACGGCGTCGCAGGCGCCCTCGGCGAACTGCCGGTCGACCTCGATGACGGGGATGCGGTGGCGGGCGAGGTACTCGGTGACCTCGACGGACAGCGGCGTGAGGATGACGCCGGCGACGCGCAGCGCCACGAACGTCTCGGCGGCCTCCAGCTCGGCCTCGACCGACCCGTTGTCGTCGGCGAGCATCATCGCGTAGCCGCGGCGGCGGGACTGCTGGCTGACGCCGGCGGCGAGGTCGGCGTAGAACGAGTTGCGCAGGTCGGACACCAGGACGCCGATGGAGCGGCTGACCTGCTGGCGGAGGTTGCGGGCCATCGCGTCGGGCACGTAGCCGAGCGTCTGCGCGGCGCGGCGCACGCGGTCCCGCACGGCCGGGGCGACGTAGCCGCGGCCGGTGAGCGCGCGCGACGCCGTGGAGCGCGAGACGTCGGCCGCCTCGGCCACGTCCTTGATCGTCGCGCGACGCCCGGCGGTCACCGGGCCCCGCGTCCCCTGCGCGACGGCGTCCATGCGTGCTCCTCGAGCGTCGTCCTCAGTCCCCCGTCACGTCCACGAGAGCCTCGGCGTGCTGACCCAGCCGGAGGTCCCCGATGCTGACGTCGACGGCGAGCCGACGGCGCCGTGCCCCGGGACCCGTGGGCACCACCTCGAGGTCCACATCGGCCGTCCCGGCGGGCGGGAGGGCGACGACGACCTCGTCGGGGTGCGCGCGCCAGCCTAGCGGCAGCACCGGCCGCACCGTGGCCTTGCTGTCCGCGCGGGTCGGGTTGCGGACGGTCACGGTGAACCGTGCCGGCTCGCCGGCGCGCGCCTGCGACACGTACGGCGCGATGTGCGCCAGCCGGCCGTCGGCACCCAGGTCGTACTCGTCGAGCGGCAGCAGGTCGTGGTGGATCTGCACGAGCTCGTCGCCCTCCTGCGCGAGCATGTCGAGGTACGCCTCGTCGACCCAGCGCGGCTCCCAGTGCCCGGAGACCATGACGCCGGGGGCGATCCGCCGGTAGAGCGCCGCGGAGTCCCGGTAGTCGGTGATGCGGAACAGGTTCCGGTACTGGTAGTTGAGGATCTCGCGGCGGTGGCCGGGGATGCCGAGGCCGTCCTGCTGGTCGCCGGTGACGAGCACCCGCACGCCGTCGACCTCGACCTCGAACGCCGCGGCGTACAGCGTGTGCCCGGGCAGCTCGTGCACCGTGATCTCGTACTCGTGCCACCGGAACGTCTCCCCCAGCGGCAGCACGCGGTCCACCGGGATCGGGTCGTACCACTGGCAGGGCAGGTCGTGCCGCAGCGGCTCCTCGAGCACGGGCGCGACGTTCTCGGGCGCCCAGATCTGCGTGCCCTCGACCTCGCGCAGCAGGTTCATGCCCGCGACGTGGTCGTCGTGGTAGTGCGTGGGCAGCACCACCTCGACGTCCGTGACGCCGTGGTCCCGGCGCAGCGCGGGCAGGGACGCGAGCCAGGGTCGGCGCGACGCGCGGTCGGTGCCCGTCGGCAGCCCCGTCGTCATGTCGTAGCCGTAGTCCATGAGCAGCGCGGCGCCGTCGCGCGACACCAGCACGTAAGAGCAGGCGTTGGACGACACGTTGAGCAGGAAGTGCTCGGTGATGCGCTGGAACGGCTCGGTCAGGCGGGTGCGCAGGTCCCACGGCTGCGGGCGGCGGGAGTCGACGTAGCCGCGCATGCGGGAGGCGAGCAGCCCGAGCGCGTGCTGCGGGTCGTCCATGGGGGCGCCGTGCGAGGGCAGCAGCAGGTCGAGCCGCTCGTCCATCAGCAGGTAGCAGGACAGGACCGTCATCGCCGGCCCCTCGTTCTCCGTGTACGACCACTGCGTCGCGGCGAGCGACCACACCTTGCCGGGCGCGTAGACGAGGTCCCCCGTGAACGCCAGGCGCCGGCCCGCGCGCTCGACGACGTACGTCACCGAGCCGGTCGTGTGGCCGGGGGTCGGCACCACCTGGACGGCCACCCCGCCGTACTCGCGCACCCGGTACTCCGGGACGACGTCGGCGACGGGCACGGGCTCCAGCAGCGAGAACCGGTCCTGGCGCAGGTTGTAGTCGTTGACGACGGGGCGGGTGCGCCACATCTCGTCGACGTGCTCGAACAGGTCGCGCTCCACCGGCGGGACGTGCACGGCGACGCCGGCGGCGACGGCGCGCGGCAGCCCCTGGCCCTGGTCCCGGTGGTGGTGCGTCATGAGCACGTCGGTGATGCGGTCCACGCCCATCTCGGCGAGGTGGTCGAGCACGGTGCCGGACCCGAAGTCGACGGCCACCGCGGTGCGCGTGCCGTCGGGTGCGGGCTGCTCGGCGCGCACGACGTAGACCTGGCACGTGTCCGCGATGCGGAACACCCCGGGAGCGACCTCGGTGACGGGGGTCATGCGGTTATGGTATCGATTCCAGGCGGGGCGGGACAAGAGAAGCGCTGCTCAGGGACGGTTTCACCCGATCCGCGCCGGTCGTCCGGATCGTCCCGGTCGCCGGGATAGCCGGGGTTCTCCCGGTCCGGGCGGTCGGTACAGTGCCTGACGTGTCGTCGAGCCCGAGCGACCCGCCGCCCGCGACCCGCCCCGCGCCGGCCGGCTCCGCACCCGCTCGCGCGGCCCTGACCCCGTCCCGCGCGGGCACCGCCGCGCTCGCGACGCTGTTCGCCGTCGTCGTCGCGCAGGCCGCCACCGCCGCCGCCCTGCCCGCCACGTCCCGGCTGCTCGGGCTCGCGGACTGGCAGGCGGGCGTCGTCACGTCCGCCTCCGCCGCGGTCGTGGTGCTCACCAGCCCCTGGTGGGGGCGCCGCGCGGACGCCGCCGGACCCCGGCCGGTGCTGCTGGCCGCGGCGGTGGCCGGCGCCCTCGGCACGCTCGGCGTCGCCGCCGTGCTCACGGTCACCGGGACGCTCGGGCCGGCTCCCGGCTGGGTGGCGCTCCTGGTGGCCCGCGGCCTGGTGTTCGGCACCGCGGTCGCGGCGGCCGGGCCCGCGACGCAGGTGCGGCTGGTGGCGGACTCCGGGTCGGAGCGGGAGCGCGTCGGCTGGATCGCGCGGGCCGGCGCCGTCCGCGGGCTCGGCACGATGGCCGGCGCCGGGCTCGCGGCAGCCCTCGGGGCGGCGGGGGCGGCGGTGCCCGTGGTCGCCGCGGCGGCGGCGGTGGTCGCCGCCGGGGTGTGGGTCGCGGCGCGGCGGCACGACGGCGGCGTCGCGTCCGGACCGGGCGACGGGTCTGGCGGCGAGCCGGGCGACGGGCCCGCGCCGCCCGACTCGTCGGCGCCCGCCACGGCCGCGCCCGCCGCGGGGCCGGGCGCGTCCTCGTCGCGCGGCGCCGTCGCCCTGCGCGGCGGTCTCGCGCACCCGGCCGTGCGCGCGGCCGTCGCCGCCTCGGCGGGCGTCTTCCTCGCGATGGCGCTGGTGCAGGGCAGCATCGGGTTCCTGGTCCAGGACCGCTACGGGCTGGCGGCGTCGCGGGCGACCGCCCTGACCGGGACCCTGCTGCTCGTCGCCGGTCTCGGCTCGATGCTGTCCCAGGGGCTCCTGGTGCCACGGCTCGGCTGGCGGCCGTGGCGGCTGGTGCGCGCGGGTGGCGCCGTGCTGGTCGTGGCGCTCGGGGTCTACGTCGTGCCGCTGCCCGTCCCCGCGCTCGTGGCGGTCGCCCTGGTGTTCGGTGCGGGCGTCGGCGCCGCGGCGGCGGGCTGCACGTCCGCCGCCTCCACCGCCGTGGGCGCGCGGGAGCAGGGCGACGTCGCGGGGCTGGTGAACGCCGCCAACGCGCTGACGTTCGTCGTCGGGCCGACGCTGGCCGCCGCCGCGCACGGCCGGCACCCCGCGCTGCCCGCCGCCCTGGCGCTCACCTCCGGCCTGCTGGCCCTCCTGGCCGCCCGCGGCCGGCGCTGAGCGGGCCGGTCAGGACAGCGCCAGCACCTGCCCGGCCGCCCGCAGCTCGTCCTGGAGCGACGCCACGTCCACCGCCTGCACCGCCCGGCCGGACGCCACCGCGCGCGCCGCGGCGAGGCCGGCGACGTGCCCGAGCATCTGGTACTGCGGCTCCATGCGGATCGACGAGAACGCGACGTGCGACGCCGAGAGGCACACCGGGACGACGAGGTTGGTGCAGTCCTCCCACCGCGGCACGAGCGCCCGGTACGGGATCGGGTACGGCGGCACCGGCACCGACAGGTAGCCCTCCGTGACGACCATCGCGACCGGTCGCGGGTGCTCGTGCACCCAGCGCCACGTCCGCTGCACCTCGCGCACGTCCAGGTGGTACGAGCCCATCGCGACCACGTCGTGCCAGCGGGCCGGGCGGCGCAGGTCGTGCTCGGTCAGCACCACCTCGCCCCGCATCCGGCGCGCCTCGCGCACGTAGAGCTGGTGCGGCAGGTGGCCGGTGTCGGTGAACTCGTCCCGCGCCGGCCCCCAGCGCGCGAGCTCCCGCCGCACGGACGCCGGGACGGCCGGGTCGTGGGTGAGGAACCACAGGACGTCCTGCGCGTGGTGCCGGTGGTGCCGGCGGATCTCCTCGCGCCGCTCCCTGCCGGCGGTCGGGTACTCCCACGCGGTGCCGTCCAGGACGCTCAGCGAGAACGGGCCGAGCGAGTTGCCGTCGGCCTTGCCGCCGGGCAGGTTCGGCTCGGGCCCCAGCAGCGCGCCCGCCGGCGGCTCGTACCCCTCGGCCGCCCAGTGCCGGAACAGCCGTCGGCCGAGCTCCCAGTGAGCCTCGTCGTAGCCGGGCCGGCGCTCGACCGGGACGCGGTCGGGGGCGGTCGTCAGGCACAGCCGGTAGCCGTAGGACATGACGCCGCCGTCACCCGCGCCCACCGGCGCCATCGGCACGTCGCGCACCTGCGGCAGCACCGCGCCGGGCGTCGTGCCGCCCGGGTCGTCGGTGAACGGCGACACCCACGCCGGGAACGCGTGCCGCCCGGGCACCGGCTCACGGCGCCCGGCGAACGTCTCCCCGTGCAGCGACCGGTCCTCCCGCCCGACCGACGACGGCACGCCCGCGAGCGCCAGCAGGTCGCCCTCGTAGGTGGCGTCGACGAACGCCCCACCCGTCCACGTCCGCCCGTCTCGGGTGCGCACGCCCGCGATCGTCCCGTCCCGCACCTCGGCGGCCTCGAGCTCCGCGTCGTGCACCACCTCGATGCGCGGGTGGTCGAGCCAGCGCCGGAAGACCTCCTCCGCGACGTGCGGCTCCGGCCCGGCGTACGCCCCGACCGGCACGCCGTAGTGCGCGGCGACCTCGGCGCGGAACCGGGCCGCCGCGCCGCCGAGCACCCGGACGTCCCCGACGTCGGTGTAGCCGAGCCCGCCCGAGGTCATGCCGCCGACGTGCCGCCCGGGCTCGAGCAGCACCACCGACGCGCCGGCCTCCGCGGCGGCGACCGCGGCGCACACGCCCGCTGACGTGGCGCCGGCGACGACGACGTCGGCGGACGTCACGCGCGCACCCGGGCGCGGTCGGGCGCCGGGAGGCCGGCGCGGTACTCCCGCCACGCCCCGGCGACGAGGGCCAGGTCGTCCGCGCCGAGCTCCTCGCCGCTGCGGTCGATGCGCTCCGCGTAGTACAGCGCCGGCACGCCGCCCTCGGACTGCGCCGCCACGTACGCCCGCCACTGCGCCGCGTCGAGCATCGGCCACTGGTCGGTGTCCACCAGGTGCCCGGGCAGCGCGGCCGTCGCGATGGCCCGCCGCACCCGCATCTGGTCGGCGAGCGGCACGACGCGGTGCGCGGTGTCCCGCTCCAGCACGTCGTTGAGCCGGACCATGTCGCAGACGTCCGCGAACGCCGGGTGCGGCGTGTGCGTGACGACGAGCGCGTCGGGCTTCGCGGCCTTCGCGGCGGCGTACAGGTCGGCCAGCAGGGCGTGCAGCGCGGCGACGCCCCACGGCGCGTCCGGGTCCGCGCCGGCGTGCGGGTGCACCGTGTGGCCGGCGGGCGCGCGCTGCGTGAAGTCGACCTTGAACCCGTCGGCGTCCACCCCGTCCGGCCCGAGCAGCGCGGCGACCACGCGGCGGACCCGCGCCCGGTAGGCGGGGCTCGCCGGGTCGACGGCCACGGGCCGGCCGGCGGCGTCGACCAGGCACTCCTCGACGGGCAGCCCCTCGGGGTCCCACGCCTTCCACCACAGCAGCACCCGCTGGCCCGCGGCGTGCCGGGCCGCGACCCACGCGCGCAGGTCCGGCCACCGCCGCCGGTCCGGCTCGCCGGTGCCGTACGCGGCCTGCCACTTGTCGTCGACGACCACCGTGCCCGGCACGACGTCGTGCGCGGCGAGGCGGGCGAGCAGCTCGTCGTACACGTCCTGCCGGGCGAGGTCGGGCGCGACCGGCAGCCCCGCGGGGACCACGGCGGGGCCGAGGTCCTGGAGCCGGTACGGGTGCGACGCGGGCTCCCCCGGCAGCGGCGCGCGGGCGCACTGGGCGCCCCACCCGCAGAACAGCGGCTCGGCCCACCAGCCCGCGGCGGGGGCCACGGGACCGGCGGGCGCGCCGGCCCGCACCAGGTCCTCCCGGTGGTCCGCGAGCGCCCGCCACGGGTCGGCGGCCGGCCGCAGCACCAGGGCGGGGCTGGTCCAGCGCCCGGCGACGCGGGTGTGGGCGTCGTGGTCGAGCTCCAGCAGGAACCCCCCGTCCAGCGGCTGGTAGCGCAGCTCGGTGAACCGCAGGTCCGCGACGGGCCCCACCACGCCGATCCCGAGCCAGTCGCCCGCGGGCACGTCGAGCGCCGACGCGGCCTGCTCGCGGCCGAGCACCAGGCACAGCGGCGGCGGGGAGAACACCGCGTGCAGCCGGCCCGGCGACGCGTCACCGACCACGCCGAGGGTCGCCGCCGACGCGGCCGGGCGCACCAGGTCCACCGGCTCCGTCGGCGTCGGGACGAACACCGACCGGTGCTCCGCGGACGACCGGAACGTCCCGCCGGCGCCGTTCGGCAGCACCGCCCGGCCGCCCAGCAGCCGCACGTCCGTCAGCACGCCGTCGCCCTCGACCTCCACGACCAGCTCCAGCCGGTCCGGCAGGCACCGCAGCGTGACGCGCCGGCGCGCCCAGGCCGTGCTCGCGCACTCCAGCCGCACCTCGGCGGCGTCGGTCTCGACCGGGTCCGAGCCGACCGGGGTGCCGTCGGCGGCGTGCACCGTGGGGGCGCCGACGTCGAGCGACTCGTCCGCGACGCCCACCCGGTCCACCGACGCCAGCAGGGACAGGTGCGACCAGATGAGGCCGTCCGGGGCGGCCAGCACGGCGCGCGGCGGGTCGGACCGCACCTCCAGCAGGTAGGCGTCGGCGGCGACCGTGCGGGTGCCGGGTCCGGCGGTGATGCGCATGGGGGTCCTCGGGGATCTCGGG
>JACXUT010000004.1 GCA_014763765.1 Micrococcales bacterium
AGCTCCGGGTGCTCGGCGTTCCGGGGGCTCCGGGGGCTGGGGGTGCCCCGGGTGCTCAGGGCGCGGCGACGGGCTCCGGCGCCTCGGCCCTTCCCGGGCCCTCCGTGGCCTGCGGCGCCGCCGTCGCCACCCGGGCCGACGACCGGACGAGCCGCGCCGCGAACACCTCCGCCGGCTCGGGGCGCCCGAACGCCCACCCCTGCGCACGGTCGCACCCGAGCTCCCCGAGCAGCGTCGCCGTGGCGGGGCCCTCGACGCCCTCGGCGACGACGCGCATGCCCAGCGCGTGCCCCAGGTCGACGGTCGAGCGCAGGATCGCGGCGCACACCGCGTCGGCGGCGGCGGGGGCGACGAAGGCCCGGTCGATCTTCAGCGTGGAGAACGGCAGCCGCCGCAGGTAGTCGAGCGACCCGTAGCCGACGCCGTAGTCGTCGACGGCGAGCCGGATGCCCAGGTCGGCGAGCGCCCGCAGCGTGCGCTCCGCGCCCGGTCCGTCCCGCATCGCCATCGTCTCCGTGACCTCGAGGGTCAGGGCCTGCGGGGGGAGCCCGTGGCGGTCGAGCGCGGCGCGCACGTCGTCGACCAGCCGCGGGTCCTCCAGGTCCTGGGCGGACACGTTGACCCCCACGACGAAGTCCGCCTGCTGGACCCGCCACTCGGCGCAGCGGGCGAGCGCGACGTCGAGCACGTGCAGGGTCACCGGTCGCACGAGGCCGGTGCGTTCCGCCGCGGGGATGAACGCGGCCGGGCCGAGCAGGCCGTGCTGCGGGTGCTGCCACCGGACGAGGGCCTCGGCCCCCGTGACGAGGGCGCCCCGCACCGTCACGACGGGCTGGAAGTGCACGACGAGCTCGCCGCGCCCGACGGCCGCCGCCAGCCCGCGGAGCAGGTCCGCCTCCGGCAGCGTGGTGGCCCCGGCCTCCCCGCCGCCGTCGCAGTGCGCGCACGCCACCCGGTCGGGGCGGCGGCGCGCCTCCGTCAGCGCCGCGTCCGCGTCGGCGATGAGAGCGGGCAGCGACGCGGGCCGGCCGGGTGCCAGCGCGACGCCGATGAGCGCGCGGGTCGGCAGGTCCATCCCGCGCGCCCGCACCGGCGCGGCCAGGCGCGCCTGCAGGTCGCGGGCCGCGCCGCAGCCCTCCGCGGGCGTCGTGACGTCCAGCGTCACCGCGTACACGTCGCGTCCGAGCCGGGCGACGCGGGACGTCGCGGGCGCGAGGTCGTCCAGGAGGTGCGCGACCGCCACCAGCAGGTCGTCGGCGACGCCGTAGCCGAGCGTCTCGACGACGTCCCGGTAGCCGTCGAGCGAGACGAGCAGCAGGACGGGGACGGTGCCGGGCGGCGCCTCCGCCGCGGGCCTCTCGACGTGCGCGGCGAGGCCCGCGGTGTTCGCCAGCCCGGTCAGGGGGTCGGTGACCGTGAGGTGCGCGAGGTGCGCGTTCTGCCGGCTCAGCGTGCGCACCAGGCCGCCGAACCGCAGCAGCAGGGCGGTCATCATCACGATGCCCACGGTGCAGGCCTCGACGATGCGCAGCGGAGCGCCGGTCAGGGCGCCGGCCAGGAGCGTGCCCGGGATGACGGCGCACGACGCGGCGACGAGCGCGATCTGCCCGACGGTCAGGTCGGCGGACGGCCGCGCGGGCGCCTCGGAGGCCGCCGACGGGTGACGGCCGGCCGCGGCCATCAGCACGTACCCGCCGAGCCACAGGGTGTCGAGCAGGTGCAGGTGCCGGTCCAGCCACGGCACGGCCGAGCCGAGCTGGAACAGGACGTCCGCCCCCAGGATCAGGAGCACCGCCCAGGTCGCGTGCAGGTGGGCGGCGGTGCGCCGGCCGGACGCCGTGGCGGTGCGCGCCAGGACCACCAGCAGCAGCGCGTCCCCGAGCGGGTAGAGCGCGCCCACGAGCGTCGCGGCGGGCGCGCCGTGGAACTCGGTCACCGCGGGCCCGAGCACCGCGAGCCACAGCAGCAGCACGGGGCCGCCGGTGACCAGCAGCGCGTCGAGCACCCAGACGGGCCGCCGCCCGGGCGGGGCGGGGAACGCGCGGACCATGCCGGCGGCGAGCAGCGGGTACGAGGCGACGTACGCGACGTCCGCGACGGACGGGAACGGGGAAACGCCCAGGACCCGGTCCAGCACGGTCCAGACCAGGTCGCCGAGCACCCAGGCCGCGAGGCCGGCCGCCAGCAGGTGCCAGGCGCGGCGCCGGCCGGGGGTCATGCGCGAGGCCGCGCGCGCGAGCACCACCACGCAGGCGGCGCCGATCGCCACGAACAGCGCGTCGCGCAGGGCGCCGTCCGGCAGCAGGGCGTGCACCAGCATCGCCCCGCCGACGACTGCGACCCGCGGGGGCGCCCACCTGCCAGGTCGCCCGGTCATGATCGTGTCATCGGCTGCCGCGGGCGGTTCCTGACCCCGGGAGCGGGTGGTTCCCCCGGGTGTCACAGCCGCGCAGGTCAGCCGTGCTCGCGACCGACCGGGGACGCGCTCGCCGCGGACCCGCGCGAGATCGGCCCGTTCGCCGCGGCCCCGCCCGACGTCGGACCGCTCGCCGCCGGACGGCCGCCCGACCCGCCCGCGGGCGCCGCCGGCCGACGCGGCGCCACCGGGTGCAGCGTGACGTCGCGCAGCGCGCCGTCCACCACCCGCGCGGTGAGGTACGTGCCGGTGGGCTGCCGCCGCCGGTCCGTCGGGGACCCCGGGTTGAGCAGCCGCAGACCGCCCGGCGCGACCGTGTCCCACGGGATGTGGCTGTGCCCGAACACCAGCACGTCGGCGTCCGGGAACGCCGCTGCGCAGCGCGCCTCGCGGCCGGTCCGCGGGCCGGTCTCGTGCACGACGGCGAACCGTAGGCCCCCGAGCGTCGCGCGCGCCACCTCGGGCAGCCGGGCCCGCAGGTCCGGTCCGTCGTTGTTCCCCCAGCACGCGACGAGCCGCCGGGCGCGGGCCTCCAGCGCGTCGAGCAGGTCGACGTCCACCCAGTCACCCGCGTGCAGCACCACGTCCGCCGCGTCCACCGCCGCCCAGACCTCGGCCGGCAGGTCGCGGGCCCGTCGCGGGACGTGGGTGTCGGCGAGCAGCAGCAGCTCCACCGCCGTCCCGCGCCCGGCGTCACCGCCCGCCGCGTCCACGGTCGTCACGCCCCGACGTAGGCGGCCAGGTGCTCGCCGGTGAGCGTCGACCGGGCCGCGACCAGCTCCGCGGGCGTGCCCTCGAACACCACGCGACCGCCGTCGTGCCCCGCGCCCGGGCCGAGGTCGATGATCCAGTCCGCGTGCGCCATGACGGCCTGGTGGTGCTCGATCACGACGACCGTCTTGCCGGCGTCGACCAGCCGGTCCAGCAGCCCGAGCAGCTGCTCGACGTCCGCGAGGTGCAGCCCCGTGGTCGGCTCGTCGAGCACGTACACGCCGCCCTGCTCGCCCATGTGGACGGCCAGCTTGAGGCGCTGCCGCTCGCCGCCGGACAGCGTGGTGAGCGGCTGCCCCAGCGTCAGGTAGCCGAGGCCGACGTCCGCGAGCCGGGCCAGGACGGCGTGCGCGGCCGGCGTCCGGGCGTCGCCCTCCGCGAAGAACCGCTCCGCCTCGGTCACGGGCAGCGCGAGCACGTCGGCGATGTTCCGGCCGCCGAGGGTGTACTCCAGGACGGACGCCTGGAACCGCCGGCCCTCGCACTCCTCGCACGTGGTGGCGACGCCGGCCATCATGCCGAGGTCGGTGTACACCACCCCGGCGCCGTTGCAGGTGGGGCAGGCGCCCGCCGAGTTGGCGCTGAACAGGGCGGGCTTGACGCCGTTGGCCTTCGCGAACGCCTTGCGCACCGGCTCCAGGAGGCCGGTGTAGGTGGCCGGGTTGCTGCGGCGGGACCCGCGGATCGCGCCCTGGTCCACCGTCACGACGCCCTCGCGACGCGAGACGGACCCGTGGATCAGCGAGCTCTTGCCGGACCCGGCGACGCCCGTCACGACGGTCAGCACGCCGAGCGGCACGTCGACGTCGACGTCCCGCAGGTTGTGCGTCCGGGCGCCGCGGACCTCGAGGACGCCCGTGCGCCGCCGCACGGCGGGCTTGAGCGTGGCGCGGTCGTCCAGGTGCCGCCCGGTCAGCGTGCCGCTCGCGCGCAGGCCGGCGACGGTGCCCTCGAACACGATCTCGCCGCCCGCCGAGCCCGCCCCGGGGCCGAGGTCGACGACGTGGTCGGCGACCGCGATCGCCTCGGGCTTGTGCTCGACGACGAGCACGGTGTTGCCCTTGTCGCGCAGCCGCAGCAGCAGGCCGTTCATGCGCTGGATGTCGTGCGGGTGCAGGCCGATGGTCGGCTCGTCGAACACGTACGTGACGTCGGTGAGCGACGACCCGAGGTGCCGGATCATCTTGGTGCGCTGCGCCTCGCCGCCGGACAGCGTGCCGGACGGCCGGTCGAGCGAGAGGTAGCCCAGGCCGATCTCGACGAAGGAGTCGAGCGTCTCCCCGAGCGACTCCAGCAGCGGAGCGACGGACGGCTCCTCGAGGCCGCGCACCCACGCCGCGAGGTCGCTGATCTGCATCGCGCAGGCGTCGGCGATCGACAGGCCGCGGACCCTCGAGGACCGCGCGCCCTCGTTGAGCCGCGTGCCGTCGCAGTCGGGGCACGTCGTGAAGGTGACCGCCCGCTCGACGAACGCCCGGATGTGCGGCTGCATGGCGTCGACGTCCTTGGCGAGCATCGACTTGCGGATCTTGGGGATCAGGCCCTCGTAGGTGAGGTTGATGCCCTCCACCTTGATCTTCGTCGGCTCCCGGTGCAGCAGGTCCGCGAGCTCCTGCTGCGTGAAGTCCCGGATCGGCTTGGTCATGTCGAAGAACCCGCTGCCGGCGAAGATGCGGCCGTACCAGCCGTCCATCGTGTAGCCGGGCACCCGCAGGGCGCCGTCGGCCAGGGCCTTGTCGGCGTCGTACAGCTCGGCGAGGTCGAAGTCCTGCACCGTGCCCCGGCCCTCGCAGCGCGGGCACATGCCGCCCGTGACGCGGAACTCGCGGCGCTCGGCGACCGGCGCGCCGCCCTTCTCCACGGTCACGGCACCCGCGCCGCTGACGGAGGCGACGTTGAACGAGAACGCCTGCGGCGGGCCGAGGTGCGGCTGCCCGAGCCGGCTGAAGACGATGCGCAGCATCGCGTTCGCGTCCGTCACGGTGCCGACCGTCGAGCGCGGGTTCGCCCCCAGGCGCTCCTGGTCGACGATGATCGCGGTGGTCAGCCCGTCGAGGACGTCGACGTCCGGGCGGGCGAGCGTCGGCATGAAGCCCTGCACGAACGCGCTGTAGGTCTCGTTGATCATCCGCTGGGACTCGGCGGCGATGGTCGCGAACACCAGCGAGCTCTTGCCCGACCCGGACACGCCGGTGAACGCGGTGAGCCGGCGCTTCGGCAGGTCGACGCTCACGTCGCGCAGGTTGTTCTCGCGAGCGCCGCGGACGCGGATGCGGTCGTGGCTGTCGGCGACGTGCGGCCCGGTGGGCGTCCCTGCGGGCGTCTCGGTGGTCATCGGGTCTCCTCTGCTCGGGCCCCAGTGTGGCCGACGGGTCCGACACCGGTCGTCGTCCGGAGCGGGTGTCGTGCGACCAGGACCAAGGTCCCGGTCGTGGAGTACGGTCGGCGGCGTGGACCGCCCGCCCCCGTCACGCGCGCTCGCCGTCGGGCGCCTGCTCGGCGTGGCGGTCACCGTGCTGGGCCTCGGGTCGGGCGCGCACGTGCTCGGCGGCGGCGGCGCCCCGACGGCACCGGCGCTGCTGCTCGCCGGCGTGCCCGTGCTGCTCGGCTCGACGGCGCTCTCGCGCCGGCCGCTGACCGTCCCCGTGCTGCTGCCGGCGGCCCTCGCGGGGCAGCTCGGGGTGCACGCCACGCTGACCTGGCTGTCCGGCCCGGCGCGGCCCGGTGCGCTGCCGCCGGACGGGCCCGGTGCCCACCACGGTGCCGGGGTGGTGGCGGCGGGCGGCCTCGTCGACGCCGCCCACGCCCACGGCACCGGCGCCGGCATGCTCCTCGCCCACGCCGTGGCGGTCGTCGCGGCCGTGCTGCTGCTGACCGCGACGGACCGCGGGGCCAGCGCGCTGCTGCGGCGCTGGACGGCGGTGCTGCCGGCGCTGACCGCCGGGCCCGCCGTCGCCGGGGCGCCGCGGCCGGCGCCCGTGCGCCCCGAGGTCGTCCGCCCGCGCCCGCCCGCGGTGCACCGGGGCGGGGCGGTCCGCCGCGGGCCGCCGGTGCCGGTGCCTGCCGCGACCGCCGCCTGACACCCCCCGGCCTGCCGCCGGGCGGGACCGGCCCCGGTCGCGTCGTCCTCGCGCGCCGCCCGTCCCGGGCGCTGCCGCGCGTCCCGTCGCACCCGGAAGGCACCACCATGTCCGCACCTCGCCCTGCCCGCGTCCGCGCGGCGTCCCTGCTCGCCTCGGCCGCCCTGGCCGGCGCGCTCGTCCTCCTGCCCGCCGCCGCCGCGTCCGCCCACGTGCGCGTCGTCCCGGAGTCCACCGCCGCGGGCGGGTGGACGGTCCTCACGTTCCGCGTGCCCAACGAGTCCCCGACGTCGGCGACCACCCGCGTCACGGTCGACCTGCCCACCGCCACGCCCCTGAGCTCGGTGTCCACGCGCCCCGTCGCCGGGTGGACCGCCACCGTGGAGGAGGGGGAGCTGCCCGAGCCCGTCGACGTCGGCGGGGCGACGCTGACCCGCGCGCCGGTGCGCGTGGTCTGGACGGCGCAGGGGGAGGGGATCGGCGACGGCGAGTTCGAGGAGTTCGAGCTCTCCGTCGGCCCGCTGCCGGAGGCGGGGACGCGACTGGTCCTGCCGGCCCACCAGGAGTACGCCGACGGCGAGGTCGTCGACTGGGACCAGGTGGCGGACGGCGACGCGGAGCCCGACCACCCGGCACCCGAGCTCACCACCACCGCCGCGGGGGAGGCGCACGGGAGCCACGACGGGGCGGGCGCGACGGCTGCCGGCGCGGACGACGCCGCGACGGCGGACGCGGACGGGGCCGCCGACGTGCCCTCCCGCGTCCTGGGCGGGCTCGGGCTCGTGGCCGGGGTCGCGGCGCTCGTCGTCGCGCTGAGCGGTCGGCGCCGGGGGAGCGCGCCGCGCTGACCCGGCCGCGGTCGGCGCGGGGCCGTGGCGCCGGGCTCCGGGGTGCCCCCCGGGCCCGGCGCCGGCCCCGCGGGGCAGACCGCGCGCGGCGGGTCGTCCCGGAGCGCTCGCCCCGGAGCGCTCGCCCCGGGGTGCTCGTCCAGGGGCGCTCGCCCCCCGGGGGGGGTCAGCCCGAGACCGGGCGCTCCACGAGGTACGACCGCCCGTCCGCGCCGGCGACGCGGACGAACTCGGTGCGCAGCGCGAGGTCGCGCTCGCGGTCGGCGTCGGCGACCTCGCGGTCCGGTGCGAGCGGGTCGCCGACCTGCGCGGGGCCGAACACGCTCAGCAGCGCCGCCTCGCGCTTGTCCTGCGCCCTGCCGATGGTCGCCATCGCCGTCCCTCTTCCGTGCGTCCCCGGGTGGTGCCGGTCGTGCCGTCCGCGCACCCCGCGCCGCGGGAGCGGCGCCCGGCCCATTGTGCCCCGGCGCCGCGTGCGACCGGCCGGGGCGTCCGCCTCAGCCGCCGAGCGCCTGCTCGACGACGGCGCAGGGGTGCTCGTCCGGGTCGCGGTACCCGCACGCCGCCCGGCGCAGCAGGGCGCAGACAGTGCCGCGCTCGGACGGGTCCAGGGCGCCGAACACCGCGTCCTCCGCGTGGGCCACGCGCTGCTCGAGGTCGGCGAGCAGCCCCTCCGCCTCGGGGGTGGCCAGGACGCGCCGCTGGCGGCGGTCGACCTCGGCGACGCGCCGCGTGACCAGCCCGGCGCCCTCGAGGTCGTCCAGCAGGTAGGTCATCACGGTGCGGTCGATGCCGAGGCTGGCGGCGAGGGCGGCCTGGCTCGGGTGGGCCCCGCGCACCACCTCCCGCAGCACGAGGAACCCGCGGAACCCGTGCGGCACGTCCGCGAGCGCCGACGCGAGCCCGCGCTCGTACGCCCGGAGCAGCACGCCCAGCGACCAGCCGA
Organism: Micrococcales bacterium; assembly: GCA_014763765.1. Lineage (GTDB taxonomy): Bacteria > Actinomycetota > Actinomycetes > Actinomycetales > Cellulomonadaceae > Cellulomonas. Next base: position 8,062 of record JACXUT010000004.1, read on the forward strand.
GGTCGGACTGGCGGGTCTCGGTCCCGGTCTCGATCGCGGTCATGGTCGCCGATGGTACGCCGGTCGCGTGGTTGTGCCAATGATCTGTGCGACATACGATCGTGTGAGCCGACGAGCGTCGGCGCGCGGAGGGAGCACGATGACGGACTACGGCCACGACCTGCTGTTCGGGTCGTTCATCACGCCGACGAACGCGGACCCGGACCGCGTGGTGGGCCTGGCACAGCTCTCGGAGCAGGTCGGCCTGGACCTGGCGACCTTCCAGGACCACCCGTACCAGCCCTCGTTCCTCGACACCTGGACCCTGCTGTCGTGGGTCGCCGCGCGGACGACCACCATCCGGCTCGCGCCGAACGTCGCGAACCTGCCGCTGCGCCCGCCCGCCGTGCTCGCCCGGGCCGTCGCCAGCCTGGACCTGCTGTCGGGCGGGCGCGTCGAGCTCGGGCTCGGCGCGGGCGGCTTCTGGGACGCGATCGAGGCGATGGGCGGCCGCCGGCTGACGCCGGGTCAGGGCGTCGACGCGCTGCGCGAGGCGGTCGCGGTCGTCCGGGCGCTGTGGGACACGGGAGACCGGTCGCGCGTCGACCTGCCCGGGGAGTACTGGTCCGCCGTGGGCGCGCGGCGCGGGCCGGCCCCCGCCCACCCGGTCGGCATCTGGATCGGCGCCTACAAGCCGCGGATGCTCCGGCTCACGGGGGAGGTGGCCGACGGCTGGCTGCCGTCGCTCGCCTACCTGAGCAGCCTCCAGGACCTCGACGACGGCAACGCGCGCATCGACGAGGCCGCGCTCGCGGCCGGTCGTGAGCCCGCCGCGGTCCGCCGGCTGCTCAACGTCGGCGGCCGCCTCACGCCGCAGCCCACCGGCGAGATGCTCGTCGGTCCGCCGCGCCAGTGGGTCGAGGAGCTCGCCGCCCTCGCGATCGAGCACGGGGTGAGCGCCTTCGTCGTCGCGGGGGACGACCCCACGCTGCTCGCCACGGTCGGCCAGGAGATCGCGCCGGCCGTCCGCGAGCTCGTGGCCACCGAGCGCGCGCAGGCCCCCGCGCCGGGGGTGGGGGCGTGACCGCCGACCTCGGGCACCCGCTCCGGCTGGGCATCCTGCTGCCCGTCGACCCCGCCGACCCCGGCGCGGCCGCCCGCCTCGCGGCCCGCGCCGAGGGCGAGGGCCTCGACCTCGTCGTGGTGCCGGACGGGGGCGACGCGGCCCTGGAGCCGTGGACGCTGCTGGCGCTCGTCGCGTCCGGGACCCGGCGCGTCGGCGTCGCGACGCTGGGCCTGCGGACCACGGGACGGCCCCCGGCGGTGCTGGCCCGCGCGGCGGCGCACCTCGACCACCTGTCGTCGGGCCGCCTCGCGCTCGGCCTGGCCGCCGAGGAGGTCGACGCCGACGGGACCGACGAGGCCCTCGAGGAGGTCGCGGCCGTGCTGCGCGGGCTGTGGGACGCCGCGGACCCGCGACCGTTCGTGCTGGCGGGCCGGCACCACGTCGTCCCCGGGGCGGCGCGCGGTCCCGCCCCGGCGCACAACCTCCCGCTGTGGCTGGGCGCGCCCGGTCCCGGCCGCGCGGTGGCGTCGGCCGCGCGCGCGGCCGACGGGTGGTGGCTGTCCGCCACGTCCCCGGACGCCCTGCTCGCCGAGCAGCGCGCCCTCGACGCCGCCCTGGCCGCCGAGGGTCGCGACGCGCGGGAGGTCCGGCGCGGCGTGGTGGTCCCGGCGCCGGACGCCACCGTCGACGCGCTGGCGGACCTGGTGCTCGAGGCCGGCGTGGGCACCGTCGTCGTCGACGCGGCGGACGAGGCCGCCGTGTCCCGGTTCGCGGCCGAGGTGGCCGGGCCCGTCCGCCAGCGCGTCGCCGCCGTGCGGGCGGCCCGCGGCACCGTGGTGGGCACGACGCGCAGCGCCGCCGTGCGCGTCGCCCGCCGCCCGGGCATCGACTACGACGCCGTGCCCGCGGCGCTCGCGGACGCGGCGGTCGAGCCGGGTGACGCCGGCTACGCGGCCGTCCGCTCGACCTACCTGCGCGGGGGACGGCCGGGGCTCGTGCTGCGTCCGGCCGGCACCGCGCAGGTGGTCGAGGCGCTGCGCTGGTCACGCACCCAGGACGTCCCGCTCGCGATCCGCTCGGGCGGGCACGGCATCAGCGGACGCTCCACCAACGACGGCGGCATCGTGCTGGACCTGTCGCGGATGTCGGCGATCGAGGTGCTCGACCACGCCGCCCGCCGGGTGCGCATCGAGCCCGGGGCCCGGTGGGGCGAGGTCGCCGCGGCGCTGCAGCCGCTCGGGTGGGCGCTCACCTCCGGCGACTACGGCGGCGTGGGGGTGGGCGGGCTCGCGACCGCGGGCGGCATCGGCTTCCTCGTGCGCGAGCACGGGCTCACGCTCGACCACCTGCGCGCCGCCGAGGTCGTGCTCGCGGACGGCTCCGTCGTGCGCGCCTCGGACGCCGAGAACCCGGACCTGTTCTGGGGACTGCGCGGGGCCGGGGGCAACCTGGGCGTCGTCACGTCCTTCGAGTTCGAGGTCGACGAGGTCGGGGACGTCGGGTTCGCCCAGCTCGTCCTGGACGCGTCCGACACGCAGCGGCTGCTCGTCGACTGGGGTGCCGCCGTCGAGGCCGCGCCGCGGGACACGACGGCGTTCCTCCTCATGGGCCCGCCGCGGGGCGGGGTGATGGTCGCGCAGGTCATGGCGATGGTCGACTCGGACGACCCGGACACGATCATCGAGCGGCTGCAGCCGTTCGCGCGCATCGCCCCGCTGCTCCAGCAGCAGGTGCAGCTCCTGCCGTACAGCGCGGTCGTGTCGGTGCCCGACCAGCGGCACACCTCCGAGGGGGAGCCCGTGACGCGCAACGCGATGGCCGAGCACCTCACCCCGGCGCTCGCGGCCGAGCTCGCCCGGCTGGTGCGGAGCGGGGTCACGCCGTTCTTCCAGATCCGGGCCGCGGGCGGCGCGGTCCACGACGTCCCGCGCGACGCCACGGCGTACGCCCACCGCTCGGCGAACTTCAACCTCGCGGCGTTCGGCACCGACCGGCGCAGTCTCGACGCGGCGTGGGACGTGCTGGCGCCGCACGTGGACGGCCTGTACGTGTCGTTCGAGACCGACCCGCGGCCCGAGCGCGTCGCCGAGGCGTTCCCCGGTGCGACGCTCGAGCGCCTGCGCGAGCTCAAGCGGCGCTACGACCCGCAGGACGTGTTCCGGCACAACGTCTCGGTGGCCGACCGTCCGGCGCGCACCGTGCCCGCGCGGGACGGTGCCGCTCAGGGTGCGCCCGGGGTCGCGGAGGCGTCCGCGTAGGCGTCCGGGTGGACCCCGCGACCCCCGGTGTACGCCGTTCGTCGTACGCGAGGATACGGCGGGCGGGCGATCCGCCGAGGGGGTCCGGCGGGCCACGATGGTCGTGCCAGCCAGCCGGAACCGCAGGAGAGAGCAGCATGACCCCCCAGGTGTTGATCGTCGTCGTCGGCCTCGTGGCCGTGATCGCCGTCGTCGGCCTCGGGGACCTCGTGCAGCGCGCCCGCGGGACCCGGCACCGCGTCCACCGCTGAGGAGAACCCCGTGCCCGCACCCGTGAAGGTCGTCACCGCCATCGCCGCGACCGGCGCGCTCATCGCGCTCGGCCGCAAGATCGCCGCCTCGCGGCGCACCCCGGCCTGAGGGCCGGCACCTGACGCCCCGGCCCCGTGAGGGCCGGGGACCAGCTCGCGGCCCCGCGCCGCCGGCTCGCAGGGGGACACGGAGGGGGACCGGGCCAGGGAGGGTGGCCCGGTCCCCCTCCGCTGCGTCCGCGGCTCAGCGGGGCGCGGTGACGAAGACGTCCAGCAGGTGCGGGTGGTGCGCGTGCACGAGCACCCCGAACACCACCAGGTCGAACAGCAGGTGGACCGCGAGCACGTAGGTCAGCGAGGCGCTGCGGGCGAAGATCCAGCCCTGGACGAGCGCGAACGGCACGGTCAGCAGCGGGCCCCACTCGCGGTAGCCCAGCTCCCACAGGAACGACACGAACACCGTCGCCTGCAGGACGTTCGCGGTCCAGAGCCCGAGGTGCCGGCGCAGCAGCGCGAACACGGTGCAGATGAAGAACAGCTCGTCCCAGATGCCCACGGCGTTGACGCCGACGAACAGCCGGGCGATCTCGGCGCCGCCGGTGACCTCGGGCCAGTTGCGGTAGGCGCCCGACCCGATGAAGTAGAACGGCAGGATCAGGTACCCCGCGACGACGACCACGGCGAGGTAGACGAGCTGCGCCCGCGTCCACCGCCGGCCGGTCGCCACCGGGAACACGATCGTGCGCTGGCCGAACGCGTACCGGGACAGCGCCCACGGCACGAGCACCGCCAGCGACAGCGCGACCGTGAACCGCGCCATGCCCGCGTCGGACAGGTCGGCCTCGAGCGAGATCGCCGAGATGATCGCCATGCCGGTCGCGACGAGGCCGAGGTCGCGCGCGAGCCCCCGGTCCACCGCCAGAGCCACCAGCACGCCGGCGACGAGCGGCACGTAGCCGAGCGGGCGGGCGTGCACCGCGAACAGCAGCACCGCCGAGCCGCAGACCAGCGCGGCGGCCAGGAGCCGGGCGGGGGAGCCGGTGTCCCAGGGGGCGCGGGCGACCGGCGCGGCCGTCGTCGTCATGCCCGCACGCTGCCACGACGGGGCGCCCCCCGCGCGCTGGGCGGTCAACCCACCCAAAACGGGTGAATCGGACGAAAGCCACCCGGTCGGCGGTCCCCGGACGCGCCGCCGCCCGCCACCCTGGCCGCTCGGCCTGCGCCCCGCCGGCCCCGACCCGGAGGTGCCGATGCCCGTCCCCGCCGACGTCGACGGCCGCACCGGCACGTCGTCCGGGCGCCTCGCCGCGCTCGACGGCCTGCGCGGCGTCGCGGCGCTCGTCGTGCTCGTGCACCACTCGCTGCTGCTCGTCCCCGCGCTCATGGCGGCCTACGACGACCCGGGTGCCCCGCGCAGCGCGCTCGTCCTGGCGGTCACCGCGACGCCGCTGCACCTGCTGTGGGACGGCGAGGTGGCCGTGCAGGTGTTCTTCGTGCTCAGCGGGTTCGTGCTGACCGTCGCGGCGCAGCGCGCCCGGCACCGGTGGGGCGCCTACTACCCGCAGCGCCTGCTGCGGCTGTACCTGCCGGTGTGGGCCGCCGTGGCGCTCGCGGTCGCCCTGCGGCTCGCCGTGCCCCGGGGAGAGGCCGCCGGGCTGAGCCCGTGGCTCGTGTTCCACGGCGACGTGGGCCGGGCCGGCGTGCTCGCGGACCTCACCCTGCTGGCCGGCCCCGTCGGCTCCACGATGACGGCGCTGTGGTCGCTGCGCTGGGAGGTCCTGTTCTCGCTGGCCCTGCCGCTGTTCGTGTGGCTCGCGACCCGCCTGTGCCGCCACGCCGTGGTGGCGGGTGCCGCCCTGGCCGTCGTCGCGTGGGTCGGCGCCGCGACCGGGCCCGTCGACCGGCCGTACGCGCTGGGCGCGCTGTACCAGCTGCCGCTGTTCGGCCTGGGCTGCCTGCTGGCGGCCGACCGTGAGCGGCTCGCTGCGGCGGTCGCGCGCTGGGGCGGCGCGACGCGGGCCGGGGTGCTGGCCGGGGCCGCGCTGCTCGCGAGCGGCCCGTGGCTGCTCGACCTCGGGGGGCTGCGCGCGGGGCTGCCGGTGGGGGTGCTCGCGCTCGCCCGGGTGCTCCAGGCGGGCGGTGCGGCGCTGCTGGTCGTCGCGGCGCTCGGGCCGCTCGACCGGCCGCTGCGGCACCCCGCCGTGCACTGGCTCGGCACGCGCTCGTTCAGCCTCTACCTGGTCCACGAGCCGGTCGTCGTCGCGGTCGGCTTCCTCACGGGCTGGGTGACGCCGGCCGTGCTGCTGCTGACGGTGCCGGCGTCGCTGCTGCTGGCGGAGGTGTTCTTCCGGGTCGTCGAGGGGCCGTCGCACCGGCTGTCGCGCCGGGTCGGCGCCCTGGTGGGCCGGAGGCCGGGCCCGCGCCGCGCCGACCGGCCGGAGGCGGCGCCCGTCCCCTGAGGCCGTCGGCGGGAGCCACCGTGGCTTCGTGGCATGATGGATCCATCAACCCATCATCCGTCGGGAGTCCGGTGCCCACGCCGCAGCCGCTCAACGAGATCAAGGCGAACCTCTTCAAGGGCCTCGCGCACCCCGTCCGCATCCGGGTGCTGGAGCTGCTCGCCGCCGCCGACGAGGTGCCCGTCGCCGAGCTCCTCGAGGAGACCGGGCTGGAGGCGTCGCACCTCTCCCAGCATCTCGCGGTGCTGCGCCGCTACCAGCTCGTCGACTCCGAGCGCCGGGGCAGCGCGGTGTCCTACCGGCTGGCCTCGCCGCACGTCGCCGAGCTGCTGCGCGTCGCCCGGGCCCTGCTCGAGGAGGTGCTGCGGACGACGCAGCGGCAGCTCTCCGAGGCTCGGGAGCAGCAGCCCGCGCTGCCGGGCGCCGCGCGGTGAGCGCGCTCGCCGGCGTCCGCTCGCTGCTGCCCTCGGTCCGGGACTACGCCGACCTGCGCACGTCCTGGCGCGGTGACCTCGTGGCCGGCGTGACCGTGGGCGTGGTCGCGCTGCCGCTGGCGCTCGCGTTCGGCGTCAGCTCGGGTGCGGGGGCGGCCGCCGGGCTCGTCACCGCGGTCGTCGCCGGCGTCGTCGCCGCGGTGTTCGGCGGTTCCCCCGTGCAGGTGTCCGGCCCCACGGGCGCGATGGTGGTGGTGCTCGCGCCGATCGTCGCGCGGTACGGGTCGGGGACGCTCGCGCTGGTGGGGCTGCTCGCCGGCGTGCTCGTCGTGCTCGCCGGGGTGCTCCGGCTCGGGCGGGCGGTCGGCCTGATCCCGTGGCCGGTGATCGAGGGGTTCACCCTCGGCATCGCCGTCATCATCGCGCTCCAGCAGGTGCCGGCGGCGCTCGGGGTCACCGCCGGCGGGCACGACGCGAACGCGGTCGTCGCGGCCTGGCAGGTGCTGCACGAGGTCAGCGGCCCGCGCGCGGCGTGGTCGCTCGCGGTGGTCGGCGCGGTCGCCGTCACGATGTCGCTGGCGCCTCGGGTCCACCGTGCGGTCCCCGGGTCGCTCGTCGCCATCGTCCTGGTGACGGTCGTCGCCTCCGCGGCCGGGCTGCCGCTCGCGACCATCGGCGAGCTGCCCGCCGGGCTGCCGGCGCCCGCCCTGCCCGCGCTGGACCTCGGCGCCCTGCCCGCCCTCGCCGCACCCGCGGTGACGGTCGCGGCGCTCGCGGCGATCGAGTCGCTGCTGTCGGCCCGCGTCGCCGCCGGCTACCCCGGAGCCGGGCCGTACGACGGCGACCGGGAGCTCGTCGGGCAGGGGCTGGCGTCCGTCGCCTCCGCCCTGTTCGGGGGCATGCCCGCGACCGGCGCGATCGCCCGGACCGCCGTCAACGTGCGCTCCGGCGCCCGGACGCGCGCGGCCGCGGTGGTGCACGCGCTGGTGCTGCTGGGCGTCGTCGCGCTGGCCGGCCCCGTGGTCGCCCGCATCCCGCTGGCCGCGCTGGCGGGGGTGCTGCTGGTGACCTCCGTGCGCATGGTGTCCGTGCGGACGGTGCGCTCGGTGCTCGGGTCGACCCGCGCGGCGGCGCTGCTGCTGGTGCTGACCGCGGTGGTCACCATCACCGTCGACCTGGTCTACGCGGTGGGGCTCGGCATGGCGGTCGCGGCCGTCATCAGCCTGCGCAGCCTCGCACGGGCCGCGGGCGTCCACCGCCTGGAGCTGCCCGGCCCGGCCGCTGCCGGCGACGAGCGCGTCGCGCTGCTGCGGGTGGAGGGCTCGCTGTTCTTCGCGGCGGCGGAGCGGGTGCTCGACCACGCGGCGTCGGTCCGCGGCGCGGACGTGGTCGTCCTCGACCTCGCGCGCGTGCACCACATCGACGCGACCGGCGCGCAGGTGCTCCAGGAGCTGGTCACCGGCCTGGAGCGGCGCGGGGTCGCGGTGCTGATCACGGGCCTGCGCGTGCACCACCGCGCCCTGGTCGGCCGGGTCGGGGTGCTCGCGGCCCTGCGCGACGAGGAGCACGCGGTGGACGACGTGGCGGTCGCGGTGAGGCGGGCGCGGGCGCTCGTGCGTCCCGCTCCCGGGGAGGACACCCGGCCCGCGCCGCAGCCGGTGCCATGATGGGCCGTCCGGCGTCCGGGACCGCCTCCTGACGCCGGTCGGTCCGGGCCTGGACCTGTTAACGTTCACTATCGTCCCGCGGGCGGGACGGCGGCCGGGGCCCGTGTCCGACCGGTGGATCGAGAGAGGTGGACGGGCGATGGAGTCCGGTGGCGCCGAGCCGCAGCGCGCCGCGACGCAGGGCGTCGTCGAGCAGGGCGCCGCGACGCAGGGCGGGCAGGTCGGGCGAGGCCGCGGCGGCAAGCCGCGCCGCCCGGGCATCCTCGACGTCGCCCAGCGCGCGGGCGTGTCCCACCAGACCGTCTCGCGCGTCCTCAACGACCACCCCAACGTCAGCGACCGCACGCGCGCGAAGGTCGAGGCCGCGATCAGCGAGCTGGGCTACCGCCGCAACTCCGTCGCCCGCGCCCTGGTCACGCGGCGCACCGGGTCGATCGGCGTGGTCACGGAGGACTCGCCGCTGCATGGCCCGACCATGACGCTGATCGCCGTCGAGAACGCGGCCCGCAGCTCCGGCATGTACGTCTCCGTCGCCACGGTGACGCAGTGGGACGTGGCGTCGGTACGGGGCGCGCTCGGGCACTTCCTGGAGCAGGGCGTGGACGGAGCCGTGGTCATCGCGTCGCACGACGAGGCGGTGCACGCCGTGCAGGGCTTCGCGGACGAGCAGCTCCCCGTGGTCATGCTGGGGCCGTCCGACCTGGGGCCGGGCGTGTACACGGCCGCCGTGAACCAGTACGCCGGCGGCCGGATGGCGGCCCAGCATCTGCTGGACCTGGGCCACACGGACATCCTGCACGTCACCGGCCCCGAGTCCTGGCTGGACGCCCGCTCCCGGTCCCGGGGCTGGCGGGACGCGATGCGGCAGGCGGGCGTGACGCCGCGCGAGCCGGTGCCGGGGGACTGGCGCGCGAGCACCGGCTACCGGATCGGCCAGGAGCTGGTGGAGAAGTGGCGCGCGGGGGCGGAGGAGCTGCCCACGGGCGTCTTCGCCGCGAACGACCAGCTCGCGCTCGGTCTGCTGCACGCCTTCGCGGAGGCCGGGGTGCGGGTGCCGGCCGACGTCTCGGTCATCGGGTTCGACGACGTGGAGGGCTCGGCGCACTTCTTCCCGCCGCTGACCACCGTCACGCCCGACTTCGCCGAGCTGGGCCGGCGCTGCCTCGAGCAGATGGTCGCGGCCATCCAGGGTGCCCCGGCGGTGGACGGCAGCGTGGGCGCGTCCGTGCGCGTCCGGGCCAGCACGGCCGCCCCGCGACGGGGCTAGTTACCGGATTGTGATCGTTCACTCTTGACCCTCGCAGTTGTGAACGATCACAATTTCGGAGCCGACACTGCCGTCGGCCCACGTGCTCAAGGAGGAGTTCATGTTCGGACGTCAGTCCCGGCGGGCCGCAGTCGGCGCCGTCTCCCTCGTGGCCGTCCTCGGCCTCGCCGCATGCGGCTCCAGCTCCGACAGCGGCAGCGGCGGCGGTGAGGACGGCGACCTCATCCGCGTCGGCTTCTCGCAGCTCGGCGCCGAGAGCGGGTGGCGCACCGCCAACACCGAGTCGGTCAAGGCCAGCCTCACCGAGGACGCCGGCTTCGACCTCAACTTCGTCGACGCCCAGCAGAAGCAGGAGAACCAGATCAAGGCCCTGCGCGACTTCGTCGCCCAGGACGTCGACGTCATCGCGTTCTCGCCGGTCATCGAGACCGGGTGGGACGAGGTGCTCCAGGAGATCAAGGACTCCGGCATCCCGGTCGTGCTCGTCGACCGCACCGTCGACACCACCGTCGAGGACCCGTACGTGACGTGGATCGGCGCCGACTTCAAGCAGGAGGGCACCACGGCGGGCGAGTGGGTCAAGGAGAACGCCCCGGACGCCAAGATCTTCGAGCTCCAGGGCACGCTCGGGTCCGGCGCGCAGGTCGACCGCGAGGAGGGCTTCGACGCCGTCGTCGGCGACCAGGTCATCGGCAAGGCCAGCGGCAACTTCACGCGCGCCGAGGGCAAGACGGCCGTCGAGGCGGCGCTGCAGGCCTACCCCGAGATGACGATGATCTTCACGCACAACGACGACATGGGCCTCGGCGCCATCGAGGCCATCGAGGCCGCCGGCAAGGTGCCGGGCGAGGACATCCAGATCGTGTCCGTCGACGGCGTGCGCGACGGCCTCCAGGCGCTCGTCGACAAGAAGTTCAACTACGTCGTCGAGTGCAACCCGGTGTTCGGCGACCAGCTCGCCGAGCTCATCACCCAGGTCGCGAACGGCGAGGACGTGCCGAAGGAGACCATCGTGGTCGACCAGGCGTTCGATCAGACCATCACCCAGGCCGACGTCGACGCCCGCGCCTACTGAGCCAGGCGGGCGGGGTGGGTTCCCGGCCCCACCCCGCCCGTCCGACAGCCGGGACCAGGAAGGACGCCGATGTCCGCAGCGACGCACGCCGACGAGCGTGCGGTGGTCCGCATGACCGGCATCACCATCACGTTCCCGGGGGTCAAGGCCCTCGACGGGGTCGACCTGATCCTGCGGGCGGGCGAGGTGCACGCCCTCATGGGCGAGAACGGGGCGGGGAAGTCGACCCTCATCAAGGCGCTCACCGGGGTGTACCGGGTGGACTCCGGGGGCATCGAGGTCGAGGGCGAGGAGTTCGTCTTCGACGGCCCGGACGAGGCGCAGCGCGCCGGCATCAGCACGGTGTACCAGGAGGTCAACCTCTGCACGAACCTCACCGTGGCGGAGAACGTGATGCTCGGCCACGAGGTCCGGCGCGGCCCGTTCATCGACTGGCGGGCCACCCGGCGCGCCGCGCGCGAGGCGCTGCAGCGGCTGAACCTCGACATCGACCCGCGCTCGCAGCTCTCGAGCCACAGCATCGCCGTCCAGCAGCTGTGCGCCATCGCCCGTGCGCTCGTCGTCGACGCCCGGGTGCTCATCCTCGACGAGCCGACGTCGTCGCTCGACAAGGCCGAGGTCGCGGAGCTGTTCCGCGTCATCGGGCGGCTGCGGGAGTCCGGCGTCGCGATCCTGTTCGTCTCGCACTTCCTGGAGCAGGTCTACGCGATCTCCGACCGCATGACCGTCCTGCGCAACGGCCGGTTCGTGGGGGAGTTCCGCACCGCCGAGCTCAGCCGGCGCGACCTGATCTCGCACATGATCGGGCGCGCGGAGGAGGACCTCGCCGGGATCGAGGAGCGGGCCCGCGACGCCGTCACCGAGCACTCCGGGCAGGAGACCCCGCTGCTGCGGGGCGTCGGCCTCGGCTCGAAGGGCGGCGTCGAGCCGTTCGACCTCAGCCTGTACCCCGGGGAGATCGTCGGGCTCGCCGGGCTGCTCGGCTCCGGGCGCACCGAGGCCGCGCGCCTGCTCACCGGCGCCGACCGGCCCGACCACGGCGAGATCGCCGTGCAGGGCGTGCCCACCCGCCTCGCGACACCCCTCGCCGCGCTCCAGCAGGGCATCGCCCTGTCGAGCGAGGACCGCAAGAAGGAGGGGATCATCGGCGACCTGACGGTGCGGGAGAACATCGCCCTCGCGCTCCAGGCCCGCCGCGGCACGCTCCGGCGGCTGCCCCGGCGCCAGCTCGACGAGCTGGTCCAGAAGTACATCGTCGCGCTCAACATCAACCCGCCGAACCCGAACGCGCTCATCAAGAACCTGTCGGGCGGCAACCAGCAGAAGGTGCTGCTCGCCCGGTGGCTGGCGACGTCGCCTCGGCTGCTGGTCCTCGACGAGCCGACGCGCGGCATCGACATCGGGGCGAAGGCCGAGATCCAGCGCCTCGTCACCGAGCTCGCGGCCGACGGCATGTCCGTGCTGTTCATCTCCTCCGAGCTCGAGGAGGTGCTGCGCCTCAGCCAGCGGATCGTCGTGATGCGCGACCGGCAGAAGGTCACCGAGCTCGAGAACGACGGGACCCTGACCACCGAGGACGTCCTGGAGACCATCGCGACCACCGGGGAGAAGGCCTCATGAGCACGCCCACCGCCACCCCGCCCCCCACCCGGGGCCTGAGCGTGCAGGCGCTGCGCCGGGTGACCGACCACGGCATCTTCTGGCCGGTCGTCGCGCTGCTCGTCCTGCTGCTCGCGTGCGGGCTCAAGAGCCCCGGGTTCCTCGACGTCACGCTGCGCGACGGGCACCTGTTCGGCCAGCTCATCGACCTGCTGCGCAACAGCGCGACCCCGCTGCTGCTCGCGCTCGGCATGTGCCTCGTCATCGCGACCGGCGGCATCGACCTGTCCGTCGGCGCCGTGATGGCGATCGCGCTCGCGGTGTCGCTCACGTACCTCGACGGGTCGCCCGACCCGGGGTCCGCCGCCACCGTCGCGGTCGCGGTCGCCCTGGGCCTCGTGGTCGGCGTCGTCGTGGGGGCGTTCAACGGGTTCATGGTCGCGGCGCTCGGCATCCAGCCGTTCATCGCGACGATGATCCTCATGGTCGCCGGGCGCGGCATCGCCATGCTCATCACGCAGGGGCAGATCACGACGGTCACGAGCCCGCCGTTCAAGTCCATCGGCTCCGGCTTCGTGCTCGGCGTCCCGACCCCGGTCGTCATCGCCGCCGTCGTGTTCGTCCTCGTCACGCTGCTGGTCCGGCGCACCGCGCTGGGCATGTTCCTCGAGTCGATCGGCATCAACGGGGAGGCCAGCCGGCTCGCCGGCGTCCGGGCCCGCACCACCACGTGGAGCGTCTACGTCATCGCGGGCGTCCTGGCCGCGCTCGCCGGGCTGGTCTACGGCGCCCCGACGATGGCCGCCGACGCCAACAACATCGGCCTGCTCAAGGAGCTCGACGCGATCATGGTCGTCGTCCTCGGCGGCACCAAGCTCGACGGCGGGCGGTTCAACCTCGGCGGGCTCATCGCCGGCGCGCTGCTGCTGTCGACGCTCGAGCGCGCCGTCATCATCTTCGAGCTCCCGTCGCAGACGACCCCGCTGTTCAAGGCCGTCGTGCTCATCGCCGTGTGCGTCGCGGCGTCGCCGTTCCTGCGTTCCCGGCTCGACGCCCGCCGGCTGCGGGCCGCGCAGCCCCGACCCGTGGAGGTCGTGCGATGACCGGCCAGCTCACCCAGGCGCCCGCCCCCGCGCCCGCCACGCCCGCGCGCCGGCCCTGGTGGCGCGCGCTCGGGAACCTCGACCGCCGCTTCCTTCCGGTGCTCGGCACGCTGCTCACCCTGGCGCTCATGCTCGGCGTCGGGCAGAGCCGCTACAGCACCTCCCGGTCCGACTTCATCAGCATGAAGCTGTTCTCCAACCTCATGGTGGACAACTCCTACCTGCTGGTCCTCGCGGTCGGCATGACGTTCGTGATCCTCACCGGCGGCATCGACCTGTCCGTCGGAGCCGTCGTCGCCCTCGTCGGCCTCGCCGTGGCCCGGCTGTTCCAGGTCGGGCTGCCGCTGCCCGTCGTGCTCGTCGTCGGCGTGCTCATCGGCACCGCCTGCGGCCTGCTCATCGGCGTGCTCGTCCAGGTGTTCGACATCCAACCGTTCATCGCCTCGCTCGCCGTCATGTTCCTGGCACGCGGGCTCGCGAACGTCGTCAGCACCAACTCCCTCGCCATCAAGGACGAGGGGTTCGCGAGCCTCGCGTCCTGGAGCATCACGTTCGGCGAGGGCCGCTCGCTGTGGCGCATCAACGCGAGCATGCTCATCGCGGTCGCCGTGCTGCTCGTCGCGGTCTACCTGCTGCACTACACGCGGTTCGGCCGCTCCGTGTACGGCCTCGGGTCCAGCGACCGCGGCGTCGCCGTCAGCCTCATGGGCCTGCGCCCCGCCCGCACCCGCATCTGGGTGTACGTCATCAGCGGCACCTGCGCCGGCATCGCCGGCATCCTCTTCGCGCTCTACACCAAGTCCGGCTACAACCTCACGGGCATCGGCATGGAGCTCGACGCGATCGCCGCGGTCGTCATCGGCGGCACCCTGCTGTCCGGCGGCGTCGGGTTCGTGCTCGGCACCGGCGCGGGCGTCCTCGTGTACGGCCTCATCCAGGTGCTCATCGCCCGCGAGGGCCTCGACTCCTGGTGGACCCGGGTGTTCATCGGGGCGGTGCTGCTGGCGTTCGTGATCCTCCAGCGGGTGATCGTGACGCGGCGGCGGTAGGGGGCGTCGGGCGGGTGCGCGTCGCCGAGCGCAGGGGGCCGGCGACGCGCACCCGTCCGCACCCGTCCCGAACGGCCCGGTGACCGCGCCGTCCGGGTGACGCGGACCGGTTTCCCGCACGCTGCTGATCGCCCGCCCCTAGGTTCCTCCGCAGGCGGCTCATCCTGGAGGAACCTGTGGCGCCCTGGGGTGTTTCCGGCGTCGGCAGGCGGCGCGAGCACCAGATCTGGCCCTGGTTGACCGGCGGGGTCCTCGTCGCGGTCGTGGTCCTGCTCGCGGCCCTCGCCTGGACGGCGCTGCACGGGGGGCCGTCACCGCACCTGGCGACGCTGGAGCGGGAGCCGATGCTCGACGCACCCGTCCCCGCCACGATGCTCGGCCAGGTGTCGCAGGAGTCGTCCTGGGGTCTGGGTCTCGGGCCGGACAGCGTCGCGCGCATCGTGAAGGTGTACGAGGTGGACCTCACCCCGCAGGAGGCGCTGGACGCGTGGCGGCTGGGGTACGAGGACCACTGCGGTCCGCCCGATCGCGAAGAGAGCGCGGTGGTGCCGATGCTCGCCTGGTTCCCGGACGAGATGATCGTCACCGTTCGGGCCTCGGACGAGGTCGAGGACGCGGCCGCGCGTGCCGTGGTGCGTCAGCCGACCGCGGGGCTCACGGTGGTCACTGTCGCGGTCAGCGGCGCGGGCTGACGTCCCGGCCACCGCTGCCCGCAGGCGACACCGTGCGTCCGGGGAGCACGACCTTCACGGTCCCGTGCTGTGATCCCGTGTGCCTGCGCCCCGCTCGCGCCCGTATCTGGGTGTTCAGCGGCACCTGCGCCGGCATCCTCTTTGCGCTCTGCACCACGTCCGGCTACGACCTCACGGGCATCGGCATGGAGCTCGACGCGATCGCCGCAGCCGTCATCGGCGGCACCCTGCTGTCCGGCGAGGTCGGGTTCGTGCTCGGCACCGGCGCGGGGCGTCCTCGTGTACGGCCTCATCCAGGTGCTCATCGCCCGCGAGGGGCTCGATTCCGTGCCAATCGGGGCGGTGCTGCTGGCGTTCGTGATCCTCCAGCGGGTGATCGTGACGCGGCGGCGTGCCTGCCCTGCCCTGCCGGGTCGTTACGGCCGGACCAGACGGTCGGGCTTGGGGTCGTCGATCGCGGGGAAGCCGTAGTGACGCAGCCACTCGTCCAGCTCGTCGCGTCTCGGGACTCCTCGCTGTCGCAGGATGTCGGGGACCTGCCGCAACCACGCGCGGACTGCTCCGGCGCGCGTGCTGCGTGCGGGTCGTCGGCTCCGCCGCCGCGGGCTCCGGTCCAGGACCCACGCCAGCAGCCGGCGGCCGCCGAACGAGAAGGGCGGGCGGGCGACCTCGGTCGCGACCGCGAACTGGAACTCGTCGACGAGCACGGTCATCAACCGCACGGTGGCGGCTCTCCGCGTCTGCTCGGACATGATCGTCACCGGCGGGCGCACGCCGAGCGGGCACGCCGGGCACCTCCGGGCCCCAGGATGAGGGTGCTCGACCTCGAACCACCACCACGGCAGGTGCTCGCGCGGCTCGTCCGGATGCGTGGCGTGGTGCCGCATCTGCCAGCTGGTGCGCAGGACCACGGCGCTGAGCAGACGCACTTGGCGGGACCGTGTCGACAGGGCGACGGCTGAGGCCGCCACCCTGACCTGCTCGTGCAGAGCCCGGAGCTCGGAGGCGGTCCGGGCGCGCTTCCTCCCGGCGCGGAAGAGAGCGACCGGGCCCGTCATGGGCTCGGCGGCGGAGACGGCGGACGC
Organism: Micrococcales bacterium; assembly: GCA_014763765.1. Lineage (GTDB taxonomy): Bacteria > Actinomycetota > Actinomycetes > Actinomycetales > Cellulomonadaceae > Cellulomonas. Next base: position 24,046 of record JACXUT010000004.1, read on the forward strand.
GACGCGGATCGCGGCCTCGCTCAGCTGCACGCTGGCCTCATTCAGCTGCTCGTAGCGCTGCGACGCGCGCGAGGACCGCACACCCGCGGCGTAGACGACGATCGCGACCAGCGCGGCGAGGATGGCGCCGAACCACTGCTGGCTCGACAGGACGAGCTGCATGACGCGCCCCCGTGGGTCGGACCCGGTGCCGGTCGCCGGGCCGTCTGCGCGCAGGCTAGCGGCAGGCGGGCGGCGTTCCCTCCACCACTCGTTCAGCGGTTGGAGCGGGCAGGTCCCTGCGGCACGCTCGGCGGGTGATCGACTTCGCCAACGCCTCGTACGTCAAGCTCTCACCCCGCGACCCCTCCGACGCGCACAAGGAGGTCGCCGAGCTGCTGGTGCCCGGCGAGAGCATCGTCATGGCCTTCAAGGGCATGCGCGACTCGGTCACTCTGACCGACAAGCGGCTGATCGCCCTGAACGTGCAGGGGATGACGGGCAAGAAGCGCGACTGGTCCTCGCTGCCCTACAGCAAGATCCAGGCGTTCTCGGTCGAGTCGGCGGGGACGTTCGACCTCGACTCGGAGCTCGAGCTGTGGTTCTCGGGGCTCGGACGCGTGAAGCTGGAGTTCGCCCGCGGGATCGACATCCGCGTCATCGGCCGGTTCATCGGCGAGCGGGTGCTCTAGGAGCTCCCACGCCGCTCGACCCCCGAGAAGCGGGAACGAGCGACGCCCGCGACGGTTGGCGTCACGGGCGTTCGGACGTGCTGGTCGAACCTGTGCCCTCGATAGGATTCGAACCTACGACCTTCTGCTCCGGAGGCAGACGCTCTATCCACTGAGCTACGAGGGCGTGCGCGCGGCCGTCGGACCGGCGCGGTGCACGAGACTACCAGGCCGCGGGCGGTGTCAGTCCTCGCCGAGGAGTCCCGACAGGTACGTCGCGGTCTCGTCGACGGCGCGGCTGTCGTCGCCGGCGGCGATGGCCTCGACGAGGCCGTCGTGGTGGTCGCCGTCCTGGAGCACCTGCGCGAAGTTGAACCGGATGTTGTCGGTGATCGCGTCGATGAGGTTCTCGTACAGCGACAGCAGCACGGGGTTGCGGGCGGCGCGGGCGATGGCCCGGTGCAGCGCGAGGTCGGCGGAGACCATGCGGTCGAGCTGGCCGGACCGCCACGCCTCGGCGCGGGCGTCGCGCAGCGCGGTGATGGTGGCGACGTCGGCGGTGGTGCGGCGGCGGGCGGCGAGGCGGGCGGCCTCGACCTCCAGGCTGCGGCGCACCTCGATGACGTCGCGCTGGCGGGCGTCGGCGATCTGCCGGCCCATGCTGACCGCGAGCTCGGACGCCGACAGCACGTAGGTGCCGGAGCCCTGACGGCGCTCGACCAGACCGGCGTGCACGAGCGACTGGACGGCCTCACGCACGGTGTTGCGGCCGACGCCGAGCATCTCGACCAGCGCGGGCTCCGGGGGGATGCGGGTGCCGACGCGCCACTCGCCGGAGGTGATCCGTGCCCGGAGCTGGGCCACCGTCGCGTCGATGAGGCCGGTGCGTCGCGTCATGCGGGGTAGTCTCCCTGGTCAGTTGTGCCGCGATTCAACACGAAGCCGGCACCCGTCCGCCAGCGCCCACCGCCGCGCGCCCTCCGCTCCCGCTCCTGAGGTCGCATGCCGTCTGCCTCCGCTCCTGTGGGTCCTGCCGCGCCGTGGCGGGGTCGCCGCGTCGTCCTGCTCGGCGTCGTCCTCGTCGCGCTCAACCTGCGCATCGCGGTCGCGTCCGTGTCGCCCATCCTCGACCTGGTGCGCGCGGACGTGGCGCTGTCCGCCACGGAGGCCGGGCTGCTCGGCACCATCCCGGTGGTGTCGTTCGCGGCGTTCGGCTCGGTGACGCCGCTGCTCGCCCGCCGCATCGGCCTGGAGCCGCTGCTGGTCCTCGCCATGCTGCTGTCGGCGACGGGCGAGGTGGTGCGCTCGGGCACGTCGACGTCGACGGGGTTCCTGGCGTGGTCGGTGATCGCGCTCGCCGGCATGGGCATGGGCAACGTCCTGCTGCCGCCGGTGGTGAAGCGCTACTTCCCGGACCGCATCGGCGTGGTGACGTCCGTGTACTCGGTGACGATGACGTTCAGCACGGCCCTGCCGGCGCTGCTCGCGGTCCCCGTGGCGGAGCGGCTCGGGTGGCGGGCGTCGCTGTCGGTGTGGTCGGCGGTCGGGGTCGTCGCCGCGCTGCCGTGGCTGGTGGTGATCGTGCGGTCCGCCGCCGCGCGGGCCGAGCTCGGCGGGCTCCTGCGGCGCGCACCGGCGACGACGCCCGCGCTGACGTCCCGGCACCGCTCCGGCGGGCGGGTCTGGCGCAGCCCCCTCGCGTGGGGGATGGCGCTGACGTTCGCCATGAACTCGCTGGACTCCTACGCGATGTTCGCCTGGCTGCCGCAGATCCTCGTGGACGGCGGCACGTCGCCGCACGCGGCGGGGGTGTGGCTGTCGGTGTTCGCGATCCTCGGGCTGCCGCCCGCGCTCGTCGCGCCGATCGCCGCGTCGCGGATGCGGAACCCCATCGGCCTCGTCGTGTTCTTCGTCGCGTGCTTCATGGCGTCCTACCTCGGCCTGCTGCTCGCACCCGGCGGCCCGGTGTGGCTGTGGATCCTGCTGGGCGGCTTCGGTCCCGGGGCGTTCCCCGTCCTGCTCGCGCTCATCAACCTGCGGACGCGGACGTCCGCCGGGGCGGCGTCGCTGTCCGGCTTCACGCAGGGCGTCGGCTACGCGATCGCCGGCACCGGCCCGCTGCTGATGGGCGTGCTCTACGACGCGACGGGCACCTGGACGGCGTCGCTGCTGTTCCTCATGGGGACGCTCGTGGTCCTGGTGGCGGCGGCGACCGTCGCCTGCCGGCCCGGGATGCTCGAGGACTCGTGGGGGCCGCGGGCCCGGGGCTGACCGCCGGGTCCTCCCCAGCGGCCGCGGCCGTGCGGGCTGTGGACGACGGACGGGGCAGCGCCGGGGCGTCGCTACGCTTGTCCGGTGACCCCCGCTGAGCTCTCCGAGTCCCTGCGCGCCGCCCTCGCGGGCGCCGTCGCCGACGGGACCTTCGCCCTCGACGCCGCCGACCTGCCCGCGACCGTGCACGTGGAGCGACCCCGGCAGCGCGAGCACGGCGACTGGGCGACCAACGTGGCGCTGCAGCTCGCGAAGAAGGCCGGCACCAACCCGCGGGCCTTCGCCGAGGAGCTCGCCCGCCGGCTCGCGGACGCTCCCGGGATCGCGAAGGTCGACGTCGCCGGTCCCGGCTTCCTCAACATCACGCTCGACACCGCCGCCGCGGGCGAGCTCGCGCGCTCGGTCGTCGAGGCCGGCACGGGGTACGGCCGCAACGAGACGCTGACCGGGCAGAGCATCAACCTGGAGTTCGTCTCCGCCAACCCGACCGGCCCGATCCACATCGGCGGCGTGCGGTGGGCCGCCGTCGGCGACAGCCTGGCCCGCGTCCTGGAGGCGTCCGGCGCCCGCGTCGGCCGCGAGTACTACTTCAACGACCACGGCGCGCAGATCGACCGGTTCGCGCGCTCGCTGCTCGCCCGCGCCCGCGGCGAGGAGGCGCCGGAGGACGGCTACGGCGGCCAGTACATCGCCGACATCGCCGACGCCGTCATCGCGCAGGCCGCCGAGGCCGGCGAGCCCGACCCCCGCACGCTGCCCGACGCGGAGGCTCAGGAGGCGTTCCGGTCCCGGGGCGTGGACCTGATGTTCGCGGAGATCAAGAAGTCGCTGCACGACTTCGGCGTCGACTTCGACGTCTACTTCCACGAGGACACGCTGCACGAGAACGGCGCGGTCGACCGGGCCGTGGCGCGCCTGCGCGAGCTCGGGCACGTCTACGAGGCCGACGGTGCCACGTGGCTGCGCACCACCGACTTCGGCGACGACAAGGACCGCGTCATCATCAAGTCCGACGGGGACGCCGCCTACATCGCCGGCGACCTCGCGTACTACCTGGACAAGCGTGAGCGCGGCTTCGACCGCGTCATCATCATGCTGGGCGCCGACCACCACGGGTACATCGGCCGGATGATGGCGATGTGCGCCGCGTTCGGCGACACCCCGCACGTCAACCTCGAGATCCTCATCGGGCAGCTGGTGAACCTCGTCAAGGACGGCACCCCGGTCCGGATGAGCAAGCGCGCGGGCACGGTCGTCACCATCGAGGACCTGGTCGAGGCCGTGGGCGTCGACGCGGCGCGCTACTCGCTGGCGCGGTCGTCGGCGGACTCCTCGATCGACCTCGACCTGGACCTGCTGAGCCGGGCGACCAACGAGAACCCCGTCTACTACGTGCAGTACGCGCACGCCCGCACCTGCTCGGTCGCCCGCAACGCCGCGGACGCCGGCGTGCGCCGGGAGGACGGCTTCGACGCCTCGCTGCTCGACCACGAGACCGAGTCCCTGCTGCTCGGACGGATCGCGGAGATGCCGCGCGTCGTCGCGCAGGCCGCCGAGCTGCGCGAGCCGCACCGTGTCGCCCGCTACCTGGAGGAGGTCGCCGGGGCGTACCAGAAGTGGTACGAGCAGCGCCGCGTCCTGCCGTTCGGCGACGAGCCGGTCTCCGACGTGCACCGCACCCGGCTCTGGCTGAACGACGCGACCCGGCAGGTGCTCGCGAACGGCCTGGGGCTGCTCGGGGTGAGCGCGCCGGAGCGGATGTGACCGCCCACCCCGGCTCGGAGGCGGCCGCGGCCGACGCCGCGGCGCGCGACGCGGTGGCGGGTGCCGGGACCGACGGCGCCCCCGGGTCCGGCGCGCTGGGGCTGCCGTGGCCGGCGCACGCCGTGCGGGGCGCCGACGGCGCCGTGCGCGTCGCGGGCGTCGACCTGCGCGACCTCGCCGCCGAGCAGGGCACGCCGGCCTACGTCCTGGACGAGGCCGCGTTCCGGTCCCGCGCGCGGGGGGTTCGCACCGCGTTCGAGAAGGCGTTCGGGCACCTCGGCGCGGGCGTCGACGTGTACTACGCGGGCAAGGCGTTCCTGTCGGTGGCCGTGGCCCGCTGGGCGCACGAGGAGGGCCTGCGCGTCGACACGTCCACGGGTGGCGAGCTCGCGGTCGCGCTGCGCGCCGGCGTCCCGGGCGCGGACATCGGCCTGCACGGCAACAACAAGTCGGACGCGGAGATCGCCCGGGCGCTCGACGCCGGGGTCGGGCGGATCATCGTCGACTCGCTCGGGGAGCTGGACCGCCTCGTCGCGGCCGTGCGGGAGCGCACCGCGGACGGTGCCGAGCCCGCGCCCGCCCCGGTCATGGTGCGCATCACCACCGGCGTCCACGCGGGCGGCCACGAGTACATCTCGACCGCGCACGAGGACCAGAAGTTCGGCCTGTCCGTCGCGACCGCCGCCGACGGCACCAGCCCCGCGATGACCGCCCTCGAGCGGGTCGTCGCGGCGCCGGAGCTCCGGCTGCTCGGCATCCATTCCCACATCGGCTCGCAGATCCTCGACCCCGAGGGCTTCGCGGTCGCCGCGGGCGCGGTATTGCGGCTGCGCGCCGAGCTCGCCGCCCGCACCGGGTACCTCGCACCGGAGGTCGACCTCGGCGGCGGCTTCGGCATCGCGTACCTGCCGGGGGAGGTGCCCCTGGACCCCGAGCGCATCGCGAAGGACCTCGCCACGACGGTCGACGCCACCTGCGCCGAGCTCGGCACGCCGGTGCCGCGGCTGTCGTTCGAGCCCGGCCGCGCGATCGTCGGCCCGACCACGCTGACGCTCTACACGGTCGGGACGGTCAAGCCCGTCACGCTCGAGGACGGACGGGTCCGGCTGTACGTCTCCGTCGACGGCGGCATGAGCGACAACATCCGGCCCGCCCTGTACGGCGCGCCGTACCACGCGGCGGTCGTCTCCCGGACGGGCGCGGCGCGGACCGTCCTGGCGCGGGTGGTGGGCAAGCACTGCGAGAGCGGCGACATCGTCGTGCACGAGGTGCAGCTGCCGGCCGACGTCGCGCCCGGGGACCTGCTGGCCGTCGCCGCCACCGGTGCGTACGGTCGCTCGATGGCGTCCAACTACAACCACGTCCCGCGCCCGCCCGTCGTGGCGGTGCGCGACGGCGCCACCCGGGTGCTGGTCCGGCGCGAGACCGAGGACGACCTGCTGGCGCTCGACCTGGGCTGAGCGGCCGGCGCCCCGCCCGGCGGCCGGCGACCCGCCCGGCGCCCGCGCCCCGCCCAGGGTGTGGATGCGCCCCCGGCGCGCACGGCACGGCCCCTATCCTGGGGCTCGTCCCGGCGGCGACGCCCCGGGACGCACCCCACCAGGCCCGGGGCACCCGGGCGTGATCGAGAGGCGCACGCGGTGACAGCACGCGACGAGACCGTCGGACCCGCCACGCCCGCCGCCGGCGACCGTCCCGCCGTGCGGGTCGCGCTGCTCGGCTGCGGCGTCGTCGGCACGGAGGTCGTGCGGCTGCTCACGACGCAGGGCGCCGACCTGGCCGCGCGGGTCGGGGCGCCGCTGGAGCTCGTCGGCATCGCGGTGCGGGACGTCGACGCCGAGCGCGACCCGGTCGTCGACCGCGCGCTGCTCACCTCCGACGCCGAGGGGCTCGTCGCGAAGGCCGACGTCGTGGTCGAGGTGGTGGGCGGCATCGAACCCGCGCGCTCCCTGCTGCTGCGCGCCGTCGAGCACGGCGCCGCGGTCGTCACCGCGAACAAGGCGCTGCTCGCCCAGGACGGCCCGACGCTGTACGCGGCGGCGGACGCGGCAGGCGTGGACCTGTACTTCGAGGCCGCCGTCGCCGGCGCGATCCCCCTGGTCCGGCCGGTGCGCGAGTCGCTGACCGGGGACCGCGTCCAGCGGGTGCTCGGCATCGTCAACGGCACCACCAACTACGTGCTCGACCGGATGGCCGCGGACGGCCTGGACCTCGACGCGGCCGTGGCGGAGGCGCAGGCCCTGGGGTACGCGGAGGCCGACCCGACCGCCGACGTCGAGGGCTACGACGCCGCCGCGAAGGCCGCCATCCTCGCGTCGCTGGCGTTCCACACGCGGGTCTCGCTCGACGACGTCGACCGGCAGGGCATCACGGGCGTCACCGCCGACGACGTGGCCTGGGCCGGTCGCACGGGCCACGTCATCAAGCTGCTCGCGATCGCCGAGCGCCGCACCGGCGAGGACGGCCGCGAGGGCGTGCAGGCGCGCGTGCACCCCGCGCTCGTGCCGCTGTCCCACCCCCTCGCCGGCGTCCGGGGGGCGTTCAACGCGGTGTTCGTCGAGGCCGAGGCCGCGGGCGAGCTCATGTTCTACGGCCGCGGCGCCGGCGGCGCCCCGACGGCGAGCGCCGTGCTCGGCGACGTCGTCTCGGCGGCCCGGCACCGGGTGCACGGCGGCCGCGGCCCGGCGGAGTCCTGGTACGCGGACCTGCCGGTGCTGCCGGCGCAGTCCGCCCGCACCCGCTACCAGGTGCGGCTCGAGGTCGACGACCGCCCCGGCGTGCTGGCCCAGGTCTCCGCGGTGCTGGCGGAGCACGGCGTCTCGATCGAGGCGGTCCGGCAGTCGCCCGCGGACGCCGACGCCACGCCGGGCGTCGCCCGCCTGGTCATCACCACGCACGAGGCGCCGGAGGCCGCGCTGGCCGCGACCGTCGCCGCGATCGGCGGCCTGGACTCCGTCCGCGAGGTCGTCTCCGTCCTGCGAGTCGAGGGAGCCTGATGGCACAGCAGTGGCGCGGCGTCATCCGCGAGTACGCGGACCGCCTGCCCGCGCACGTCCAGGAGCACGTCGTCACGCTCGGCGAGGGCGGCACGCCGCTCGTCGCCGCGCCGGCGCTGTCCGCGCTCACGGGGGCGGAGGTGTTCGTCAAGGTCGAGGGCATGAACCCCACGGGCTCCTTCAAGGACCGCGGCATGACGACGGCGATCTCCGCGGCCGCCGGGCGCGGCGCGCGCGCCGTCGTGTGCGCGTCGACGGGCAACACGTCGGCGTCGGCCGCGGCGTACGCCACCGCCGCGGGCATGGTCTGCGCGGTGCTCGTGCCGGACGGCAAGATCGCGATGGGCAAGCTCAGCCAGGCCGTCGCGCACGGCGCGAAGCTGCTGCAGGTCGACGGCAACTTCGACGACTGCCTCGTCGCGGCCCGCAAGCTCGCGGAGGCGTACCCGGTCGAGCTCGTGAACTCCGTGAACCCCGACCGCATCGAGGGGCAGAAGACCGGCGCGTTCGAGATCGTCGACGCCCTCGGCGACGCCCCGGACATCCACGCGCTGCCGGTCGGCAACGCCGGCAACATCACCGCCTACTGGAAGGGCTTCCGCGAGTACGCGGGGCTCGACGCCGGCGCGGACCTGCCCGCGGTCGCCACCCACACGCCGGCGATGTGGGGCTTCCAGGCCGCCGGCGCCGCGCCGATCGTGCGCGGCTACCCGGTGACGGAGCCCGAGACGATCGCCACGGCGATCCGCATCGGCAACCCGGCCTCCTGGGTGCAGGCGGAGGCGGCGCGCGACCTGTCGGGCGGCCTCATCGAGGCGGTCACGGACGACGAGATCCTCGCCGCCCACCGCGTCCTGTCCTCCCAGGTCGGCGTGTTCGTCGAGCCGGCGTCCGCGGCCGGTGTCGCCGGCATCCTGCGCCTGGCGGGAGAGGGCCGCGTGCCGGCGGGGTCGCGCATCGTCGTGACGGTCACCGGCCACGGGCTGAAGGACCCGCAGTGGGCGCTGCGCACCGCGGACGGCGGCGAGGTCGAGACCACCCGCGTGCGACCCGACGTGGTCGAGATCGCCGCGGCGCTCGGCCTGGGCTGACGACCGTGCGACTGGGTGCGGACCGGGCGCGCGTGCGCGTGCCGGCGACGAGCGCGAACCTCGGGCCGGGGTTCGACGCGCTGGGCCTGGCGCTCGCCCTGCACGACGACGTCGAGGTGCGGGCGCTGGGCTCCGCCGAGGTGGTCGTGGACGTCGTGGGGGAGGGCGAGCAGGAGGTCCCGTCGGGCGAGGACCACCTCGTGGTGCGGGCGCTGCGTCACGCGCTCGACCACGTCGGGGCGCCGCAGACCGGACTGCACCTGACGTGCCGCAACCGGATCCCGCACGGCCGGGGCCTCGGCTCGTCCGCCGGCGCGGTCGTCGCGGGCCTGCTCGCCGCTCGGGCCCTGGTCGCCGAGCCGGAGTCGCTCGACGACGACGTCGTCCTCGCGCTCGCGACGGAGCTCGAGGGCCACCCGGACAACGCCGCGCCCGCGCTGCTGGGCGGGGCGACCGTCGCGTGGTGCGACGACGCCGCCGCCGGGGGAGCGGTGCACGCGGCGCGGCTCCCGGTCGACCCCTCGATCGCCCCCGTCGTCGTCGTCCCCGGCACGCGCCTGGCGACCTCCCACGCGCGCGGCGTGCTGCCGGCGACGGTCCCGCACGGCGACGCGGCGTTCCAGGCCGGGCGGTCCGCGCTGCTGGTCGAGGCGCTCGGGCGCCGGCCGGACCTGCTGCTGCCCGCCACCGAGGACCGCCTGCACCAGGGCTACCGGCGCCCGGTGATGCGGGAGAGCATGGCGCTCGTCGACGCGCTGCGGGCCCGGGACGTGGCCGCCGTCGTGTCCGGCGCCGGCCCGACGGTGCTGGTGCTGGCGCGCTCCGAGGCGGGTCCCGGGACGCCGGCGGCGACCGACGCGGACGCGGCGCTGGCCGCCGTGTTCGGCGGCTCGATGGGCGGCTGGCGCATCGTGCGGCTGGCGATCGACACCGACGGTGCGACGTGGCGGAGACTGCCCTGACGGCACCTCCCCGGTGGTATGCTGGCGCCGTTCCCCGGACTTCGTCCTGATATCCGCTCAGCCTCATTCGGGTGCAGCGCCGCGCGTGCCAGCGCCCCGAAGGCACGGGTCCCATGAGATCCGAGACCGGGAACGCACCAGCCCACCGACGTCGACGCTTCCGCGCGACCGGTGAGGCCCCACCGACGCGACGGCCCCGACCCGAGGGCTGGACGCAGACCGCGCCCCGACGGAGGGTGGCGGTCCCCGACGAGGGGGAAGGGTCCTTCGTGACAGACACCATCGAGCCGGCCGTGAGCACCAGCTCCGGCGGTTCCGCCCGTGGCGGCGCGATCTCCGCGATGCGCATGCCCGAGCTCCAGGCCCTCGCCGCGCAGCTCGGCGTGACGGGCACCTCCCGGATGCGCAAGACCGACCTGGTCGACGCGATCCAGGCGAAGCGCTCCGGCGCGGGCACCGGCAAGGGCGCGGGTGCCGAGAACGGCGCCGCCGCCGAGCCGCGCGCCCGCCGTGCGGCGTCCCGCGCCGCCGGACGGCCCGCCGCGGCCGCCGACCCGGCCGGCGACGCGCCGACCGCGAGCACGCCGGTCGCGGACGCCCCGCCGGCGCCCACCGGGCGTGCGGGCACCGCACCCGCCGAGGCCCCGGTCGTGGACGGCGACACCCGCCGCCGCGACGGCTCCCGCCGCCCCGTGCGCGCGCAGGGCGAGCAGCGCGCCGAGGGCGAGGACGCCCCGGGACAGCGCCCCGGCCGCGCCGTGGACGTGCTGGCGGGCCTCGAGGCCGTCGAGCGCTCGCTCGACAGCCGCCAGGGCGCCCAGCAGCACGACGTGCGCGACGACAGTGCCGCGCGCGCCGCGGACGCCGTCGGCTCCGTGACGGGCGAGCGCCGCTCGCGCCGCGCGGGCCGGGGCGCCGGCGCGCCCGCGGTCGACGTGACCCTGCCCGAGGGCCCGACCGGCGACGGCCAGCGGCAGCGCCCGCAGCAGGAGCAGCAGGGCGACCAGGACCGCGCGCGCTCCGACCGCCAGCAGGACCAGGGCGACGACGACGAGCGGGGCGGACGCCGCCGCCGCTCGCGCGACCGGTACCGCGACCGTGACCGCACCAAGCGCGGCCGCGGCCAGCGGGGCCCCGGCGACGCCGCCTACGAGGAGGTCGAGCTGAGCGAGGACGACGTCCTCGTCCCGGTCGCCGGCATCCTCGACGTGCTCGAGTCCTACGCGTTCGTGCGCACCAGCGGGTACCTGCCCGGACCGAACGACGTCTACCTGCCGCTCGGCCAGGTCCGCAAGGCGGGTCTGCGCCGCGGCGACGCGATCACCGGCGCCGTCCGCGCGCCGCGTGAGGGCGAGGCGCCGGCGCAGCAGCAGCCCGGGCGGCCGAACAAGGCGAACGCGCTCGTGCGGCTCGACACGGTCAACGGCATGGCGCCCGAGCAGGCGCGGCAGCGGCCCGAGTTCTCGAAGCTGACGCCGCTGTACCCGCAGGACTGGCTCCGCCTCGAGAACGAGTCGAACCACCTGACGCCGCGGGTCATCGACATCGTCGCCCCGATCGGCAAGGGCCAGCGCGGCCTCATCGTCGCGCCCCCGAAGGCCGGCAAGACGATCATCATGCAGCAGATCGCCAACGCGATCACCGCGAACAACCCCGAGGTCCACCTCATGGTCGTGCTCGTCGACGAGCGCCCCGAGGAGGTCACCGACATGGAGCGGACCGTGAAGGGCGAGGTCATCGCCTCGACCTTCGACCGGCCCGCCTCGGACCACACGATGGTCGCGGAGCTCGCGATCGAGCGAGCCAAGCGCCTGGTCGAGCTCGGCCAGGACGTCGTGGTGCTGCTCGACTCGCTGACCCGCCTGTCCCGCGCGTACAACCTCGCGGCCCCGGCGTCCGGGCGCATCCTGTCCGGCGGCGTCGACGCCTCGGCGCTCTACCCGCCGAAGCGGTTCTTCGGCGCCGCGCGCAACATCGAGCACGGCGGCTCGCTGACGATCCTCGCCTCGGCGCTCGTGGAGACCGGCTCCAAGATGGACGAGGTCATCTTCGAGGAGTTCAAGGGCACCGGGAACATGGAGCTCCGGCTCTCCCGGTCGCTCGCGGACAAGCGGATCTTCCCGGCGGTCGACGTCAACGCGTCCGGCACGCGCCGCGAGGAGATCCTCATCGCCCCGGACGAGCTCAAGATCATCTGGAAGCTCCGCCGCGTCATGGGCGCGCTGGACCAGCAGCAGGCCATCGAGCTGCTGCTCGGCAAGCTCCGGGAGACCCGCAGCAACGTCGAGTTCCTGCTCCAGGTCCAGAAGACGACGCCCGGCGTCGGCGCGCACGGCCACGACGAGGCCCAGACCCGCTCGATCGTCTGACGCCCGTCCCGACGCGACTCGCTCCCGGAGAGGGCGGCACCCGCACGGGTGCCGCCCTCTCCGTGTCGCCCCGCCACCCGTCGTCGAGAGGCCACATCCCGGGCGTTCCCGGACGTGGCGACGCCCGGCGGGTGGCCTCTCGACGGCGGACGGGGCGGGAGCGGGAGCGAGCGGGCAGGCAGAGCGGGGCCGGGCGCGGTCAGGGCGCGGTCAGGGCGCCGGTCGGGTCAGGGTCGGCGGGACGCGATCGCCTGCGCGTACCAGGCCAGCGTCTGCCGGGTGATCTCCCCGGCCTCGAACCGCTGCGCCGCCGCGCGCTGCGGGCCGACGGCCGCGAGGCGCGCACCCGGGTCGTCGATCCACCGCGCGAGCGCCCGGGAGAAGGCCGCCGTGTCGCGGGGGTCCACGAGCTGCGCCTCGAGCCCGGCCATCGGCGTGCGGTAGCCGGGGTTGTCGCCGGCGAGCACGACCCCGCCCGCGTCGGCGAGCGCCTCCACCACGGAGATGCCGAAGCTCTCCCCGCCGGTCGACGGCAGCGCGACCACGTCCGCGCCGGCCAGCAGCGCGGCCTTGTCCTCCTCCGCGACGAACCCGGGGAACTCGACCCGGTCGGCGATCCCGGCTGCGGCCGCACGGGCCCGCAGGTCCTCGAGCAGCGGGCCGCGCCCGGCGAGCGTCAGCCGCCACGGCCGCACGGTCGCCGGCAGCGCCGCCATCGCCGCGAGGAGCTCGCGCGGCCCCTTGCGTTCCACGAGCCGCCCGAGGAAGACCACGTGCACGGGCGCGTCGTCCGCCCGCCCGTCGCCGCCCGCCGGAGCGGCCCCCAGCTCCACGGGCCCGCCGATCACCGGCACGTCCCGCCCGTACGCCTCGCGCACCGACTCCCGAGCCGCCTCGGACAGCGCGCTGATCGCGTCGAACCGCCGCAGCCGGCGTCGCTCGGCCAGCCCGAGCGCGCGGATGCCCCACCGGGCCACGGCGTCCTGCGGGTAGATGACGAACGAGCCGACGACGGCCGTGCGGGGCGACGCCGCCGACACCACCCGCCCGGCGAGCAGCGGGCTGTACGGCATGGTCACGTGCAGCACGTCGAAGGGCACCTCCGCCAGCAGCCGCCGGATGCGCGCCCGCGACGCCGGCAGGGGGCTGCGCAGCCGGTTGCCGTTGAACCGCACCGACACGGTGCGGCCGAGCACGTGCAGGTTCGCCAGGTCCGTGCGGTCGGTGCCGGACGTCAGGTAGTGCACCTCGTGGCCGAGGTCGGCGAACCGCCGGCCGAGCGTGAGCACGATCTGCTGGACGCCGTCCGGCTTGTCGAGGCCGTCGTCGATCACCAGGCCGATGCGCATGGCCGCCATCGTAGGGACCCCCGCGGGGCCGGGAAGATTTCGTCCGGGCCCGCTGTTCTGGCAGACTGTTCCGTCGGTCTGCGGTTCACGTGCGCGGCTCGCGCGCACGACCCGGAGACCCAACCCGAGGAGAACACCTGTGAAGACTGACATCCACCCCGAGTACGTGGTGACCCAGGTGACCTGCACCTGTGGCAACACGTTCACCACGCGCTCGACCGCGACCTCCGGCGAGATCCGCGCCGACGTCTGCAGCGCCTGCCACCCGTTCTACACGGGCAAGCAGAAGATCCTCGACACCGGTGGCCGCGTGGCCCGGTTCGAGGCGCGCTACGGCAAGCGCCCGGCCAACTAGCACCCCCGACGCCGGTGACCGGCGGTCCGTCACGGACCGCGGTCACCGGCGTCGTCGCATGTCCGGACGGTGCGCGCCCGCCGCCGTCCCGGCCGCGCCGGGCCCGTGCCCGCACCTCCCGGAGGTTCCCCGCCCATGACCGACCCGTTCGCGGCGGCGCGTCCGCTGCTCGACGAGCACGCGAGCATCGAGCAGCAGCTCGCCGACCCGGCGGTGCACGCCGACCAGGCGCTCGCCCGCCGGCTGGGGCGCCGGTACGCGGAGCTGGGCCGGGTCGCGCAGGCGCACGCCGCCTGGCGCGCGGCGGCCGAGGACCTCGCGGACGCGCGCGAGCTGGCGGAGTCGGACGACGCGTTCGCGGCGGAGCTGCCCGCGCTGGCCGCGGCGGAGGCGGAGGCCGCCGAGCGGCTGCGCCGGGTGCTGGTCCCGCGGGACCCGGACGACGCCCGCGACGCGATCCTGGAGATCAAGGCGGGCGAGGGCGGCGAGGAGTCGGCGCTGTTCGCCGGCGACCTGCTGCGGATGTACCTGCGGTACGCCGAGCGGCGCGGCTGGCGGACCGAGACGCTCGAGTCCACCGAGTCGGACCTCGGCGGCTACAAGGACGTGCAGGTCGCGATCAAGGCGCGCGGCGCCGTCACCGACCCGGCCGACGGCGTGTGGGCGAGCCTCAAGTACGAGGGCGGCGTGCACCGCGTGCAGCGGGTGCCGGTGACGGAGTCCCAGGGCCGGATCCACACGTCGGCGGCGGGCGTCCTGGTCTTCCCCGAGGTGGAGGACGAGGGCGAGGTCGAGATCGACCCGAACGACCTGCGCATCGACGTGTACCGGTCGTCCGGCCCGGGTGGCCAGTCGGTGAACACCACCGACTCGGCGGTGCGGATCACGCACGTCCCCACCGGCATCGTCGTGTCGATGCAGAACGAGAAGTCGCAGCTGCAGAACCGCGAGCAGGCGATGCGCGTGCTGCGGGCGCGGCTGCTGGCGGCCCGCCAGGAGGAGGCCGCCGCGGCGGCGAGCGCGGCCCGGCGCTCCCAGGTCCGCACGGTCGACCGCTCGGAGCGGATCCGGACGTACAACTTCCCGGAGAACCGGATCGCGGACCACCGCACCGGCTACAAGGCGTACAACCTGGACGCGGTGCTCGACGGCGACCTCGGCCCGGTCGTGCAGTCGGCCGTCGACGCCGACGAGGCCGCGCGCCTGGCCGCCGCGGGGCAGTCGTGACCGAGGCCCCGGCCCCGACGGTCCGCGCGCTCGTCGAGGGCGCGACGCGCGTGCTCGCCGACGCCGGCGTCGGGTCGCCGCGGCACGACGCGGTGGCGCTGGCGGCGTACGCCCTGGGGCTGCCGCGGCTGGACCTCGTGATGGCGCCGCCCGCGCCGGAGGGGTTCACCGAGGAGTACGCCGGGCTGGTGGACCGCCGCCGGCGCCGCGAGCCGCTGCAGCACATCGTCGGCTCGACGGTGTTCCGCTACCTGAGCCTGCGCGTGGAGCCGGGCGTGTTCGTGCCGCGGCCGGAGACCGAGACCGTCGCGCAGGTCGCGGTCGACGAGGCCGCGCGGCTCACGGCGGAGGGGCGGTCGCCGCTGGTGGTCGACCTGTGCTGCGGCGCCGGGGGCATCGCGCTGTCGGTCGACACCGAGGTGCCCGGTGCGCGGGTGGTCGCGGTCGACGCGTCGCCGGAGGCCGTGGCCCTGACGCGGCACAACCACGGCGCGTCGGGCTCCGGGACGATGCGCGTGGAGCTCGGCGACGTGCGGGACCCGGCGCTGCTCGCGGAGCTGGACGGCACCGTCGACGTCGTGGTGTCCAACCCGCCGTACATCCCGCCGGACGCCGTGCCGGTGGACCCGGAGGTCCGGGACCACGACCCCGACCTGGCGCTGTACGGCGGCGGCGCGGACGGCCTGGACGTCCCGCGTGCCGTGCTGGCGGCGGCCGCGCGGCTGCTCGTCCCCGGCGGCCTGCTCGTCATGGAGCACGCCGAGGTGCAGGACGCCGCCTCCCGGGCGGACGCCGAGGCGACCGGCGCGTTCGAGGCGGTCGCGACGCTGCCCGACCTCACCGGCCGCCCCCGGATGCTCGTCGCCCGGCGGCGCGGCCCGGCCCCGGTGCTGCGGGAGCCGGGCGAGCCGCCTCCGGGCGCCCAGGCCGGCGTGGGAGACTCGCAGCCGTGACTGCCCACGCCCTGGACGCCACCGATCCCGCCACCTGGGGGCCGGCCCTCGACGCCGCCGTCCACACGGTCGAGCGCGGCGGGCTGGTCGTGCTGCCGACGGACACCGTGTACGGGATCGGCGCGGACGCGTTCACGCCGCCGGCGGTCGCGGCCCTCCTCGCCGCGAAGGGCCGCGGCCGGCAGATGCCGCCCCCGGTGCTCATGCCCGACGCGCGGACGCTGGACGGGCTGGCGATGGGCGTCCCGCAGGCGGCCCGCGACCTCGCGGAGGCGTTCTGGCCGGGCGGGCTCACGATCATCCTGGTGGCGCAGCCGTCGCTGGCCTGGGACCTCGGTGACACGCACGGCACGGTCGCCCTGCGGGTGCCCGACCACCCCGTCGCGCTGGCCCTGCTGCGCCGCACCGGCCCGATGGCGGTGTCGAGCGCGAACCGCACCGGTCAGCCGTCGGCCCTGGAGGTCGGCGAGGCGGTCGCCCAGCTCGGCGACCGCGTGCAGACGTACCTCGACGGCGGCCGCACGCCCGGTCAGGTCGCCTCGACCATCGTCGACGCCACCGGCGACGAGCTGCGCGTCGTCCGCGAGGGCGCCCTCTCCCTCGAGCGCCTGCGCGAGGTCGCACCCGTGGTGGGTGGACCCGGCCGGTGAGGGCGTACCTCCTGCTCCTGCTCATCGCCGCGGCGGCCACGTACCTGCTGACGCCGGTGGCGCGGTGGTGCGCGCTGCGGTGGGGCGCCATCACGGCGGTGCGGACGCGGGACGTGCACTCCATCCCGACGCCGCGGCTCGGGGGGCTCGCGATGTGGGCGGGCATCCTCGTCGGCCTGGCGATGGCGAGCCGGCTGCCGTTCCTCGACGCCGTGTTCGAGAACCCCCGGCCGATCATCGGCATCGCGGCGGCGGCGACCATCGTGTGCGCGCTGGGCGTCGCGGACGACATCTGGGACCTCGACTGGATGACGAAGCTGGTCGGCCAGGTGCTCGCCGCGTTCGTCATGGCCTCGCAGGGCGTGCAGCTCTACCAGCTCCCGATCGACGGCGTGGTGCTCGGCTCGGACCGGATCTGGCTCGGCCTGACGGTGCTGACGGTCGTCGTCGCGATGAACGCCGTGAACTTCGTCGACGGCCTCGACGGGCTGGCGGCGGGCCTCATCGCGATCGGCGGGGCGGGGTTCTTCGTCTACTCCTACCAGCTCACGCGCGAGGCCAGCCCGGGCGACTACTCGAGCCTCGCGACGCTGATCGTCGCGCTGCTCGTGGGCGCCTGCGTCGGGTTCCTGCCGCACAACTTCCACCCGGCGCGCATCTTCATGGGCGACTCCGGGTCGATGCTCATCGGCCTGGTGATCGCCGCGGCCGGCATCCGGGTCACGGGGCAGATCGACCCGGCGATGACGCGGCAGTCGTTCCCCGCGTTCCTGCCGATCCTCCTGCCGCTGGCCGTCCTGCTGCTGCCGCTGCTCGACATGGGGCTGGCCGTGGTGCGGCGGGTCGGCACCGGCAAGTCGCCGTTCCACCCGGACCGCATGCACCTGCACCACCGGATGCTGGCGATCGGCCACTCGCACCGGCGCGCGGTGATCATCCTCTACGTCTGGACCGCGCTGTTCACGGGTGCCGCGGTCGCGCTGGTGTGGTTCTCGACCACCGCGGTGCTCGTCGGCCTCGCGGCGGGCGTGCTCGTCGCGCTGGCCCTCACGCTCGGACCGCTGCGGGGGCGCAGCGGTCCCGGACCGGCCGGCACCGCGGGGCCGTCCTCCGGGCCCGTGCACCCGCACCCGGGGGAGCCGGGCACCGGACCGCACGGCGGCACCGCGCCCGCGCGCCACGCCGCCGACGCCCGCCGGCACGCCTGGCACCCCGCCGCCGACCCCGGCGGCAGCCCTCCCGTGGCGCTGCACGCCTCCCTGACCGCCCTGACCGACACCGACCCGAGGACGGACCGATGACCGACCCCACGCCCGAGACGACCCCCCGGGGCGACAGCCCGGAGGTGGCGGCCGTCTTCCGCCGCGCCCTGCGCGACATGGTGGTGCTGGTCGCGGGCGTCGCCGTGCTCGGCGTCGGCGTCGGCTGGCTCGTCGCGGGGGTGCCGGGCGTGTGGGGCGCGCTCGTCGGCGCCGCCATCGCGCTGGTGTTCTCCGGCACCACGACGCTGTCCATGCTGCGGACCTCCCACACGGCGCCCGGGAAGATGATGGCCGTCATCATGGGCACCTGGCTGGGCAAGCTCGCGGTGGTCGTCGTCGTGCTCGCGGTGCTGCGCGGCATGGACTTCTACGACCGCTACGTGCTGGCCGTCGTCGTCGCCGTGGCCGTCATCGGGTCGGCCCTGCTGGACTACCGCGCGGTGCAGCGGGGCAGGGTGCCGTACGTGTCACCCTCGGGTTCTGGGCCGAAGGTCCCGAATCGGGATGAGCCGGACGGCGACAGCCCGACGATGGGCTAGGCTTCCCCCGAACCACCCACGACGGCCGGGTCCCGGCGGAGTGACCCATACCTGGGATCGACCGCCGGCGCCTTCGACCTACAGGAGACTGCTCTGTCCAGCCTTGCGACGATCCTGCCGCTCGCTGCCGAAGGCGAGTCCGGGTTCCACAAGCCGTCGATCGCCGAGTTCTTCCCGCCGGCCATCTGGTTCGAGGGCACCGTCTTCGAGATCAACCGGATCCAGCTGGTCCGCTTCGTCGCCGTCGCGGTGCTGCTGACCCTCATGGTGATCGCGGCCCGGCGGGCGCGGCTCGTCCCGCGCCGCGGCCAGAACATGGCCGAGTTCCTGCTCGACTTCGTGCGCGTCAACGTCGCCGAGGACATCATCGGCAAGGAGAAGGCCGGCAAGTACGTCGCGCTCCTGACGACGATCTTCTTCGCGATCTTCGCCTTCAACATCACCGGCGTGATCCCCGGGCTGAACATCGCCGGGACGTCCCTCATCGGCCTGCCGGTCATGCTCGCGCTCTGGGTGTACGTCATGTACCTCGGGGCGGGCGTGAAGGCCCACGGCGTCGGCGGGTTCCTCAAGAACAGCCTGTTCCCGCCGGGCGTCCCGCCGTTCCTCTACGTGCTGCTGACGCCCGTGGAGTTCCTGCAGGTGTTCGTCCTGCGGCCCCTCACGCTGGCGATCCGGCTCATGGCCAACATGGTCGCCGGTCACCTGATGCTCGTGCTGTGCTTCTCGGCCACGCAGTTCCTGCTGTTCGAGGCCAGCGGCGGCCTGAAGCCCTTCGGGGCGCTCACCCTGGCCGGCGGCTTCGCGATCACGCTGTTCGAGGTGTTCGTCGCGGCGCTGCAGGCCTACATCTTCGTCGTCCTCACGGCCGTCTACCTCAGCCAGTCGGTCGAGGACGAGCACTGACCCTGCACCACCCCGGGCGGTCACGGACCTCCCGGCACTGAACGACCGCCGGCCGACCGGTCGGCGGCCAAACGGAAGGAACGAGCAAGCGTGTCTCTTCTCGCGGACCCCAGCGTCATCCTTGCGGCCGAGAACGCCGTCTCCGGCAACATCGCGACCGTGGGCTACGGCCTCGCGGTCCTCGGCCCGGGCATCGGCCTCGGCATCCTCATCGGCAAGACGGTCGAGGGCATGGCCCGCCAGCCCGAGGTCGCCGGCCAGCTCCGGACCACGATGTTCATCGGCATCGGCTTCGTCGAGGTGCTCGGTCTCCTCGGCCTGATCACCGGCTTCCTCTTCTCGTGAGCACCGCCGCGCTCACCGCGGCGAGCGTCCTGGCCGCGGAGACCGAGGAGGTCGAGGGCTGGCGGCTGCTGGTCCCGGCCTCGTACGACCTCCTGTGGTCCTTCGTCATCCTGGTCGTCATCGCGGTCGTCTTCTACAAGCTCGTGCTGCCGAAGTTCACGGCGGTGCTCGACGAGCGCACGGAGAAGATCGAGGGCGGGCTCGCCCAGGCGGCCCACGCCCAGGAGGAGGCTGCTGCGGCGAAGGCCGAGTACGAGCAGCAGCTCCAGGAGGCCCGGACGGAGGCCGCGCGCATCCGCGAGGACGCGCGCGCCGAGGCCGGCCAGATCGTCGCCGAGGCCCGTCAGAAGGCCACGGAGGAGCAGGCCCGCATCACGGAGACGGCCCAGCGCCAGATCGAGGCGGAGCGCCAGCAGGCCGCCGTCTCGCTGCGTGCCGACGTCGGCGCGCTGGCCACCGAGCTCGCGTCGAAGATCGTCGGCGAGTCGCTCGCGGACGAGGCGCGCCGCTCGCGCGTCGTCGAGCGGTTCCTGGACGAGCTGGACGCGCAGACCACGGCCACCGCGGGTAAGGGGAGCTGATGCGAGGGACGAGCCGGGCGTCGCTGGTCGCCGCGGAGGGCCGGTTCGAGCCGGTGCTGCGTGAGGCCGGCGCCGAGGGGCGGCTGCTCGGCGAGCAGCTGTTCGCGCTGGTGGACGCGCTGGACTCGTCCGGCTCGCTGCGGCGCACCCTCACCGACCCGTCGGCCGCGGCGGACCGCAAGGCCGCCCTGGCCGCGCGGCTGCTCACCGGCGCCGACCCGCGCGTGGTCGAGGCCGCGCAGGGGCTGGTGCGGGCGCGCTGGTCCGCCGAGGAGGACCTGGCGGACGCCGTCGAGCACCTGGCCTTCGCGGCCGTGCTCGCCTCGGCGGAGGCCGACGGCACGATCGAGCAGGTCCAGGAGGAGCTGTTCCGGCTCGGCCGGGCGCTCGCCGGCCAGCGCGAGGTGCGCCGGCTCCTGTACGAGGACTCGGTGCACGCCGAGGCCCGCGGGGAGCTCGTCGACCGCCTGCTGGGCGGGCAGGGCGCTCCCGCGACGCGGGTGCTGGCCCGCCGGGCGGCCGTCGCGCCGCGCGGCCGCCGGTACGTCGCCACGCTCGGGCACCTGACCGACCTCATCGCCGAGCGGCGCCGCCGCACGGTCGCGACGGTCGTCAGCGCGGCCGAGCTGGACGGCGGCCAGCAGCGCCGGCTCGCGGAGATCCTCGGACGGGCCTACGGCCGCGAGATGCAGGTGCAGGTCCAGGTGGACCCGCACGTCCTGGGCGGCCTGCGCGTGCAGGTCGGCCCCGAGGTGATCGACGCGACCGTGCTCGCACGGCTGGCGGACGCCCGACGACGACTGGCCAGCTGACGGGCTCTGCGAGCCCGACCCGGAACCACGTGGGAGCGCACGCGGCGAGCGTGCGACACGACAGGAGAGATGCCATGAGCGAGCTGCAGATCCGGCCGGAGGACATCCGCGCCGCGCTGGACAGCTTCGTCACGACGTACGAGCCCACCGGCGCCGCGTCCGAGGAGGTCGGCCGCGTCACCCTCGCCGGCGACGGGATCGCGCAGGTCGAGGGCCTGCCCGGCGCGATGGCCAACGAGCTGCTGCGCTTCGAGGACGGCACGCTGGGCCTGGCCCTGAACCTCGACGTCCGGGAGATCGGCGTCATCGTGCTCGGTGAGTTCACCGGCATCGAGGAGGGCCAGGAGGTCCGCCGGACCGGCGAGGTGCTGTCCGTGCCCGTCGGCGACGACTACCTGGGCCGGGTCGTGGACCCGCTCGGCCAGCCGATCGACGGCCTGGGCGAGATCGCCGCGGAGGGCCGCCGCGCCCTGGAGCTGCAGGCCCCGGGCGTCATGGCCCGCAAGTCCGTGCACGAGCCGCTGCAGACCGGCATCAAGGCGATCGACTCGATGATCCCGATCGGCCGCGGTCAGCGGCAGCTCGTCATCGGCGACCGCCAGACCGGCAAGACCGCGATCGCGATCGACACGATCATCAACCAGAAGGCCAACTGGGAGTCGGGCGACCCGAACCAGCAGGTCCGCTGCATCTACGTCGCGATCGGCCAGAAGGGCTCGACGATCGCCGCGGTGCGCGGCGCGCTCGAGGAGGCCGGCGCGCTCGAGTACACGACGATCGTCGCCGCCCCCGCGTCCGACCCGGCGGGCTTCAAGTACCTGGCGCCCTACACCGGCTCGGCCATCGGCCAGCACTGGATGTACGGCGGCAAGCACGTCCTCATCGTGTTCGACGACCTGTCGAAGCAGGCCGAGGCGTACCGCGCCGTGTCCCTGCTGCTGCGCCGCCCGCCGGGCCGCGAGGCGTACCCCGGTGACGTGTTCTACCTGCACTCCCGCCTGCTGGAGCGCTGCGCGAAGCTCTCCGACGAGCTCGGCGGCGGCTCGATGACCGGTCTGCCGTTCATCGAGACCAAGGCGAACGACGTCTCGGCGTACATCCCGACGAACGTCATCTCCATCACCGACGGGCAGATCTTCCTGCAGTCGGACCTGTTCAACGCGGACCAGCGCCCGGCCGTCGACGTCGGCATCTCGGTGTCCCGCGTCGGCGGTGCCGCGCAGGTCAAGGCGATGAAGCAGGTCTCCGGCACGCTGAAGCTGGACCTGGCGCAGTTCCGGTCGCTCGAGGCGTTCGCGATGTTCGCCTCCGACCTGGACGCCGCGTCCCGCGCGCAGCTCACCCGGGGCGCCCGCCTCATGGAGCTGCTCAAGCAGCCGCAGTACTCGCCGTTCCCGGTCGAGGACCAGGTGGCGTCGATCTGGGCCGGCACCAAGGGCAAGCTCGACGACGTGCCGGTGCCGGACGTGCGCCGCTTCGAGTCCGAGCTGCTCGACCACCTGCGCCGCAACACCGACGTGCTGACCTCCATCGCGGAGACCGGCAAGCTCGGTGACGACCTGGAGGAGAAGCTCGCGGCCGCGGTCGACGAGTTCCGCCACGGGTTCCTCAAGGCCGACGGCACGCCGCTCGTCGGTGCCGAGGAGCCCGAGGAGGAGACCCCGGTCGAGCAGGAGCAGATCGTCCGCCAGAAGAAGGCCTGACGCATGGCCGGCCAGCAGCGGATCTACCGGGCCCGGATCAGGTCCACGCAGTCGCTGAAGAAGATGTTCCGCGCGCAGGAGCTGATCGCGGCCTCGCGGATCGGGCGCGCCCGTGACCGCATGGCCGCGGCGTCCCCGTACGCCCGCGCCATCACGCGGGCGGTGTCGGCCGTGGCGACCCACTCCGACGTGCGGCACCCGCTGCTCGCGGAGCGGCACGACACCAACCGGGTGGCCGTGCTGCTCATCGCGTCGGACCGCGGCATGGCGGGCGCCTACTCGGCGTCCGTGATCCGCGAGACGGAGCGGCTCGTCGAGCGCCTGGAGCAGGAGGAGGGCAAGGAGGTCGCGCTGTACGTCAGCGGCCGCCGCGCCGAGTCGTACTACCGGTTCCGGCACCGCGAGCTCGCGGGCGTCTGGACCGGCCAGTCCGACGCCCCGACGTCCGACCTCGCCGAGGAGATCGCGAGCACGCTGCTCGAGGCCTTCGCCGCGGCGCCCGAGGACGGCGGCGTGGGGGAGCTGCACATCGTGTCGACGCAGTTCGTCAACATGGTGAGCCAGCGCCCCCAGGTCATCCGGATGCTCCCGCTGGAGGTCGTCGAGGGCGTCGCGCCCGCCGGCGAGCAGGGTGCGCTGCCGCTGTACGAGTTCGAGCCGGACCCCGACCAGGTGCTGGACGCGCTGCTGCCGCGGTACGTGCGCACCCGGATCTTCGCGTGCCTCCTGCAGGCCGCGGCGTCCGAGCTCGCCGCCCGGCAGCGCGCGATGCACACCGCGACGGAGAACGCCGAGGACCTCATCCGCACCTACACGCGGCTGGCGAACCAGGCCCGCCAGGCCGAGATCACCCAGGAGATCAGCGAGATCGTGTCGGGCGCCGACGCGCTCGCCTCCTGACCCCGCCCGCAGCACGAGCACGACCCGAACCAGCCCGCCGGACACCGGCGGACGACCGAAGGCAGGCAGACATGACCGCGACCACCGTCGACGCGAAGGACACCACGGCCACGCCGGGCGTGGGCCGCGTCGCCCGTGTGATCGGGCCCGTCGTGGACATCGAGTTCCCCGCGGACCAGATCCCGGACATCTACAACGCGCTGACCGTCGAGATCGACCTGTCCGGTCAGGGCGAGGGCGAGGCCAGCGGCGGCTTCACGATGACGCTCGAGGTCGCGCAGCACCTCGGCGACTCGCTCGTGCGCGCCATCGCCCTGAAGCCGACCGACGGCCTCGTCCGCGGCGCGCTGGTGACGGACACCGGCTCCCCGATCAGCGTGCCGGTCGGCGACATCACCAAGGGCCACGTGTTCAACGTGACCGGTGAGGTGCTCAACCTGACCGAGGGCGAGACGTTCGAGGTCACGGAGCGCTGGCCGATCCACCGCAAGCCCCCGGCCTTCGACCAGCTCGAGTCGAAGACGCAGATGTTCGAGACCGGCATCAAGGTCATCGACCTGCTCACCCCGTACGTGCTCGGCGGGAAGATCGGCCTGTTCGGCGGCGCCGGCGTCGGCAAGACCGTCCTCATCCAGGAGATGATCCAGCGCGTCGCGCAGGACCACGGCGGTGTGTCGGTGTTCGCCGGCGTCGGTGAGCGCACCCGCGAGGGCAACGACCTCATCGTCGAGATGGAGGAGGCGGGCGTCTTCGACAAGACCGCCCTCGTCTTCGGCCAGATGGACGAGCCGCCGGGCACGCGTCTGCGCGTCGCCCTGTCCGCCCTGACGATGGCGGAGTACTTCCGCGACGTGCAGAAGCAGGACGTGCTGCTGTTCATCGACAACATCTTCCGGTTCACGCAGGCCGGTTCCGAGGTGTCGACGCTGCTCGGCCGCATGCCGTCCGCGGTGGGCTACCAGCCGAACCTCGCCGACGAGATGGGCCTCCTGCAGGAGCGCATCACCTCGACGCGCGGCCACTCGATCACCTCGCTGCAGGCGATCTACGTGCCGGCCGACGACTACACCGACCCGGCCCCGGCCACGACGTTCGCGCACCTCGACGCGACGACGGAGCTCTCCCGTGAGATCGCGTCCCGCGGTCTGTACCCCGCGGTGGACCCGCTGGCGTCGACGTCCCGCATCCTCGACCCGCGCTACGTGGGCCAGGAGCACTACGACGTCGCGACCCGCGTGAAGTCGATCCTGCAGCGCAACAAGGAGCTCCAGGACATCATCGCGATCCTCGGTGTCGACGAGCTGTCGGAGGAGGACAAGACGGTCGTGGCGCGGGCGCGCCGCATCCAGCAGTTCCTCTCCCAGAACACCTACATGGCCGAGAAGTTCACCGGCGTCGTCGGCTCGACGGTCCCGGTGTCCGAGACGGTCGAGGCGTTCAAGAAGATCGCGGACGGCGAGTTCGACCACATCGCCGAGCAGGCCTTCTTCAACATCGGCGGCCTCGAGGACCTCGAGCGCAACTGGGCCCGCATCCAGAAGGAGTACGGCGTCTGACCCAGGCGCCCGCCGCTCCACCCCGCCCTCGTCCCCAC
>JACXUT010000373.1 GCA_014763765.1 Micrococcales bacterium
CTCCCGGACGACCCCGACGTGCTGTGGGACCCCGACCGGATCGACGACGACCGGCTCGCGCTGCTGTTCGTGGCCTGCCACCCCGTGCTGCCGCGCGAGGCCCGGCTGGCGCTCACGCTGCGGGTGGTCGGCGGGCTCACCAGCGAGCAGGTCGCCGCGGCGCTGCTCGTCCCCGTGCCGACCGTCCAGGCCCGGATCACCCGCGCCAAGAAGTCGCTCGCCGCCGCCGGCGTGCGGTTCGAGGTCCCGCCCGCGACCGAGCGCGCCGAGCGCCTCGGGTCGGTGCTGAACGTCGTGTACGTGCTGTTCACCGAGGGCTCGTCGGCGTCCACCGGCGACTCCTGGATCCGGCTCGACCTCGCGCACGAGGCGGTCCGGCTCGCGCGGGTGCTCGCGCGGCTGGTCCCGGACGAGCCCGAGGCCCAGGGCCTCCTCGCGCTGCTCGAGCTCACCGCTGCCCGGTTCCCCGCGCGCACCGGCCCCGACGGCGAGCCCGTGCTGCTCGCCGACCAGGACCGCCGCCGGTGGGACCGGTCCGCGATCCGCCGCGGCCGCGCCGCCCTGGCCCGCGCGCGCGCCGCCGGCCGCGGGCTCGGGCCGTACGCCCTCCAGGCCGCCATCGCCGAGCAGCACGACCTCGCGCCCTCCGTGCCCGGCACCGACTGGGCGCGCGTCGTCGAGCTGTACGGGGCGCTCGCGCAGGTCGCCCCGTCCCCCGTCGTCGAGCTCAACCGCGCCGTCGCGGTCTCCCAGGCGTCCGGCCCGGCGGCCGCGCTGCCCCTGGTCGACGCCCTCGCCGACGCCGACGCCCTGCGCGGGACGTACCTCGTGCCGAGCGTCCGCGGCGAGCTGCTCGCCCGCCTCGGCCGGACCGACGAGGCCCGGGCGGAGCTCCTGCGCGCGGCCGCGCTGTGCGGCAACGCCCGCGAGCGGTCGGTCCTGGAACGCAAGGCGGCAACCCTGTAACCGCCCCCACCCAGGTACCGCCCCCCACTCAGGCAC
>JACXUT010000179.1 GCA_014763765.1 Micrococcales bacterium
CATCGCCGCCACCACGCTCGCCGGCGCGAGCCTCCTTGGTGCAGCCCCTCTCGCCGCCGCGCATCTCGGCCCGCTCGTCACCCCCAGCGAGTTGAACGCGGAGCTGGCGGATCTCGATCCGGTGCTGCTCGATATCCGCGTCGGGGTCTATGAAAAGGGCCATGTCGAGGGGGCCGTCTACGCGCCTTATTCGATCTTTCGCGGCCCCGACAACAATCCCGGTCAAGTGCCGCCACTTGCCAAGCTCCAGGCCTCTTTCGAACAAATCGGGCTCGAGACCGACCGCCCGATCGTGATCATCGCGCAAGGCGATACCGATACCGATTTCGGCGCGGCGGCACGGGTCTACTGGACATTGAAGAGCACGGGTTTCACCGAATTGTCGATTCTCAACGGCGGCACGACCGCCTGGGCGCTGAACCGGTACGTGATCGCGCACGTCGAGATCGCCGACGTCGACGCGTACGAGGCGGCGCAGGCCGGCACGGCGGCCGGCGCCTCCGACGACGCCGACGACGCCACGCAGGACGCCGCCGACGACGCGACCGTCACCGCGACGACCTACGAGTCCGACGACGCGAGCATCAGCATCTCCACGGTGGTCACCGGCAGCGGCGACGACCAGGTCACCTACTACGTCGCCGACGTCACGCTCTCCGACGCCACCGTGCTGCGCTCGGCGTTCGCCGACAACCAGTTCGGCACCAACATCACCGAGACCACCTCGGAGATCGCCGAGGACAACGACGCGGTGTTCGCCGTCAACGGCGACTACTACGGCTTCCGCGACACGGGCATCGTCATCCGCAACGGCGTCGTGTACCGCGACGAGGGCGCCCGCGAGGGCCTCGCGTTCTACGCGGACGGCCACGTGGAGGTGTACGACGAGACGGCGACGACGGCGGACGAGCTGCTCGCGGCGGGCGTGTGGAACACGCTGTCCTTCGGCCCGGCGCTCGTCGAGGACGGCGAGGTCGTCGACGGCATCGAGGACGTCGAGGTCGACACCAACTTCGGCAACCACTCCATCCAGGGCGACCAGCCCCGCACGGCCGTCGGGGTGGTCGACGACAACCACCTCGTCTTCGTCGTCGTGGACGGCCGTTCTCCCGGGTACTCCGCGGGCGTCGACATGACCGAGCTCGCCGGGATCATGCAGTCCCTCGGCGCCGAGACCGCCTACAACCTGGACGGCGGCGGCTCGTCGACCATGTACTTCGACGGGTCCCTGGTGAACGACCCCCTCGGCCGCGGGACCGAGCGCGGCACCTCCGACATCCTGTACGTCGAGGGCTGAGCCGTGCTGGTGCTCATCCCGTCCTACCAGCCCGACGAGCGCCTGGTCCGGCTGGTCGCCGACCTGCGGGGCGCCGCCCCCGACGTGCACGTGCTGGTCGTCGACGACGGCAGCGGCCCCGCGGACCGGGCCCTGTTCGACGCCGTGGACGCCCTCGGTGCCACGGTGCTGACGCACCCGGAGAACCGCGGCAAGGGGTGCGCGCTGAAGACCGGCTTCGCCCACGCCGAGCGCCACCACCCCGGGCAGGACGTCGTGTGCGCCGACAGCGACGGTCAGCACTCGGTGGCCGACGTGCTCCGGGTAGCGGCAGCGCTCGCCGCGCAGCCTGCCGGGCGACGCGCCTGCGTGCTCGGCGCCCGGGCGTTCAGCGGTCCGGTCCCCGCGCGGTCGGCGCTCGGCAACCGCGTGACCGCGTGGCTGTTCCTCCTGACGACGGGTGTGCGGCTCCGCGACACGCAGACCGGGCTGCGCGGCTACCCCTCGGACCTGCTGCCGTGGCTGCGCACCGTGCGCGGCGAGCGGTTCGAGTACGAGCTGAACGTGCTGCTGCGGACCGCGGCGGACGGGCTGCCGGTCGAGGAGGTCGAGATCGCGACCATCTACCTCGAGCGGAACGCGTCGTCGCACTTCCGCCCGCTGGCCGACTCCGTGCGGGTGCTGGCGCCGCTGCTGCTGTTCTCGGCGTCGTCGCTCGCGGCGTTCGCGGTCGACACGCTCGCCCTGCTGGCGTTGCACGCGGCCGCCGGCTCGCTCGCGGTGTCCGTGCTCGGTGCGCGGGTGCTCAGCGCGTGGACGAACTTCGAGGTGAACCGCAGGCTCGTCTTCCGGCGCGGGCGGCACCTCCCGACCCGACGGGCGGCGGTGCGGTACGCGGTGCTCGCCGGGGCGCTGCTCGGTGCCGGTTACCTGATGCTGGCGCTGCTCACCGCGCTCGGCCTCGGGCTGCTCCCGGCGAAGGTGCTGACCGACGCCCTGCTGTACCTGCTGAGCTTCCAGCTCCAGCGCCGGGTGGTCTTCACCCCGGCGCCGGGGCGGGCGACGAGGCGCGAGCCCGCCCGGCGCGCCGGTGCCCGGTCGGGCTGAGCCGCCGCGGGTGCGCGCTCACGCCCCGAGCAGCCTCCGGGCGACCGCCCGCGCGGCCCGGCGGCCCGAGACCAGCGCGCCCTGCTGCGACGGGGTGTCCCGGTGGTCGCCGCACACGTACCGCCCGTCCCCCAGGTCGACGGGCCGGCGCACCCGCAGCGGCGGCGGCACCGCCGGGAGCGCCGCGGCGACCTCGTGCGTCGCGAGCTCGCGCCAGCCCCGCGGGTCGGCCCCGAGCATCTCGCCGGCCTGCCGGCGCACCGCGGCGGGGTCGGGCCGGGCGGCGGGGTCCCGGGGACCGGGCGCCAGCACGCACGTCGCCTGCACCAGCTGCGCGCCCGCCGGCGCGGAGCCCGGCGCGACGGCCGACACCAGCGCGGCGTTCACCACGGGCCCGCGCCGACGCCCGTCGACGACCACCGCGTCGACGCGCGGGACCCCCTCGGCCTCCCACCACGTGGTGACCAGCCCCCGCACCGGTGGCGACTCGACCCCGGTGAGGGCCGCGGCGCCGGCCGCGTCGGTGGCGACGACCACGGCGCGCGCCGCGATGCCGCCGCCGTCCGCCCGCACGGCGTGACCGCCGGGCACCGGCTCGACCGCGTCGACGCGCACCCCGGTCGTCACGTGCGGCAGCGGTGCCGCGAGCAGGGCGGGCAGGGCGCCGGCCCCGCCCGTGGGGATGCCGGGCGTGCCGCGGAGCATCGAGCGCACGACCAGCCGCACGAAGGCCGCGGACGTCGAGCCGGACTCGTCGGCCAGCACGCCCGCGAGGAACGGCTCGAGCACCTCGTGGCGCAGCAGCCCGTCGACGCCGGCCGCGCGGAACGACTCCGCCAGCGTGGCGTCCGGCCCCTGCTCGAGCGCGCGCACCGGACCGAGCGCGGGGGCGGCCCAGCGCGCGAGCGCCGCCAGCTCGCCGACGCGCAGGTACCCGCTGCCCAGCGTCGCCGGCAGCGCGCCGGGCGCCCGCCGGGGGTCGGCGAGCAGCGCCAGGCCGTCCGCGCGGCGGACCGCGACACCCGCGAGGAACGGCTGCACCCGCAGCGCGGCGACGTCGACCTCCCGGCGCAGGGCCGGGTAGGCGGGGTTGACCACCTGGAACCCGCGGTCGAGCGTGAACCCGTCGACCCGGTCGCTGCGCATCCGGCCGCCGACCACCGGCGCCGCCTCCAGCACCCGGACGTCGAGCCCGCGGGCGTGCAGCACCCGCGCGCAGGTCAGGCCCGCCAGGCCGGCTCCCACCACCACGACGTCGCAGTCCATGCGGGGAGCCTAGGGGCGCGCCCACCGGACCGCCCGGGGGCGCGGCGCCTCACACCAGGTCGAGCCCCGAGGCCACCGCGAGCAGCTCCTCGATGACCGCGACGACGGCCGGACCGGGCTCGCGGCGGGTGGCCCGGTGGCGGGCGACGAGCCGCCGCGAGCCGAGCCCGGGCACCGTCGCGACCGTCACCCCGTCCGGGAGCTCGCCCTGCAGCGCCAGCGCCGGCAGCAGCCCGACCCCCTGCCCGGCCGCGACGAGCGCGAGCGCGACGTCGAAGTCGTAGTACACGTGCCGGACGGTCGGCGCCCCCAGGGCGGACGTCACGCGCCCCATCGCCCGCGCGGCGGCGGTGTTCCGCTCGGCCGCGAGCCACGTCACGCCGGCGAGGTCGGAGAGCTGCGTGGGTGTCGCGACGGAGCCCGGAAGCACCAGGCGCCACGGCTCCTCGAGCAGCACCACGTCCCGCTGCCCGCGCGGGACGTGGGTGTCGGCGTCCTCGTCCCGCTCCAGCAGCACCACGTCGGCGTCGCCCTCGCGCAGGCGCCGCATGGACTCGGCGGGGTCGCGCTCCTCGACGACGAGCTCGATGCCCGGGTGGCGCTCGGCCACGACCGCGAACGTCGGGGCGACCACCGCCCGGATCGCGGTCTGGAACCCGGCGACCGTCACCCGCCCGGACAGCTCGCCGCCGAGCGCCGCCAGCGACTTGCGGGCCTCGACCAGCTCCGACTCGATACGCTCGGCGGCCTCCGCGAGGATGCGCCCGGCGGCCGTGAGCGTCGCCCCGCGCGGCCCGCGGTCCAGCACCGGCACGCCCTCCTCCGCCTCCAGGCGGGCGATCTGCTGGGACACCGCGGACGGCGTGACGTGCAGCAGGTCGGCGGCCGCGAGCACGCCGCCGGCGCGGTGCACGGCGAGCAGGACGGCGAGGCGGCGCGGGTCGGTCGGCACGCCACCAGACTAGTTCAGTTCCACTACATCCCGGTCGCATCATCATTCGATTGTGCTGAACCCGATCCGGACGCACACTGGTACCGTCGGGAGGCCGCGGGACGGCACGCCCGGCACCCCCTCACCCACCCCTGGACCTTCCTGGAGCACGCCCGTGTCCGCTCTCGTCACCGCGCTCGGCTGGGTCGGCGCGGTCACGTGCCTCGTCGCCTACGTCCTCGTCACCCGCGGCACCTGGGCCCCCACCTCCGGGCGGTACCAGCTCGCGAACGTCGTCTCCGGGCTGTTCATGGGGCTGGTCGCGGCGAGCAGCGGCGTGTGGCCGTCGGTCGTCACCAACGCGGTGTGGGCCGTCGTCGGCGTGCACGCCGTCGCCGTGGTGCTGCGCGCGCGACGGCAGCGGGCGCGCGAGGCGGGGCGGGCCGCGGGCGACACCCCGCCGGCGACCGTCGCCCCCGACCCGGCGCCGGCGGGCGGGCCGCTGGGCGCCGTCGACCTCGCCGCCTGAGCCCGGGGCGACCCCGCCTCTCGGCGACTGCTAGCATTGCTAGCAATCATCGAGGGAGGCGCCGTGGCGACCGTGACCGTGCGGAACCTGGACGACGAGGTGCAGCGACGCCTCAAGGAGCGCGCAGCCCACCACCACCGGTCCATGGAGGCCGAGGCGCGCGCGATCCTCAGCGCGGCGGTCCTCGACACCGGCCTGACCCGGTCCTGGCTCGACGCCGCGCGCGACCTGCGCGGCGACGACCTGACGCTCCCGACGCGGTCGGCCCCGCGCGAGGTCGATCTGGGGTGATCGTCCTCGACACGAACGTGCTGTCCGAGCCGCTGCGCGCGGAGCCCGACCCTGGTGTGC
Organism: Micrococcales bacterium; assembly: GCA_014763765.1. Classification (GTDB taxonomy): domain Bacteria; phylum Actinomycetota; class Actinomycetes; order Actinomycetales; family Cellulomonadaceae; genus Cellulomonas. The sequence continues at coordinate 5,461 of JACXUT010000179.1, forward strand.
TCGGGTGGCTCGACGACGTGGACGGGTCCGCCGCGGTGACCGCGGTCAGCGTCGCCGAGCTCCTCACCGGGGCTCAGCACCTGCCCGCCGGGCGCCGGCGAGACGGCCTCGTCCGGGCGATCGAGGCCATGGCGGAGTCGTTCCGGGACTCCGTGCTGCCGTTCGACGTCGACGCCGCCCGCCGGTACGCCGGCTTCCAGGCGGCCAGGCGCGCCGCCGGCCGCCCCCTGAGCGTCGAGGACGGCATGATCGCCGCCATCTGCGCGAGCCGGGGCGCGACGCTCGCGACGCGGAACACCCGTGACTTCGCCGGGCTCGGCCTCCCGCTGGTGGACCCGTGGGAGGCCGGCCGCCCCTGAGCCACGCCGTCGGTTGCGGCGCGGGCGACGCGGCGACGACGATCGCGGCATGTGGACCGACCGCGCCGCCGTGCTGGACGACGTCTCCGCCGGCGACTGGGTCCGCCCGCGGCTCGGCCGCTGGACCACGGTCACCGGGCTGCTCCCGGGCGGGTTCGAGGCGTACGCGCGGGTGCTGCACCCGGTCGTCGGGGCGCTCCCCGACGCACCGGACGACGCGCCGTGGGCGCCGCTGCGGTGGGCCGACGTCGCCGCGGTCACCGGGCGCACCCTGCACCCGCTGGTCCAGTGGCACCGCCTCGTGGGGGGCGACGACGCGGATCCGTCGGACCCCGACACCGCGCTCTGGCCGCACGGTCGGCCGGCGGAGGGTCACCTCGCCCTCCCCCAGCTCACCGCGCTCTGCCGCGCGCTGGCCCCGCACACCGCGACCGCCGACCGGTGCCTGATGGCGGTGTGGGAGGGCTGGGGCGCCCTCAACGGCGGCTCCGTGCGGATGACCGTCGTCGACGGGCGCGTGACCCGCACCGAGCCCGTGCCGCGCGCGTTCACCGACGCCGAGTGGGACGCGCCGCGGTTCCGCCTGCCGGCCCGCGACTACCTGCTGGTCGCCGGGCCGCTCGACGCCGTGGCGGACGTGGCCCGCGGGCCCGGCGACGGCGACGGCCAGTCGCCCGCGCTGATCTGGCCGCAGGACCGCGCCTGGTGCGTCGGGACGGAGGTCGACCACGACTCGACCCTCGTCGGCGGCACCCGGGAGGCGGTCGCGGCGGTGCTGGCCGAGCCGGCGCTGGAGGCGTTCCCCGTCGGGCCGGACGACCCGCTCGCGTTCGACGGGGACACCGTGAACGCGCCGTCCGACGCGCCGGGCGCCGGTCGGTCCTGACCGGCGCCGTGACGCGTCAGACGTCGAGCACCCGGAGCCGCACCCGCACCGGCCCGCCGGTGGTCAGGCCCTCGGCGTCGCGCACGGCCCGCTTCACCGGCAGCGAGTACGCCCGGTGCTTCCCGTCGGGGAAGATCGACGTCCGCCACGTGGTGCCGCCCACCGTCGCCTCGACCCGCAGCGACCCGAACCCGCGCGCGAACGCCCCGGCCCGCTCGAGGATCTCGTCGGAGGCGTCCTCGGGCACGCTGACGAACGTCCACCGCTCGGTGCGGCGGGCGTCCCACTCCCACAGCGGCGCCTCGAAGTCGAAGGTCATGCCCCGATGGTGCCCGACGGCGCCGACACGCACCCTCAGCGGCGCCGCAGCGCCAGCCAGCCCGCCCCGGCGACGAGGAGCACGCCCACCACGACGCACGCGATCCCCGCGGCCGACGACCCCGCGCCCGGCCGGTAGACCTGCTCGCTGAGCTGCGCGTACGCGAACCAGCCGCTCGGCCGGCGGGTCAGCAGCCAGGCACCGACCCCCGCGACGACGGCACCGACGACGGCACCGACGGCACCGACGACGGCACCGACGACCGCGACGACGAGGGCGGACGCGCGGCGGCGGGGAGCGGGCACGGGACCGAGCATGCCGTGCCGCGGCCCGTCAGGTGGCGACGACGAGCCGGAGCGTCACCGTGTCGCCGACCTCGACGTCCTCGGCCCGGCGCACGGCGGCCTTGATCGGGACCAGGTAGCCGCCGTCGCGCGGGAACAGCGACGTCGTCCACTGCGTCCGCCCGAGCGTCACCGCGACCGGGATCACGCCCCAGCCGTAGGACACGAGCGCCGACGCGGCGTGCAGCGCGGCGGCCTCCTGCTCACCCACGGGCACGAAGTGGAACGGCGCCGGCCCGCGCCAGTACACGACCTCACCGGTGAACCGCAGGTCCATCCGGCGAGCGTACCCAGGCGGCGGGGAGCGGGCACGGG
>JACXUT010000180.1 GCA_014763765.1 Micrococcales bacterium
CGCGCTCTCCACCCTGCACGTCATGATCTGGAGCGACGGCGCGCCCGCCCCCACGACGGACGAGCGGACCGGGTTCCTCGGTGGGCTGGCGACCACCAGGGCGGCGACCGCGAGCCAGGGCACGAGCGCCCCGAGCACGAGCAGCGCGACGCCGAGCACCCCGACCAGCGCCTCCCAGCCGGCCGCCAGCCCACCGAGGAACCCGGTCCGCTCGTCCGTCGTGGGGGCGGGCGCGCCGTCGCTCCAGATCATGACGTGCAGGGTGGAGAGCGCGACCTGCTCGGCGACGCGCGCCCGCTGGGACTCCAGCTGCTCGAGGGCCGCCTGCCGCTCGGTCAGGGTGTTCTCGGCGCTGATGACGTCCGCCTGCGTGGCGGCACCGGCGAGCAGGTCCTCCATGCGGGCGACCGACAGCCGCATCGCCCGGATGCGGGCGTCGAGGTCCTGCGCCGCCGCGGTGACGTCCTCGGACCGGAGGTCGACGTCCTGCACGTCGCCGAGGTCCTCGAGCGCGTCGAGCAGGTCGCTCACGTCGTCCGCGGGCACCCGCACCGTGAGGTCGGCGGACGCGTCGGTGCCGTCCTCCGCGCGCGCGGAGGACTCCTGCCGCGCGTCCACCCGGCCGCCGGCCTCCTCCACCAGGGCGACGAGCCCGTCGGCCGCGCCGCGCGGGTCGGACGCGGTGAGCGCGACGTCGCCGGTGGTGACGACCTGGCGCCCCGCGGCGTCCGCGCCGGGGTCGGCCGCGGCGTCGTCCCCGACATCGGCCGCTGCCGCGCCCGCGTCGCCCCCGCCGGCGACGGAGTCCTCGCCGGAGAACGCGCGGGTGTCCGTCATCGACGCCCCGCCGGAGTCGGCCCCGCCGTTGCTGCAGCCGGCGACGAGGACCGCGAGCAGCGTGAGGCCGAGGGCGGCGCGCGCCGCACGTCGGTCCCGCCACCCGCCCGGCCGCCCGGCGCGCGGTCCCACCGCGTCACCCAGGCGGCCGCGCGCCACCGGGTGCCCTGTCACGTCCCGTCCGATCAGTGCCCGCATGGCTGGACGGTAGTGGGGCGCGTGCCCGCAGCGGGGGCGTTCCGGGCGGAAGGAGACCGGATCGTTGCCGTGGCGCCCCGAGCGCGTCCGGTCCGTGACCCGGCCGCGTCCGGCCCGTGACCAGCCGGCTCCCAGCAGCAGGCGCGGACCGGTGGCCGACCGTCGCGGACGCGCTGGTCGCGGGCCCGCTCGCGGCGTCCCGCGCCTCCCGCGCGTCGCCCCCGGCGGTGGCTCCGAGGCGGCACACTGGTCCCGGGGGCCGGGCCGGAGTGCGCCCGTCGTCGTCCCGTCGTCCGGAAGGACTCCCGTGCCCGCTCCCGCCACCAGCCTGCGACTGGTCCCTGCTCCCCGCTCGGTGCGCGTGGGTGACGGGGCGCCGTTCGTCGTCTCGGCCGGCACCACCGTCACCGTGGGCGTCTCCCCGGCCGAGGTCTCGCTCGGCGTGCTGGCGGCGGAGGTCCTGAGCCGCGCCACCGGCGCGACCGTCGAGGTGCGGTACCGCGACGTCGCGGAGCCCACGCAGCCCGGCGACGTGGCCCTGCGCCTGGCGGAGGGCCTGGGCGCGGAGGAGTACCGCGTGGAGGTGGACCCGGACCGCGTGGAGGTCTCCGCCGGCTCGCCCGAGGGGCTCGTGCGCGGGCTCGCGACCCTGCAGCAGCTGCTGCGCCGGGAGGACGGCGACTTCGTGGCGCCGCCGGTGGTGGTGGAGGACGCGCCGGCGCACGGCTGGCGCGGGCTCTCCGTCGACGTCGCCCGCCACTTCTTCGGGCCGGACGAGCTGCGCGTCGTCGTCGACCTGATGGCTGCGTACAAGCTCAACGTGCTGCACCTGCACCTGTCGGACGACCAGGGGTGGCGCCTCGACCTGCCGTCCCGCCCGGCGCTCGCGGCGCGCTCGGGCGGCACCGCCGTCGACGGCGACCCGGGCGGATTCTTCACGACCGAGGAGTACGAGGCGCTCGTGGCGTACGCCGCGGCGCGAGGGGTGCGCGTCGTGCCGGAGATCGACGTGCCGGGGCACGTGAACGCCGCCCTGCACGCGTACGGCGAGCTGACGCCCGAGGGCGAGCCGACCGAGGCGTACACGGGGATCGACGTGGGCTTCAGCAAGCTGGCGGCGGACCTGCCGGCCACCGAGCCGTTCCTGCGGGACGTGTTCGGGGACGTCGCGGCCGTGACGCCGGGGGAGTACGTGCACATCGGCGGCGACGAGGTGCTCACGATGGGGCACGAGGAGTACGCGCGCCTGGTCGCGATGGCCTCCGACGCCGTCCGGTCCGCGGGCAAGCAGGTCGTCGGCTGGCAGGAGATCGCGACGACCCCGCTGGAGCCCGGCACCGTCGTGCAGTACTGGGACACCCGGATGGACCCGGCGCCGTTCGTCGCGGCCGCGCGTGCGGGTGCCCGGCTGCTCATGAGCCCCGGGTCGAAGGCGTACCTGGACATGAAGTACGACGCCGACACCCCGCTGGGCCTGGAGTGGGCCGGCCACATCGAGCTGCGTGACGCCTACGACTGGGAGCCGACGGCGCTGGTCCCGGGCCTGCCCGAGGGCTCGGTCATCGGCGTGGAGGCGACGGTGTGGACCGAGACGCTGCGCAGCCTCGACGACCTCATGACGATGCTGCTGCCCCGGCTGGCCGCCGTGGCCGAGGTGGCGTGGACGCGCCCCGAGCAGCGCGACTGGGAGGACTTCCGCGCGCGCGTCGCCGCGCACGGCCCGCGGTGGGACGCGCAGGGCCTCGCCTGGTACCCGAGCCCGCAGGTGGACTGGCACGTCGGCTGACGCGGGCGCGGCCCGTCGCGCCGGGCGCCCGGCGCGGGGGTCACCGCCCAGTGGTCCCGCGGGCCGCCCCTAGATCCAGGACCGCAGCCACATGTGCAGGTGCCAGAAGTCGTACGGCACGACCCACGCCGTCCACACGGGGTAGAAGAACGCGCTGACCGCGAGCACCACCAGCGTCACGGCGACCGTCGCGGCGATCCCGCGCCGGCGCTGCACGTCGTCCCGCGACTGCAGCAGCAGCCCCAGCACGTAGACCAGCGCGAGCACCACCCACGGCGCGAACGCGATGGAGTAGAACGTGAAGATCGTGCGGTGCGCGTAGGCGAACCAGGGCAGCCACCCCGCGACGACGCCCGACAGCACGGCGCCCGCGCGCCAGTCGCGGCGCACGACCAGGACCACGAGGGCCACCACGAGCGCCACCGCGCCGAGCCACCAGAGCACCGGGTTCCCGAGGGACGTGATCGCCTGCGAGCACGCGTCCGCGCCGCAGGCGTCCCGCGCGGCCGCGCCCGTCAGCCCCGACACCGCGTCGGGGTAGTAGAACGACGTCGGCCGCCACTGCACGATCCACCCCAGCGGGTGGGCGGCGTAGGCGTGCTCGGAGGTCAGGTGCGTGTGGAAGTCCCACATCTGCGTGTGGAAGTGCCACAGCGACCGCAGCGCCGGCGGCAGCCACGTCACGCCCTCGCCGGGGTGCTCGACGGCCCACTGCCGCAGGTACGCCCCGGGGTGCACGAACCAGGACCACCACGTGGCGACGTAGACGAGCGCCGCGGTCGGCACCATGACGAGACCCGCCGGGACGGCGTCGCGCCACAGCGCGGCGAGCGGCCAGCGGCGGACGCCGACGGTGCGGCGCGCGGACGCATCCCACGCGACGGACAGCAGCCCGAAGACGGCCAGGAAGTACAGCCCGGACCACTTGGTGCCGATCGCCAGGCCCAGCAGCACGGCCGCCGCGAACCGCCACCAGCGCCACCCGAGCCGCGGGCCCAGCCCCAGGGCAGCGCCGGAGTCGAGCACGGCGGCCGTCCGCGCGGCGAGCCGGCGGCGCGCCTGGTCGCGGTCCAGCAGCAGCGCACCGAACGCCGCGAGCGCGAACACCATGAGGAACCCGTCCAGCAGCCCCGTGCGCGAGTGGACGATGCCCTCGCCGTCCACCGCCAGGAACAGGCCCGCCAGCGTGCCGAGCGCCGTCGACGCGAAGAGCCGCCGGCCGATGCGCGCCACCATCAGCACGGCGAGGGTGCCCGCCACCGCGGACGCGAGCCGCCACGCGGCCGACGAGCCGATGCCGCCGCCCACGTGGATCCCGAGCGCCATCAGCCACTTCGCGACCATCGGGTGGACGATGTACTCGGCCTGCTCCTTCAGCGCCGAGCCGTCGCCGGCGGCGAACAGCGGGTTCGCGTCGTCGCCCCACGACCCCTCGTAGCCCTGCACGAGCAGCGAGTACGCCTGCTTCACGTAGTAGGTCTCGTCGAAGACCAGCTCGTGCGGCGTCCCGAGCCGCCAGAACCGCAGGACGCCGCCGAGCAGCGTGACGGCGAGCGGCCACAGCCAGCCGGTCACGCGCGCGCGTCGCGTCGCCCCGAGCAGCAGCGTCCGGGTGCCCAGCAGGGCGACCAGCAGGCGGTCGTGGGTGGAGAGCGCGGCGTCGTCCCCGCCGTCGGCGGCGGCGTGGGCCCGGCGCGGCAGGGACGGCCCGGCCGGGTCCGTCGCGCTCGCCGGGCGGGTCGGGTCGGCCGGGTCGGACCCGACCGCGGGGCCGTGGGCGTCCGCCGTGACGGGGGCGGTCTCCGGCTCCGGCGCCGTCACCGGGTCCCAGCGGTGGGACGCGCGGGTCCGCGCCTCTGCCGGCCCCGGCGGGACGGCCTGCGGCGCGGGCGTCTCGTCGGGCTGCGGCACGTCCGCCATCGTAGGGGCGGCCGCTCGGCGCCACCTGGGAGTCCGCGCACCGAGGAGGTGGCAGGCTGGTCGACGTGACCCCCTCTGCCACCGGCGCCGGCCGGCTCGTGCTCGCGGCGACGCCCATCGGCGACGTCGAGGACGCCTCCCCGCGGCTGCGCCGGCTGCTGGCGGAGGCCGACGTCGTCGCCGCGGAGGACACCCGGCGGCTGCGGGCGCTCGCCGCGCGCATGGGCGTGACCGTCGGGGGGCGCGTGGTGAGCCACCACGAGCACAACGAGGCCGCGACCACGCCGGAGCTGCTGGACGTCGTCGCCGGCGGCGGCACGGTCCTCGTGGTCACCGACGCGGGCATGCCCGCGGTGTCCGACCCGGGCTTCCGGGTCGTCGCGGCCGCCGTGGAGGCCGGCCTGACGGTGACCGCCGCGCCCGGGCCGAGCGCCGTGCTCACCGCGCTCGCGCTGTCCGGGCTGCCGACGGACCGGTTCTGCTTCGAGGGCTTCCCGCCCCGCAAGCCCGGCGAGCGGTCGCGGGCGCTCGCCGCGCTCGAGCGTGAACCCCGCACGCTCGTGTTCTTCGAGGCACCGCACCGGCTCGCGGCGACGCTCGCGGACATGGCGGCGGCGTTCGGGGCGGACCGCCCGGCCGCGGTGTGCCGGGAGCTCACCAAGACGTACGAGGAGGTCGTCCGCGACGGGCTCGGGGCGCTCGCCGACTGGGCGGCGTCGCGGGAGGTCCGCGGCGAGATCGCCGTCGTCGTCGCCGGTGCCCCCGCGCGCGAGGTCGCGTCCACGGCGGACCTGGTGGCCGAGGTGCTGGCGCGCGCGGACGCGGGGGAGCGGCTCAAGGACGCGGTCGCCGAGGTGGCGCAGGTCGCGGGCGTGCCGAAGCGGGACCTGTACGCGGCGGCGCTCGCGGCCCGGTCGCGCTGACGGCGGCGCGCTGACGGCGGCGGTGCGGTCGCGCTGATCGCGGCAGTCGAGGGCCGGTGACGCGGGACGGCCCGCCGGTCGCGGGCAGTGCGACCGGCGGGCCGTGTGCTCCGGCAGGCGACGGGGGTGTGCACCGACCGGGGTCGTGGAGGGCCGCCCGGGTGGGGCGGCCCCGGTCAGGCGGGGTGCACGAGGTCCAGCACGGCGCGCAGGGCGCCGACCTCGACCTGCCCGGGCGCCGAGGCCCGCCCCACCGTGCCGAACGTCGCCGCGGAGCCGAACACGCCGCCGACCAGGCGGGACGCCACACCGGTGGCGGCCATCGACATGGTGATGAGCGGCACCGCGAGCTGCGTGGACGCCTCCCGCGTGGCGGTGAGCAGCGTCAGCACGTCGTCCGCGTCGTGGGGCATCACGGCGATCTTCGCGACGTCCGCGCCCCGGTCGGCCATGAGGTGCAGCCGCCGGACGATCTCCTCGCGCGCGGGCGTGGCGTCGAAGTCGTGGTTGGACGCGACGACCGCCACCCCGGCGGCGTGGGCCAGCGCGACCAGCTCGGCGACGGCCTCCTGCGACCGCATCACCTCGACGTCCACGAGGTCCGCGACGCCGGCCGCCACGACCGCACGGTAGATCGCGACGTACTCGTCGTCCGCCACGGCCGCGAGCCCGCCCTCCGCCGTCGTGCGGATGGTGGCGAGCAGCGGCAGGTCGCCCAGCGCCTCGCGCAGCGCGCGCCCCGCGACGGTCGCCTCGGTGGGGCCGACGACCCCGCGCCCGAGGTGGTCGACGCGCCACTCCACGACGTCCGGGCCCGCCGCGACGACGGTGCGCGCCTCGGCGAGCAGCTCCTCCACCGTGGCGGCGGTCAGCGGCACGACGACGACGGGACGGTCGCCGCCGATCGTGGTGCCGCGCACGGTGACGGGCGTGGGTGCAGGGGTCGGCGTGCTGGTCATGGCTCCTCCTCGGGGCGTCTCAGCCGAACAGCTCGGCGCGCACGTGCTCGACCGGCATCGGCTTGCCGGTCCACAGCTCGAACGCCGCGGCGCCCTGGTGGAGCATCATGCCGAGTCCGTTCATGGTGCGGCACCCGGCGGCCTCCGCCTGCTCGAGGAACGGCGTGCGCGGCGGGCTGTAGACGACGTCGGAGACGAACAGGTCCGGCCGCAGCACGTCGGCCGCGGGCAGCGGGTTCAGCCCCGCCAGGGCGCCCATGCCGACGTTGGTGGCGTTCGCCAGCACGACGGACTCGTCGACGCACGCGCGGAAGTCGTCGAGGTCGTCCAGGTCGTGCAGCACGGCGGTCGCGTCCGTGTGCTCCGCGATGGTGCGCACGGTGTGCTCGGCGACCGGCCAGACGGCGTCGCGGCGGTTGAAGATGTCGATGCGGGCGACGCCGTCGAGGGCGGCCTGCACGGCGATCGCGGTGCCCGCGCCGCCGGCGCCGATCAGGGTGATCCGCTGCCCGACGGGGTCGACGCCGGCCTCCCGCAGGGCGGTCATGTAGCCGGTGCCGTCGGTGACGTGCCCGGTGAGGCGGCCGCCGTCGTTGACCACCGTGTTGACCGCGCCGACGAGGCGCGCGGCGGGGGACAGGTCGTCGAGCATCGGGACGATCGCGATCTTGTTCGGCATCGACACGTTCCAGCCGCGCACCCGCAGGGCCTTGAGGCCGGTGACCGCGTCGGCCAGGCCGTCGTTGTCGACCTCGAAGGCGAGGTACGCGTAGTCGAGGCCGAGCTCGGCGAGCGCGAGGTTGTGCATCCGCGGCGACAGGCTGTGCCGGATCGGGTAGGCGATCAGGCCGAGCAGCTCGGTGTGGCCGGTGATGGCGCGGATCGTTCCGTCGGGCATCGGGACTCCTGTGCTTCGTGGACGTACTCGTTAGTTCATTCTGACGGGACTTCGATCCCGGATCCGGGCCCATGGTCCTGCGATGATGCGTCGGTTCAGGCAGGGCGATCAGGCGAGGGGTGCGGTGATGACCGACGCGGGGCAGGGGGCCGGGG
>JACXUT010000181.1 GCA_014763765.1 Micrococcales bacterium
TGTCCGTCCTTGTCGGGAGGGGTGCCCGGCCGGGCACCCCTCCCGACAAGGACGGACATGGCTGCGATCAAGCTCGTGTACATCGGCGGAGGGTCCTCGCGCGCCGCGGGGACCATGGCCTCGTTCCTCTGGCACGGCAAGGAGTTCGCCGGCTCCCACGTGGTGCTGCAGGACCTCGACGCGGACCGGCTGGCCGTCGTCGAGCGCATCGCCCGCCGCATCGCCGAGGCGCAGGGCCTGGACATCACGATCTCCTCCACCACGGACCGCCGCGCCGCTCTCACCGACGCCGACGCCGTGCTGTCGAGCTTCCGCCCCGGCGACTTCGCCGCGCGGGCGCTCGACGAGCGGATCCCCCTCAAGCACGGCGTGATCGGCCAGGAGACGCAGGGGCCGGGCGGGTTCTTCATGGCGCTGCGCTCGATCACCGAGTTCCAGGGGATCGTCGAGGACATCCGCGCGGTCGCGCCCCGGGCGGTGCTGTTCAACTACACCAACCCGGTCAACATCGTGTCGCAGGCCGTGTCGCGGTTCACCGACGTGCCGATCTGGTCCATGTGCGAGGGTCCGATCACGTTCCCCGGCACCGTGCTGCGGGCCGCGGGCCTCGACCCCGCCCGCGCCGAGGTCACGATGGCCGGCGTGAACCACAACTGCTGGTCGACCGAGCACCTGTACGACGGCCAGGACGTGATGCCCCTGCTCGACGCCGCGTGGGCGGAGCGCCGGGACGACCCGGCGCTCGGGACGTTCGAGAAGCGGATGCTGCGCCTGGCGGTCGCGATGCGGTCCCTGCCGGCCGACTACTTCCAGTACTACTACTACAAGGAGGAGGTGCTGCGGGAGCTGCAGGGCGCCCGCACCACCCGCGCCGAGGACCTGCTCGCGGCGCTGCCCGGGTACTGGGAGCACTACGCCGAGCAGGCGCAGGCCGAGGTGCCGGACCTCGACCCGTCGCGCTCGCGCGGCGGCATCCACGAGCTGGAGCTGGCCATCGACGTCATGAGCGCCTTCTACAACGACACGGGCGCGCGGCTGCCGGTGAACCTGCCGAACACCGGCGGCGCGCTGCCGGGCTTCGACGACGACGTGGTGGTCGAGATGTGGTGCACGGTCGACGCGGCGGGGGTCCACCCCGAGAAGCAGCGCCCGCTCCCCCACGCCGTGCGCGGCCTGGTGCAGCAGCTCGCGGAGTACCAGTACCTGGCGGCGGAGGCCGCGTGGCACGGCACCCGCGCCGACGGCGTGCGGGCGCTGACGGCCAACCCGCTGGTGCCGACGCTCGCGGTCGCTGAGGAGCTGTACGACGAGATGGCGTGGGCGCACCGGGCGTACCTGCCGGAGCGGCTGCTGCGGTGACCGGCGCCGTCCCCGCCGGTGCCGCCGCGGGGCCCGCGGGGCCCGCGTTCCTCGCGGTGGACGGCGGCAACTCCAAGACGCTGGCCGTGGTCGTGGACGCCGGCGGGCGCGTCCTCGGCCGCGGACGGGGCGGGCGCGGCGACATCTACGGGGCGCCGACGGTGCCGGAGGCGGTCGACGCCGTGCTCGGCGCCGTGCGGGCCGCGCTCGCGGAGGCGGGCGTCGCGCCGGCGGACCTGCGCGCCTCGGCGTTCCGGCTCGCCGGAGTGGACTGGCCGGAGGACGCGGCGCTGTGGGACGAGCGGCTCACCGCCGGGCTGCCGGGCCTCGGCGCGCGGTCGATCAAGAACGACGGGTTCGCCTCGCTCCGCCTGGTCGACGGCACCGGCGTCGGGCTCAGCATCACCGTGGGGACCGGCCCGGCCCTCGCCGCCCGTGCGCCCGACGGCACCGAGGAGTGCTCGGGCATGTTCGTGTTCCACGACCTCGGCGGCGCCGGGCTGGGCAACAGCGGGCTGACGGCCGTCCACCTCGCGTGGATGGGGCTCGGACCGCGGACGGCCCTCACCCCGGCGCTGCTCGAGCTGTACGGGGCGGCGGACGGGCACGACCTGCGGCACCGCTTCACCCGGCGGTTCGGCGCGCTGCCCGAGACCGAGCGGTGGCGGGCGGCGCGCGTCGTGCTCGCGGCCGCGTCCGACGGCGACCCGGTGGCCGCGGGCATCGTCGAGCAGCAGGCGCGGGCGTTCGTCGGCTACGCGCAGTGGACCGCGCGGCGCGTCGGGGTGGACCTCGCCTCCGGGGAGCTGCCGGTGCTGCTCAACGGGTCCGTCGTCACCTCCGAGCACCCCGCGATGCGGGACGCGCTGCTCGCCGGGCTCGCCGAGGCGGCACCGGCGGCGACGGTGGCCGTCGCCACCGCTCCCCCGCTCACGGGCGTGGTGCTCGACGCGCTGGCGGAGGGCGGCGTCGCCGCGGGCCCCGCGCTGCTCGGCCGGGTCGCACACCCGCCCGAGTTCCTGCACACCTGACCCTCCGGGAGGAGACCGCATGACCACCGACGCCACGGGGACGCCCGACGGGTCCGCCCCGCCGACCCCCGCGCAGCGCGCCGGGCTGCTCGTCGGCGACGGGGACTTCTGGACCCGCGCCGTGCCGGAGGCCGGCGTGCCGTCGGTCGAGCTCGGCGACGGCCCGCACGGGCTGCGGCGCGAGACCGGCCGCCCCATGGTGTGGGAGCCCGCCACCTGCTTCCCCACCGGCTCGGCCCTGGCCGCCACCTGGGACACCGACCTGGTGCAGCGGGTCGGGGCGGCGCTCGGGCGCGAGGCCGCGGCGCTCGGCGTCGGCGTGCTGCTCGGCCCGGGCGTGAACATCAAGCGCACCCCGCTGTGCGGGCGGAACTTCGAGTACTTCTCGGAGGACCCGCGGCTGGCCGGCGAGCTCGGCGTCGCGTACGTGCGCGGGGTGCAGTCCGAGGGCGTCGGCGCGTGCGTGAAGCACTTCGCGGCGAACAACCAGGAGACCGCCCGCACCCGGATCTCGGTGGAGGTGGACGAGCGGACGCTGCGAGAGATCTACCTGCCGGCGTTCGAGCGCGTCGTCACGCAGGCGGCGCCGTGGACGGTCATGGCCGCGTACAACCGGCTCGGCGGGGTGCCGCTGACCGAGCACCGCCGGCTGCTCACCACCGTGCTGCGCGAGGAGTGGGGCTTCGACGGCGTCGTCGTGTCGGACTGGGACGCCGTGCGCGACCCCGTCGCCGTGGTGCGCGCCGGGCTGGACCTGCAGATGCCGGGCGCGGACCGGGCGGCGACCGTGCGCCGGCTCCTGGAGGCCGTGGCGTCCGGCGCGCTCGACCAGGAGGCGATCGACACCGCCGCCGGCCGGGTGGCGGCGCTCGCCCGGCGCGCCCGGCCCGCGGCACGCCCCGCCTGGGCGGACGGCGGGCCGCCCGACGACGTGCCGCCGGGCGGACGGCTGGACGCCGCGCTGGTGGACCGGCACCACGCCCTCGCCCGGGAGGCCGCGGCCGGCGCGCTCACCCTGCTGCGCAACGACGGCGTGCTGCCGCTGGACCCGGCGCGCGGCACCGTCGCCGTCGTCGGCGCGTACGCGCGCTCCCCGCGGCTGCAGGGCGGCGGCTCCGCCGGCGTGGACCCGACGCGCGTGGACGCCCCGCTCGACCTGCTGCGCGTCGCCTACGGGGACCGCCTGCGCTACGCGGACGGCTACCGGCACGCGCCGCTGAACGCGTACCAGGACGTGCCGGGCGAGTTCCAGGGGGTCGGCGGTCCGGACGCGGAGCGGCCGCGGGCGGAGCGGGCGGCGCGGGAACGGGCCGCCCGCGGGGTCGCCGCCGGGACGTCCGGCGGCGCGGCGGAGGCGGGCGGCGCGGCGGAGGCGGGCGGGTCGGCTGCCGCCCGCCCGGCGGCCGCCGGGACCGACCCCGCGGACCCGTCGACGTCCGCAGGCGTCGACGCCGACGCCGAGCGCCTCGTGGACGAGGCCGTGGCGACGGCCCGCGGCGCCGACGTGGTGCTCGCGTTCGTCGGCCTGCCGCTGTCCCACGAGGTGGAGGCCGCCGACCGCCGCACCCTGGCCCTCCCGCCGGAGCAGGTGCTGCTGCTGGAGCGGCTCACCGACCTCGGGGCGCCCGTGGTCGTCGTGCTGTCTGCAGGCTCCGCGGTGACCACCGACCCGTGGGACGACCGCGTGGCGGCCGTGCTGGACACCTGGCTCGCGGGGCAGGCGGGCGCGGGCGCGCTCGTCGACGTGCTGCTCGGGCGCGCGGACCCGGGCGGCCGCACCGCCGAGACCTTCCCGCTGGCGCTGGCCGACACCCCGGGGCTCGTCACGTTCCCCGGCGAGCGCGGCCGGGTCGTCTACGGCGAGGGCGTGTTCGTCGGCTACCGCTGGTACGACGCGCTGGCGCGGACCGTCCGCTACCCGTTCGGCCACGGCCTGTCGTACACGACGTTCGCGTACCGCGATCTCGACGTCGAGGTGCTCGACGCCACGGCCGGCCGGGTCGCCGTCTCGGTCACCGTGACCAACACCGGCCGGCGCGCGGGGCACGAGGTGGTGCAGCTCTACGTCGGGGACCCGGAGGCCGCCGTGCACCGGCCCCCGCGGGAGCTGCGCGGGTTCGCCAAGGTCACGCTCGACCCCGGCGCGTCGCAGCGCGTGCGCCTGGAGCTGGAGAGCCGCGACTTCGCGTGGTTCGACCAGGTCGCCGGGGTGTGGCGGCGCGAGGGCGGCCGGTTCGTCGTCGAGGTCGGCGCGTCCTCCCGGGACATCCGGGTCCGCACCGAGCTGGACCTGCCCGACGACCCGGACCTGCCGCCGCTGGTCCCGGACTCCGCGCTCGACGGGCCGCCGTCGAGCCGGTTCACGGCGGGGCACGCCGGCCCCGCCGCCTGACCGCCGGGGCGGGGGCGACGCAGCGCCCTCACCCCGGCGGCGGTCCCGCGTGCCGCACCGCCCACGCGTGCATCGCGATGGCGGCCGCGGCCCCGGCGTTCATCGACCGCGTGGACCCGTACTGGTCGATGTGCAGCACCGCCTCCGCGCCCGCGCGCGCCTGCGGCGACAGCCCCGCGGACTCCTGCCCGAACAGCAGCACGCACGCGCGCGGCAGCGGGTACCCGTCCAGCGGCACCGAGCCCGGCACGTTGTCCACCCCGAGCACCGGCAGCGCCGCCCCGTCGCGCCCGGCCGTCCGCGCCCAGGCGAGCAGGTGCTCGACGTCCGGGTGGTGGTGCACGTGCAGGTACCGGTCCGTCACCATCGCGCCGCGCCGGTTCCACCGCCGCCGGCCGACCACGTGCACCCCCGCGACGTTGAACGCGTTGGCCGTGCGCACCACCGACCCGATGTTGAGGTCGTGCGCCCAGTTCTCGATCGCCACGTGCAGCGGGTGCCGCCGGGTGTCGAGATCGGCGACGACCGCCTCGACGGTCCAGTAGCGGTAGCGGTCGACGACGTTGCGGCGGTCGCCGTGCGCGAGCAGCTCCGGGTCGTAGCGCGGGTCGGCGGGCCAGGCCGCGGGGCCGCCGGGCCACGGACCCACGCCGGGCAGGTCCGCGTCGTCGCGCCCCGGGTCGGCGCCGGTGCCGGGCCCCGGGTCGGCGCCGGGGCCGAGGTCGGCGGGGTCGGGGCCGGCGGGGTCCGGGTCGGCGGGCGGCTGCGCGGTCACCCGCCCATCCTGCCGCGGACGGCGTTTGACCAGGCCACCGGACCGCGAGGACGATCGGGCGCCGTGCACCTGGACACCGCCGTGACCGACGCCTGGCTGCGCACGGGCCGGCTGCCGGACCCGGACGCCGCCGACGCGTGGCCGCTGCGCGTGGCGGCGGGCGACGACGAGCCCCCCGTGCCCGCCGAGGAGCCCGACGCGGGGCTGGCGCCGCAGGTCCGTGCGGCGCTCGAGGCCGTCCGCGGGGCGCTACACCCGTTCCGCCCGGCGCGACCCACGCTGTGGGACACCGCGCTCCCCGGCTGGCGGGACGCGCTCGGGGCGGCCCGCGTCGCGCTCGTGGTCGGCTGGCCGGCGCCGTACGACGCCGGGGTCCGGCACGACCCGCGGGGGCGGCCGGTGATCGTGCTCGACCTCGTCCGGCTGCTCGCGGCCGCCGGGGAGCCCGGGGCCGTCCCCGACGCCGCGCAGGGGCTGCTCGACCACGAGCTCGCGCACGTCGTCCTCGCCGCGCGCCACCCGCTGCCTGCTGGTGCCCCGTACGCCGACCGCCTGGACCGGGTGGTGTGGGACGAGGGGCTCGCGCACCACCTGGGCATGGGCACGCACCCGCTGGTCGCGCCCGGTGCCGACGGGCGGGACGCGCGGCAGCGGCAGGCGCTCGCGGAGCTGGCGGAGGCGCGGCGCGCCACCGGTGACGTCGCCCGGGCGGCGTGGCTGCGCCGGGCCGACGCCGCCGACGGGTTCTGGGAGAAGTACGCGTGCGTCGCCGGGATGCTGGCGTTCGGCGACGCGGAGGACGCGGGCGGCGCCGAGGCGGTGCGCGACCTGGTGGACGCCGGCTGGCGGGGCTTCGCCGACCGGGTGCTGGCGGGCCTCAGCCCAGCGTGACGGTCAGGGCCGCCGCGGCCGTGCGCGCCCGGTCGCGGGCCTCGGCCACGTCCGCGCCGCGGGCCACCGTGACCGCGACGCGCCGGCGTCCCGCGACCGACGGCTTGCCGAACAGCCGCACCTGCGCGGTGGGCACCGCGAGCGCCGCGTCGACGCCGGTGAACTCGGGGACGCCCGTGCCCTCGGCGAGCACCGCGCACGACGCCGACGGCCCGAGCGCCAGCACGTCGCCGGCCGGCAGCCCCAGCACCGCCCGGGCGTGCAGCGCGAACTCCGACAGGTCCTGGGACGCGAGCGTGACCAGCCCGGTGTCGTGCGGGCGGGGCGAGACCTCGGAGAACAGCACCCGGTCGCCGACCACGAACAGCTCGACGCCGAACAGCCCCCAGCCGCCGAGCGCCTCCGTGACCGCGGCGGCGACCCGCTGCGCCTCCGCGAGCGTGCCGGGCGGCAGCGGCGCCGGCTGCCAGGACTCGCGGTAGTCGCCGTCCACCTGCACGTGCCCGACGGGCTCGCAGAACGTCGTGCCCCCGGCGTGCCGCACGGTCAGCAGCGTGATCTCCGAGTCGAAAGCGACGAACCCCTCGACGATCACCCGCACCGCGGCGCCGTCGGCGGCGGTCGCCCGCCCCCCGGTCTGCGCGGCGCGCCACGCGGCCTCCACGTCCTCGGCCGTGCGCACCACGGACTGGCCCTTGCCGGAGGACGACATGACCGGCTTCACGACGCACGGCAGGCCGACCTCGTCGACCGCCGCGCGCAGGGCGTCCAGGTCGTCGACGAACCGGTAGGGCGACGTCGGCAGCCCCAGCTCCTCGGCGGCGAGCCGCCGGATCCCCTCGCGGTCCATCGTCAGCCGCGTCGCGCGCGCCGTGGGCACCACCCGGACGCCCGTCGCCTCCACGTCGGCGAGCACCTGCGTCGCGATCGCCTCGATCTCCGGCACCACGACGTGCGGGCGCTCGGTGTCCAGCGCCGCCCGCAGCGCGTCCGGGTCGAGCATGTCGACCACGTGCGACCGGTGGGCGACCTGCATCGCCGGCGCGTGCGGGTAGCGGTCGACGGCCACCACCTCGACGCCGAGGCGCTGCAGCTCGATCGCGACCTCCTTGCCGAGCTCGCCGGCGCCCAGCAGCAGCGCGCGCGTCGCGCCGGGCGTCAGGGGCGTGCCGAGGGTCACGGGGGCGGCGGGCGCGCTGCTGC
>JACXUT010000182.1 GCA_014763765.1 Micrococcales bacterium
GCCGCCGGCCCGCCCCCGGCCCCGGCGTGCCGCACCGACCGTGACCCCCGCGGTCACCGACGCAAGGAGAACCAGATGACCATCGTCGTGGCCTGCAAGTGGGCCCCGAACCCCCAGGACGCGTCCGTCGGACCCGACGGCGCCGTGGACTGGGGCCGCGCGAAGCCCGCGGTGTCCGAGTACGACCCGGTGGCCGTGGAGGTCGGCCGGCGGCTGGCCGACGCCACCGGCTCCGAGCTGGTCGGCGTCACGGTCGGCGGCCCCGACGTGGCGTCCGCGCTGGCCCGCAAGTCGCTGCTGTCACGCGGGCTGGACCGGCTGGTCGTGCTGGCGGACCCGGCGCTCGCCGCCGCGGGGACCACCGCGACCGGGCTCGCGCTGGCGGCGCTCGTGCGGCACGTCGGGGAGGTGGACGTGGTGCTCGCGGGCGACGCGTCCGTCGACTCCGGCGCGCAGCTCGTCCCCGCCGTGCTGGCCGGCGCGCTCGGCTGGCCCGCCCTGCTCGGCGTCGGCGCGGTCTCGGCGGTCGACGGCGGCACCGCGTCGCTGACCGTCGAGCGCGCCACCGGGACCGGCTCGGAGGACCTCGCGGTGCGCGGGCCGGTGGTGCTCGCCGTCGCGGCGGACGCCGTCGTCCCGCGCGTGCCCGGGATGAAGGACATCCTGGCGGCGGGCAAGCGGCCGGTCGAGCAGCTCGACCTGCAGACCCTGCCCGTCGAGCTGCCGGCCGGGCCGGACGTCGTCGGCACCGCCCCGCCCGCGCTGCGGGCCCGCCGCCGCCAGGTGGTCGACGCCTCCGACGCGTCCGCCGCCGCCGCCGAGCTCGTGGCGGCGCTGCGCGCCGACGCCGTGATCTGACCGAGGGAGACCCATCGTGACCACCTACATCCTCACCGCGGGCGACGCCCGCATCGGCCGCCTGGTGGAGCTCGCCGCCGGCCCGACCACCGTCGTCGTCGTCGGCGACGGTCGGACCGCCGCCGCCGTGGCCCGCACGCCCGGCGTCGACCGGGTGCTGCATGTCGAGCCCGCTCCCGGCGCCCCCGCGGAGACCTGCGCCGCCGCCGTGGCCGGCCTCGTCGCGGACGCCGCGCCCGCGCTCGTGCTCGCCGCGCCCCGCCCGGCGGACCGCGTGCTCGCGGGCGCCGTCGCCGCCCGCCTGGCCGCGCCCGTCCTCACCATGGTCCGGGCCGTCGAGGTCGCGGACGGCGGCGTCGAGGTGACGCGCTCGGTCTTCGGCGGCATCGCCGAGCGGACCGAGCGGGTCACGGGCCCGGCCGTCGTCGTCACCGACGGCGGCACCGCCGCGGACGGCGGCTCCGCCGCGGACGGCGGCTCCGCCGCGGACGGCGGCTCCGCCCCCGTCGTGGACGCCGGGGCCGCACCCGCCGACCCGGCCGTGACCGTGACCGCCACCAGGGTCGCGGAGCGCGCGGCGGTCGACCTGTCCCGCGCCCCGCGCGTGGTCGCGGCGGGCCGGGGCGTGCGGCGCCAGGAGGACCTGGCGCTCGTGGAGGGCCTCGCCGCGGCGCTCGGCGCCGAGGTGGCGTGCTCCCGGCCGCTCGCGGAGGGCGTCGGGTGGCTGCCGCACGACCGGTACGTCGGCGTGACCGGCCAGCACGTCGCGCCCGAGCTGTACGTCGCCGCCGGCGTGTCCGGGCAGCTCCAGCACGTCGTCGGCGCCCGCGGTGCGGGCACCGTCGTCGCCATCAACACCGACCCCGGCTGCCCGTACTTCGCCGAGGCCGACTACTGCGTGGTGGGCGACCTGTACGAGGTGCTGCCGGCGCTGACCGCGGCGCTGGCGGCGCCCGGCCCGGGGGCCGCGTCGTGACCGCCGAGCCGGACTTCGACGTCGTCGTCGTCGGCGCGGGCATCGCGGGCTGCGTCACGGCCTACCGGCTGGCGCAGGCGGGCCGGTCGGTGGCGCTCGTCGAGCGCGGCGCGGCGCCGGGGTCCAAGAACCTGTCCGGCGGGGTGCTGTACTCGCGCGGCCTGGAGGAGGTCTTCCCGGACCTGCTGGAGCGCGCGCCGATCGAGCGCCGCATCACCCGCAGCTACCTCCAGCTCCTCAACGCGGAGTCCGCGGTCGGCATCGACTACCAGGACCGCCGGCTCGCGGAGCCCGTGAACGCGGTGACCGTGCTGCGCGCCCGGTTCGACCCGTGGCTCGCCGAGCAGTGCGAGGAGGCCGGCGCCGACCTGCTGAGCGGCGTCCGCGTCGACGGGGTGCTGCGCGAGGACGGCCGCGTCGTCGGCGTCCGCGCCGGGGAGGACGAGCTGCGGGCGCACGTCGTCGTGGCCGCGGACGGGGTGAACTCGTTCCTCGCCCGGAGCGCGGGCCTGCGCGGCCGCGAGCCGCTGCACCACCTGGCGCTCGGGGTGAAGGCCGTCGTCGCGCTGCCCGAGGAGCGGCTGCGCGAGCGGTTCCACCTGACCGGCGACGAGGGCGTCGCGTACGCCGTCGTCGGGGACTGCACGCGCGGGGTCGGCGGGGGCGGGTTCCTCTACACGAACCGCGCGTCGCTGTCCGTCGGGGTGGTGCTGCGCCTGGACGACCTGGTCGCGAAGGGCGAGGACTCCGCGGCGGTGTTCGACCACTTCCTGGCGCACCCGTTCGTGGCGCCGCTGCTCGAGGGCGGGGAGGTGGTGGAGTACGGCAGCCACCTGGTCGCCGAGGGCGGCCTGGCCATGCTCGGCGAGGTCGTCACCGACGGCATGGTCGTCGTGGGCGACGCGGCGGGGCTGACCATCAACACCGGCCTCACCGTCCGCGGGATGGACCTCGCGGTCGCGTCCGGGGTGGCGGCGGCGTCGGCGGTCGGCCGGGCCCTCGACGCGGGCGACACCTCGCGGGACGGGCTGGCGGGGTACCGGCGGGAGCTCCTCGGCTCGACCGCCGGGCGCGACCTGCAGACCTACGCCAAGGCGCCGGCCTTCCTGGAGAGGGAGCGGATGTACCACGACTACGGAGCGCTGCTGGGCGACGTCCTGCACCGCGTGTACGACCACGACCTGACGCCGCGCCGGCATCTGCTCGACGTGGCGCGTGCCGAGCTCCGGCGCTCGCCCGTGCGGGTGCGGGACCTGGTCCGCGACGGCCTGGCGGGGGTGCGGGCGCTGTGAGGACGACCTCGGTCCCGGACCGTCTCGCGGCCAACAGCTACGTCACCGACGAGGAGCAGCCGCACATCCGCGTCGACCAGGAGCTCGCGCGCCGCACCGGCTGCGGCGACCGGCTGATCGCCGTCTGCCCCGCGAAGGTCTACACCCGCGAGGCGGACGGCACGATCGGCGTCGAGCACGCCGCGTGCCTCGAGTGCGGCGCGTGCCTCGCGGTGGCCGACCCCGGCGTCCTGGAGTGGACCTACCCGCGCGGCGGCTTCGGCATCGCGTTCCGGGAGGGCTGAGCAGCCGGGGCGGGGCGTCTCGTCGCGGGGACGCCCCGCCCCGGCCGGGGGCTCAGCGCTGCGCGCAGGTGAGCCAGGTGCGGGCGGCCCGCGCGAGCCCCTCCCGGGAGTTCACACCGACCTTCCGGCACGCGGACAGGATGTGGTGCTCGACCGTCCGGGCGCTCAGCACCATCCGGGTCGCGATCTCGGGGGAGGACAGGCCCCGCGCCACCAGCACCGCGACCTCGCGCTCCCGCGACGTCAGCCGCACCGCCCGGTCGAACGGCAGGAACAGCCCGCACAGGTCGCGCCCGCGCAGCCCGCCCTGGCTCCACGCGGTGTCCGCCCGCTCGATGGCCGCGGCCGGCTGCCCGTCGGCGAGCAGCCGCACCGCCCGGGCCACGGCGGCCCGGACCGCGAACTGCCGCAGGCCCGCGCGCCGGAGCTCCGGCTCGAGCGCGGCGAGGCGCTCCGGGTCGCCCGACGCGACGGCTGTGGCGAACCCCGCGAGGTGCGTGAGCAGCGGCGCGTCGCCGCGCGAGGCGGCCTCCGCGAGGTGGGCGGCGCGCGCCGGGTCGGGGCGCCGCTCCACCGCCGCGACCCCCGCCACGACGCCGGCGGGCAGGTACCCCGCGTCGAGCCGCTCGACGGCCACCTGCCAGATCCGGTCCGCCGTCCCGGCCGCGACGGCCGGGTCGTCCTCGTCCTGGATCAGCGGGGCGACGAGGTCGCTGGACTGGTACGGGTGCGGCCCGCGGCGTGCCGGGACCGAGCGCGCCTGCACCGCCAGCGACTCCGCGAACTCCCGGTGCCCCTGCCAGGTCGCGGCCTCCGCCGCGAGGGCGATCAGGCCCGTGACGAGCTGCGGCTCCTGCGGGCACGCGGTGCTGAGCGCCAGGGCGTCGCAGGTCAGGGCGTCGAGCTCCATCGCACGCCCCTGCACCGCGAGCGCGAGACCCGCGACCGAGGCGTGCGCCAGCAGCGAGACCGGGTCCAGCTCCTGCCGCGCGCGCTCGACGCCGGCCAGCGCGGTCGCGGCGGCGGCGGAGACGTCGCACGTGTAGAGCAGCGCCAGACCGCGGGCGGTGCCGGCGATCCACCGGGCCCGCGGGTCGCGCGGCTCGGGCCCGTCCAGCAGCTCCAGCGCCTCCCGGGCGCGTCCCGCGGCCACGAGCGTCTCGGCCCGCACGGCGCGCGCGAGCCCGTCCGAGGGAGCGGGCGCCCGGACCGCGGCGGTCGCGGCCGCCACGACCGGCGCCGGCCCGGCGTCCGGGGGCACCGGGGAGCCGCTCGTCAGCGCCAGGTGGTCGAGCACAGCGCCCAGCGCCGGCCCGTGGTCGGGCAGGTCGGCGCCGTGCTCCGCGACCACCAGGGCGGCCGCGGCGGGGGAGCCGGACTCGCGTCCCCGGTAGACGGCGTGGGCGGCCAGGAACGCCGCGCGCTCGTCCGGGTCGCCCCGGTCGGCGCGGGTGCGCTCCAGCACGTGCTCGATCTGGTGCGGGCGGGCGTGGGTGAGCAGCATCGCCTCCAGCAGCTCCGCGCCGGCCCCGGCGTCCGGGTCGGCCTCCCAGCGGCGGCGCGCGTCGCGGCGGCGCTGCTCCCAGCGCTGCGCGATCAGCCGGCGGGCCAGCGGCGCGGCGGTCCGCACGCCGGCGGGGGCCGGGTCCTCGCCCTGGAGCTCCTCGGCGACGCGCGCCCGCACCAGCAGGCCGCGCGTCGTGGCGCTCTCCTGCACCAGGTAGTCGGCGAGCAGCGGCGGGAACACCCCGACCAGCGCGTGCTCGCCGTCGGAGGCCACCTGCACCAGGCCGGACTCCTCGAGCCGCACGAGCGCGGCGGTGCCCGCGAGCCGGCCCGCCGCGGCCAGCGACACCGTCCCGGCGAACGCCAGCACCGTCAGCGCGTCGCGCAGGTCGTCGTCGAGGTCGGCGAGGAACGGCTCGACGGTCTGCGCCAGCGACGTGGTCCACAGGTCGCCCCGGGCCACCCAGAGGCCGTCGCGCACGACGAGGCGGTTCTCGCGCCGGGCGGTGTCCACCAGCGCCTGCACCAGGCCGGGCAGCCCGCCCGTGGCCGCGGCGACGCGCGCCACCGCGGCGGGCTCCACACCCCGGCCGAGCATCGTGTGCAGCAGCTGGTGCACGCCGGCGAACGACAGCGGGTCGACGGTGACGCGGGCCGCAGGCTGCAGGCCGTCCGCGAGCAGCGCCGCCGCGGTGCCGCCGCCCCGGCCGCACGCGATGACGACGCGGGTGCCCAGTCGCGCCCGGGCCGCGAGCACCGCGCCGACCGTGCCGCTGTCCAGGTCGTCCGCGTCGTCGACCAGCAGCACCGCACCGGGTGCGGCGAGCAGCTGCTCCAGCGACTCCACCGCGGCGCTGAGCACCCGCAGCTGCTGGGGTGCGCTCGGCAGCGCGACGCCGGCCACGGCGAGGGCGCCGAGCGTGCGGTCCCGCAGGGCGCGCACGCCGCGCAGCCGGACCGTGCCGACCCCGAGCGTCGCGAGCCGGTCGGCCACCTGGTCGAGCACGCACGAGCGTCCCGCCGCGCGCATCCCGACCACCTGGACGTGCGTCCCGTCCTGCAGGTAGCCGACGATGCGGGACACGGTGTCCGGGTGAAGCACGACGTCGTCTCTCACGCCCGTCACGCTAGTGACGGGGGAGCGCCCCGGACCGTGTCCAAGGTCCGGGGCACCGGTCGCGTGCGGGTGCTGCGGGCGGGGTCTCAGCCCAGCTCGGACGTGCCCGAGTACAGGTGCAGCACCGGCACGTGCAGCTCGTCGCGCGCCCGGGAGGCCCAGTCGCGGTGGAACGTGTCCTCCAGCGCGTGCGGGTAGGTCACGACGACGACCTCGCGGGCGCCCTCCGACGCCACCGCGGAGCGCAGGGCGGGCAGCGGGTCGTCGTCGACGACGGTGCCCGTGGCGGTCACGCCGGCCGCCGCGAAGGCCGCGAGGCTGTCGGCGAGCTGCTCGGCGGCGTCCGCCGTCGCCTCCGCCGGCTGCGGCTCGCGGCCGAGCACGGTGTCGAGCGCCTCGCGGAGCTCGCCGAGGCTGAGCTGGTCCACGAGGGACACGAGCACGTTCCGCTCGGTGTCGGCCGGCACGAGCACGCGGTACGCCAGCGTCTCGCCGTCGTGGAGCGAGAGGATGTGGGCGACGTCCGCCGAGGCCAGGGTGTCCTCCGTGAGGACGAGGATGGTGTCGGTCACGCCGTCGAGACTATCGCCGCGCGAGCGTCCAGCGCCCGAGCAGCATCCCGTCGTGGTGCAGCAGGTGCTCGGGGCGGGCGGCGAGCGGGCCGACCCAGTCCGGCCCCTGCACGGCGCGCAGCGCGGGACCGGCGACCACGAGCGGGCTCGTCGTCAGGCAGAGCTCGTCCACCAGGCCGGCGCGCACCAGGTCCGTCAGCAGCCGCGGCCCGCCCTCCGCGAGGACGCGCGTGAGGCCGCGACCGGCGAGGGCCGCCAGCGCCGCGGCGAGGTCGACGGTCTCCTCGCCCGCGACGACCACGCGCTCCGGCCCGAGCTCGTCGCGCAGGGCGTCCAGGCGCGGGCACGCCGCCGAGGTCACGACGTAGGGCGGCCGGTCCGTGCCCCGCAGCCCCTCCGGGAGCTCGCCGGACGCCGACACCACCGCCAGCGCCAGGGCCGGGTCCTGGCCCCGGGCCGCGCGCGCCGCGCGCAGGTCCGCGGGCACGGACAGCGGCGTGTAGCCCTCCGCGCGCGCCGTGCCGGCACCGACCAGCACCACGTCCGCGACCGCCCGCATCACCCGGAACACGCGCCAGTCGGCGGGGCCGTTGATGCTCCGCGACCGCCCGTCAGGCCCCTGCGCGGCGCCGTCCAGCGTCGCGATCATGTTCGCCCGCACCGCCGCCGGGCGCCCGTCCCGGGGGTCGGGGTGGGCGTACAGGGCGTGCAGCTCCCGCTCGTCGCCGCCGGGCGCGAGCACCGCGCCGGCGCGGTCGAGCGGCAGCAGCACGTCCAGGGGCGGGAGCTCGCGAGGCATGCCGGCCAGGCTAGCGGGGCCGCCCCGCCCGGCCACCGCGCCCGGCGCCCGTCCGGCCCGCTCGCCCAGCCCAGTCCTGCCTACGCCGAGAGGCCAGGACACGCCCGGGATCTCGCGCGACGCCCGGCGTGTCCTGGCCT
>JACXUT010000183.1 GCA_014763765.1 Micrococcales bacterium
CCGGCCGTGCCGACGGCGCCGCCCGCGCCGGCCGCCCCCGTGGCGCCTCCGGAGCCCTCGGCCGACCTCCGCGAGGCGCTGGGCGCCGTCCGCACCGAGGTGGGCCGCGCGGTCGTCGGCCAGGAGGCCGCCGTCACGGGCCTCGTCATCGCGCTGCTGTGCCGCGGCCACGTGCTGCTCGAGGGCGTGCCCGGCGTGGCGAAGACCCTGCTCGTGCGCAGCCTGTCCGCGGCGCTCGACCTGGACACCAAGCGGGTGCAGTTCACGCCCGACCTGATGCCCGGCGACGTCACCGGCTCGCTGGTGTACGACGCCCGCACGGCCGAGTTCTCGTTCCGCGAGGGCCCCGTGTTCACGAACCTGCTGCTCGCCGACGAGATCAACCGGACGCCCCCGAAGACCCAGGCGTCGCTGCTGGAGGCCATGGAGGAGCGTCAGGTCTCCGTGGACGGCACGCCGCGGCCGCTGCCCGAGCCGTTCGTCGTCGTCGCCACGCAGAACCCCGTCGAGTACGAGGGCACGTACCCGCTGCCCGAGGCGCAGCTCGACCGGTTCCTGCTCAAGCTGACGCTGCCGCTGCCCGAGCGCGCCGACGAGATCGAGGTGCTGGCCCGCCACGCCGCCGGGTTCGACCCGCGCGACCTGGCGCGCGCGGGCGTGCGGCCGGTCGCGGGTGCCGGGGTGCTCGACCGGGCGCGCGCCGAGGTCGCGCGGGTGCAGGTCGCCCCCGAGGTGCTCGGCTACGTCGTGGACCTGGTGCGCGCCACCCGCCGGTCGCCGTCGCTGTCGCTCGGGGTCTCCCCGCGCGGCGCCACGGCGCTGCTGGCGACGTCGCGGGCGTGGGCGTGGCTCTCGGGTCGCCCCTACGTCACCCCGGACGACGTGAAGGCCCTGGCGCACCCGACGCTGCGGCACCGCGTGCAGCTGCGCGCGGAGGCCGAGCTGGAGGGCGTCACCGCCGAGTCCGTCCTGGACACCGTCCTGGCGTCCGTGCCGGTCCCCCGCTGAGGCGCCCGTGACGATCACCTGGCGGGCGGTCGCGCTGACCGCGGTCGGCGTGGTGCCGGTGCTGCTGCTGCCGACCCCGGGGACGGTGCTGCTGTGGGCGGTGCTGTGCCTGGTGGTGTGCGTGGTCGACGCCGCGCTGGCCGCCTCCCCGCGCGCGCTCGCGCTGCGGCGGCAGGTGCCGGGGCCGGTGCGGCTGCACGAGGACGCCCGGTCGCGGCTGACCGTCACGCACACCGGCGCGCGCCGCCTGCGCGGGACGGTGCGGGACGCCTGGCAGCCGTCCGCGGGCACCGGCCGCGACCGGCACCCGGTGGACCTGCCCCCCGGGGAGGCCCGGCACCTGGACACCCCGCTGCGTCCCTCGCGACGCGGCGACCTGCACGCCGACCGGGTCACGGTGCGGACCGTCGGCCCGCTCGGCGTCGCGGGGCGGCAGGCCTCGTTCGACGTCCCCGGGACGCTGCGGGTGCTGCCGGCGTTCGCGTCCCGCCGCCACCTGCCGAGCCGGCTCGCGCGCCTGCGGGAGATGGACGGCCGGGCGGCGGTGCAGGTGCGCGGCGCCGGCACGGAGTTCGACTCGCTGCGCGAGTACGTGATCGGGGACGACGTGCGGTCGATCGACTGGCGCGCGAGCGCCCGGCGGTCCGACGTCGTGGTGCGGACGTGGCGCCCGGAGCGCGACCGGCGCGTGCTGATCGTGGTCGACACGTCGCGCACGAGCGCCGCGCGCACCGGGGAGGAGCCGCGGCTCGACGCGTCCGTGGAGGCGGCGCTGCTGCTCGCGGCGCTCGCGTCCCGCGCAGGCGACCGCGTCGAGCTGCTCGCCCACGACCGGACCGTCCGCGCCCGCGTCGCGGGCGTCTCGGGACCGCGCCTCATGCCCGCCGTGGCGGACGCGCTCGCCGGTGTCGAGCCGTCGCTCGTCGAGGCGGACTGGCCGGGCCTGGTCGGCCAGGTGCAGCAGCGCCTCTCGCAGCGCGCCCTCGTGGTGCTGCTGTCCGCGCTGGAGCCCGCGGCCGTCGAGCAGGGCCTGCTGCCCGTCGTCGACCGGCTCGCCTCCCGGCACCAGGTGGTGCTGGCCTCGGTGCGGGACCCCGAGGTGGAGCGCCTGCGCGCGGGACGCGAGGACGTCGCCGCGCTGTTCGACGCCGCCGCGGCCGAGCGCACCGAGCTGGAGCGCTCCGCCCTCGCCCAGCGGCTGCGGGGCCGCGGCGTCGAGGTCGTCGACGCCCTGCCCGACGACCTCGCGCCGCGGCTCGCCGACGCCTACCTCGCGCTGAAGGCCGCCGGCCGGCTCTGAGCGGGCCCGGGGGGGCGCGGCCGGCCTGTCGGCGCCCCGTCGTACGGTGACCGGGTGACCGCCGCCGCCCGCGTGACCACCCGCGGGCTGGGCCGCGCGCTGCTCGCCCGCCAGCACCTGGACGCCCGGGCGAGCGCCGGCGCCGTCGACGAGGTCGCGCACCTGGTCGCGCTGCAGTCGCAGAACCCGTCGTCCGCCTACCTGGCGCTGCACGCGCGGCTGGCCGGCTTCGACCACGCGGACCTGGCGACGGCGACGCTCGGGCGCCGCGTCGGGCGGCTCGCGCTGCTGCGGGACACGGTGCACCTCGTCACGGCGGACGACGCGCTCACGCTGTGGCCCCTGCTCGCCCCCGTGCTGCGCCGGCACGTCCGGTCCGGGACGTCGTTCGCCGCCGACCTGCGCGACGTCGACCTGGACGACCTCGCGCGCGCGGGGCGGGATGCGCTCGTCGGCGAGCCGCTCACGGCGGCCGCCCTCGGCGCCCGGCTCGGCCCGCGCTGGCCGGGGGTCGACCCGCGCTCGCTCGCGGCGGGCGTGCGCGGGCTGCTGCCGCTGGTGCAGGTCACGCCCCGGGGCGTCTGGGGCCGGAGCCTGGTGACGACGTGGACGACGGCGGAGCAGTGGTTCGGGCGCCCGGTGGCCGTGGTGGGCGACCCGGAGGCGGCCGCGGCCGCGCTCGTGCGGCGCTACCTCGCGGCGTACGGCCCGGCGACGGTCGCCGACGTGCAGGCGTGGTCGGGGCTCACCCGGCTGGCGGGGGTGGTCGCGGGCATGCGGGACGAGCTCGTCGAGGTCGTGCACACGGACGGGCCGCGCGGCGAGCGGGTGCTCGTCGACCTGCCGGGTGCCCCGCTGCCCGGGGACGTCCCGGTGCCCGCGCGCCTGCTGCCGGACTTCGACGACGTGCTGCTCGGGCACGCGGACCGCACGCGGATCGTGCCGCCCGAGGTGCGGCCGGCCCTCGCGAGCCGCAACGGGATGCCGCCGGGCACGGTGCTGCTCGACGGCACCGTGGCGGGGACCTGGCAGCTACGCCGGGAGCGCGGGGACGGCGCGTCCGGCGGGCGGCGCACGGCGGTCGTCACCCTGACCCCGCTGCGGCGGTGGACGCGCGCGGAGAGGAGCGCGGCCCTGGCCGAGGCGCGCGCCCTCGCCCGGTTCGCGGCCGACGACGCGGTGGAGCACGACGCCGCGGTCGCCGGGGGCTGACGGCCGCCCGCTCCGGCACGAAGGTCCCTGGTCCGGCCGCCGGCCACCCCCTAGCGTGCCCCGCAGAGCCCGGGATACCGCAGCGCCCGGGCCGGTGCCGCCGCCGCCCGGCACGGCACCGGACGACGACGGGGCCGCGCGCCGACGCGCCGGCCCGCGAGGAGCGGACGATGACCAGGGACCGCAGCGACGCGACCGGCACGGACGACCGACGGACCATCCCCCTGCGCGAGGCGGCGGAGCGGTTCCTCGCGTCGCGGCGGATCGCCGTGACGGGGGTGTCCCGCACGCCGGGCAGCCACGGCGGCAACGTCGTCTACCGGCGGCTGCGCGACACGGGCTACCAGGTGTTCGCGGTGAACCCGAACGCCGCGACGGTCGAGGACGACCCGGCGTACCCGGACCTGCACGCCATCCCGGGCGGCGTCGACGCGGTCGTGGTGGCCACGCGGCCCGAGCACGCCGCCGCCACCGTCCGCGAGGCCGCCGACCTCGGGATCGACCAGGTCTGGATGCACCGGTCCGTCGACGCCGGCAGCGTGGACGACGCCGCGGCCGCGGAGGGGCGGGCGCGCGGGCTCACGGTGATCGACGGCGGCTGCCCGCTGATGTTCGGGGCCCCGTCGGACCGGACGCACCGGGCCATGTGCCGCCTCATGACGCTCACGGGCCGGGTGCCGCGCCGCGTCTGAGGGCACCCGTGGGACGCCCGCCCGGGCGTCAGCCCGCGGGCGCGTACTGCGTCTCGTACAGCTCGGCGTACAGCCCGCCGGCCGCGAGCAGCTCGGCGTGCGTGCCCTGCTCCACGACGCGGCCCTCGTCCAGGACGACGATGGAGTCGGCCTCCCGGATGGTCGACAGCCGGTGCGCGATGACCAGCGCGGTGCGCCCCTCCAGCGCCTCGGCGAGCGCGCGCTGCACGGCGGCCTCCGACTCGGAGTCCAGGTGGGCGGTCGCCTCGTCGAGGATCACGACCGGGGGCGCCTTGAGCAGGAGGCGCGCGATCGCGAGCCGCTGGCGCTCGCCGCCGGACAGCCGGTAGCCGCGGTCGCCCACCACGGTGTCCACGCCGTCCGGCAGCCGGGACACCAGGTCCCAGATCTGCGCGCGGCGCAGCGCCTGCTCCAGCTCCGCGTCGCCGGCACCGGGCCGGGCGTACAGCAGGTTCGCGCGGATGGTGTCGTGGAACAGGTGGGCGTCCTGCGTGACGATCCCGACCGCGTCGCGCAGGCTCGCCTGCGTGAGCTCGCGGACGTCCTGGCCCGCGACCCGGACCGCGCCGGCCGTGACGTCGTAGAGCCGGGCGACGAGCTGGCTGATCGTCGACTTGCCCGCGCCGGACGGCCCGACCAGCGCGACCACGTGGCCGTGGGGCACGCG
The DNA here is from genome assembly GCA_014763765.1 of Micrococcales bacterium. Taxonomy (GTDB): domain Bacteria; phylum Actinomycetota; class Actinomycetes; order Actinomycetales; family Cellulomonadaceae; genus Cellulomonas. The sequence goes on from JACXUT010000183.1 coordinate 4,901, forward strand.
GAACGAGACGTCGTGCAGCGTCGTGCCGGGCACCTCGGTCTGCAGCCGCGCGACGGACTCCAGCGACGCGAGCGACACCTCGGCCGCGGACGGGTACCGGAACGTCACCCGGTCCAGCTCGATGCTCGCGGTGCGCGGCAGGTCGTCCGGCAGCGGGCGGGCGTCCGGGGCGTCGTCGACGCTGGGCCGCAGGTCCAGCACCTCGAGCACCCGCTCGAACGACACGAGCGTGGTCATGACGTCGACCTGCACGTTGGACAGCGCGGTGATCGGGCCGTAGAGCCGCGTGAGGTACGACGTCAGCGCGACGACGACGCCCACGGTCAGGGAGCCCTGGATGGCGAGCACCCCGCCGAGCCCGTACACGATCGCGACCGCCACGGCCGCCACGAGGGTGAGCCCGATGCGGAACACCGCGCTGTACATCGCGCTGGTGATGCCGATGTCGCGCACGCGCGAGGCCCGGCCCGCGAACACGGCGGTCTCGTCGTCGGCGCGGCCGTACAGCTTGACGAGCTGCGCGCCGGCGACGTTGAAGCGCTCCGTCATCGTCTGGCCCATGTCGGCGTTGAGCCCGTACGCCTCCTGCGTCACCGCGGCGAGCCGGCGGCCCATCGCGCGCACCGGGAGCACGAACACCGGCAGCAGCACGAGCGAGACGAGCGTGATCTGCCAGGACAGCGACAGCATGGCGGCGATCACGAGCACGACGGTCAGGACGTTGGAGACGACGTTGGACAGCGTCGACGTGAACGCCTGCTGCGCCCCGAGCACGTCGCCGTTGAGCCGCTGGACGAGCGCGCCGGTCTGGGTGCGGGAGAAGAACGCGAGCGGCATGCGCTGCACGTGGTCGAACACCTGCGTGCGCAGGTCGACGATCAGGCCCTCCCCGATCCGCGCCGAGAGCCAGCGCGAGGCGAGCGCCAGACCGGCCGAGACCAGGGCCAGCAGCGCGACCACGCCGGCGAGGGCCAGCACCACGCCGGTGCGCCCCTGCGCGATGCCGTCGTCGATGATCCGCTGGTAGAGCAGCGGGGTCGCCGCGCCGACCGCGGCGTCGAACGCGATGAGCACGAGGAAGACGGTGATGAGCCGGCGGTAGGGCCGGGCGAACGTGAGGATGCGGCGCAGCACGTCGCGGGTGACGCGGCGCCGCGCGACGGACGGGTCGAGGCGGAACGAGCGGTACATGGACCGGGCGTCCACCCCGCCGGCGCGTGCGTGCATGGACATGGGGCCTCCGGGGTGTCGAACTTTAGTGAGGATACCTCTCTATGTGGCGGACTCGCTATCGTGGGGGCATGACGCTGCCCGGCGAGGCCCCGCACCCCGGCGACGAGCTGTTCTGGCTGCTGCGCCGCACCCTGCACACCATGCGGCGGGACGTGCGCGAGCGCGTGGACCTCAGCCCCGCCCGGCACCGGCTGCTCCGCACGGCCGCCCGCACCCCGGAGCCCCAGCGGCAGACCACCCTCGCGGCCGCGCTGGACATCGTCCCGAGGTCCGTGACCTCGCTCGTCGACGACCTCGAGGCGGCCGGGCTCGTCGAGCGCCTGCCCGACCCCACCGACCGCCGCGCCACCCTGGTCGCCGTGACCGCCGAGGGCCGGGCGGTGCTCGCGGAGGCGGACCGGCAGCGCCGGCGGCACGCCGAGGAGCTGCTCGCGCGCCTGGAGCCCGGCGAGCAGGCCGAGCTGCTGCGCCTGCTGCACCTCCTGGTCGACGACGCCGACCCCTGCTGAAGCGCGCCGGTCAGCGCCGGGGTCGCCCGAGCGGCACCACCATCGGGGTCCCCACGGCGGGGTCCGGCACCACCATCGCCTCCAGCGCGAACACCTCCCGCACCATCGCGGGGGTCACGACGTCGGCGGGCGCCCCCTGCGCGACGACGGCGCCGTCCCGCATCGCCACGAGGTGCGTCCCATAGCGGCACGCCTGGTTGAGGTCGTGCAGGACGGCCACCACCGTGCGGCCCGCGCGGTGCAGGTCGACGAACAGCTCCAGCAGGTCGTACTGGTGGGTGATGTCGAGGAACGTGGTCGGCTCGTCGAGCAGCAGGGTCCCGGTCTCCTGCGCCAGCACCATCGCCACCCAGACCCGCTGCCGCTGCCCGCCCGAGAGCTCCTCGACGGGACGCGCGGCCAGGTCGGCGACGCCGGTCGCCGCCAGAGCCCGCGCGACGGCGTCGGCGTCCTCGCGGGACAGCTGGCGGCCGAGGCGCTGGTGCGGGTAGCGACCGCGGGTCACCAGGTCGGCGACCGTGATCCCCGACGGCGCCGTCGACGTCTGCGGCAGCAGCCCGAGCGTCCGGGCGAGCTCCTTGCTCCCGAGCTCGCGCAGCGACCGGCCGTCGAGCAGCACGGTCCCGGTGGCGGGCCGCAGCAGCCGGGCCAGCGCGCGCAGCACCGTGGACTTGCCGCACGCGTTGGGCCCCACCACCACCGTCAGCTCGCCCTCGGGGACCACCAGGTCGAGACCACGGACGACGGTGCGGTCGCCGTAGGCGAGCGTGAGGTCGGCGGCCCGCCACCGGGACCGTGCTGCTCGACGGCCGGTCGCTGCGCGAGCTCGGGAGCAAGGAGCTCGCCCGGACGCTCGGGCT
>JACXUT010000184.1 GCA_014763765.1 Micrococcales bacterium
GGGCGGGAGCCGGGTGCGACCGTACCTCGCCGGCCCGCTCAGGCCGGTGGCGGGGCCGCGCGGGCGAGGGAGCGACCCGCCAGGTCGGCGGCCGCCCTCCGGTCGGGCTTGCCCGGCCCGCGCAGCGGCAGGGCGTCGACCAGGACGAGGTGCCGGGGCGCGGCGGGCGCGGTGAGCCGCTCGGTCACGGCGCGGCGCAGCGGGGCGAGCTCCGGCACCGGCGCGGCGGGATCCGGGACGACGACGGCGACGAGCGCCTGCCCCCACTCGGGGTCGGGGACGCCGACGACCAGCACCTCGCCGACGCCCTCCTGCGTCGCGAGCACCCGCTCGACCGCGGCGGGCGCGACCTTCACGCCCCCGGTGACCAGGACGTCGTCCGCCCGGCCGAGCACCTCGAGGCGCGCGGGGCCGTCGCCGGCCGGGGCGGCCCACCGGCCGAGGTCGCTGGTGCGCAGCCACCGGACGCCGTCGCGCCGCTCGAACAGCTCCGCGTCCAGGTCGGGCCGTCCGCGGTAGCCCGCGGCGAGCACGGGCCCGGCCAGCCGGATCCGGCCGTCGTCGTCCAGCGCGACGGAGACGCCGTCGAGCGGCTCGCCGTCGTACACGCAGCCGCCGCAGGTCTCCGACATGCCGTACGTGGTGACGACCCGGGCGCCCGCGTCACGGGCGCGCCCGACGAGACCGGGCGGGCTCGCCGCGCCGCCCAGCAGCACCGCGTCGTAGGAGGCCAGCGCCGCCCGGCCCTCGGCGTCCGCGAGCAGGCGGTGCACCTGCGTGGGCACCAGCGACGTGTAGCGGCGGGTCGGGCCCGGCAGCGCGCGGGTGGCCGCCGCGAAGGCGTCCGGGCGGAACGGCCCGCCGAGCACGGCGGGCTCGGTGCCGGCGACCAGCGACCGGACGAGCACCTGCAGCCCGGCGACGTGCGCGGGCGGCAGCGGCAGCAGCCACCGGCCCGGGCCGCCGAGCCGGCGGTGCGTCGCCTCCGCGGACGCCCGCAGCGCCGCGGCGGTCAGCATCACCTCGCGCGGTGCCCCGGTCGACCCGGAGGTCCGCACGAGCAGCGCGACGTCGTCGGGCACGGTGCCGCCGTCCCCGTCCGGCGCGGCGTCCTCGACGGGCAGCACCGCCGGGCCCGTCCCGTCGAGCGCGGCGGCGAGCGCCTCGCGCAGCGCGGGGACGCCGGCGGCGGTGGCGGTCACGGCGCGGACGGGTCGGCTCACCCGGCCAGGGTAGGTCCGCCCGTAGAGTGTCGCGGAACGCACGACGGCGGCACGGAGGTCCGGAAGAGATGGTCCACACCACGACGCGGCGGCTGCGGCGCGCAGGCGCGCTGGCGGTCGCGGCGACGCTGCTCGTCGCCGGGTGCTCCCAGCAGGAGGCGCCCGCGCCCGAGGCCACCACGGTGGCGCCGGTGCTCGACCCGCACAAGACGGCGGCGCCCGAGCCCGTCGTGCCCGCCACCTGGCCGCTCACCGGCGTGGCCGGGGAGATCGCGAACCGCCCGGCGCTCGCGGTGAAGGTCGAGAACACGGCGACCGCCCGCCCGCAGTCGGGGCTCCAGCAGGCCGACGTGGTCTGGGAGACGATCGTCGAGTTCGACGTCTCGCGCCTGGTCGCGGTGTTCCACTCGCAGATCCCCTCGGAGATCGGCCCGATCCGCTCGGTGCGCCCGATGGACCCGGACATCGTGGCCCCGCTCAACGGCCTGCTGACGTTCTCCGGCGGCCAGCCCGGCATCCTCGCGCTCGTGGACGCCAGCCCCGTGCAGCCGATCAGCCACGACGCCGGCGCCGCCGGCCTGTACCGCGTCAGCAGCCGCAGCGCGCCGCACAACGTCTACGGCGACCCGAACGCCCTGTGGGCGCAGGCCGACGCCAACCACCAGAACAGCCCGGGGCAGCAGTTCGACTTCGCCCGCACGCCGGAGCGCGCGACGGCGGTCACCGACGGCACCCCGGCCACGACCCTGGCCTTCGACCTGTCCAGCCAGTCGAAGCCGTCGTGGACGTGGAACGGCACGGTGTGGGAGCGATCGGAGGGGACCACCCCGGCGACCGACGCGACCGGCGCGCGCCTCACGGCGACCAACGTCGTCTCCATCGTGGCGGACCACCCGGGCACCGGGTTCGGCGCCCAGAACGGCGCGACGGTGCCGACGTACGTGCTCGGCGGCGGCTCCGGCGAGGGCACGCTGGCCACGGGCGGCAGGACGGTCGCGGTCCGCTGGCAGAAGGAGTCGCGCGACGCGCCCCTGGTGCTGACGACCGCGGACGGGAAGACCGCGGAGCTCGCCCCGGGCAACACCTGGGTGGAGCTGGTGCCGAACGGCTCCGGGTCGCTGACCGTCTCCTGACAGCCCCGGCGCCCCGGCGCGCCCGCGTCAGTAGGCGTACGGGAACCGGCTCCAGTCGGGGTCGCGGCGCTCCAGGAACGCGTCGCGGCCCTCGACGGCCTCGTCGGTCATGTACGCGAGCCGCGTCGCCTCGCCCGCGAAGACCTGCTGCCCGGCGAGGCCGTCGTCCGCGAGGTTGAACGCGAACTTCAACATCCGCACCGCCTGCGGGGACTTCGTGGCGATGATCCGTGCGTACTCGAGCGCGGCGTCCTCGAGGTGCTCGTGGTCGACCACGTCGTTGACGGCGCCCCAGGCGTAGGCCTGCTCCGCGGAGTACTCGCGGGCGAGGAAGAAGATCTCCCGGGCGCGCTTCTGGCCCACCTGGCGGGCGAGCAGGGCGGAACCGTACCCGCCGTCGAACGAGCCCACGTTCGCGTCGGTCTGCATGAACCGCGCGTGCTGCCGGGAGGCGATGGTCAGGTCGGCCACGACGTGCAGCGAGTGCCCGCCGCCGGCGGCCCAGCCGTTCACCACGGCCACGACGACCTTCGGCATCGTGCGGATGAGGCGCTGCACCTCGAGGATGTGCAGCCGCCCGGCGCGCGCGGGGTCGATGTGGTCGGCCGTCGCCGCGTCGGGGGAGTCGGTGTAGCGGTAGCCGTCGCGCCCGCGGATGCGCTGGTCGCCGCCCGAGCAGAACGCGTACCCGCCGTCCTTGGGGCTGGGCCCGTTGCCGGTGAGCAGCACCGTCCCCACGTCCGACGTCATGCGCGCGTGGTCGAGCACCCGGTACAGCTCGTCGACGGTGTGCGGCCGGAACGCGTTGCGGACCTCCGGCCGGTCGAACGCCACGCGCACGACGGGCAGGTCGCGCACGGTGCCGTCCGCCGCCCGGGCGACCCCGCGGTGGTACGTCAGGTCGGTGAGCTCGCCGACGCCGGTGACGGTCCGCCACCGGGAGGGGTCGAAGGTGTCGGAGACGCGCGGGGGCACCGGCGGCGCAGCGGGGCGGGTGGGCTCGGTCACCCGCCCAGCGTAGGGCGCCCGGCACTCTGGTACGGTCGTACCAGAAAGGTGGGCGCGGGACGGCGGACGAGGCCACCCGGCGCGCCCGCCGCGAAGGGTGCGTGCCGCATGGCGTGGGTCGTCCTGGTCCTGTCCGGGCTGCTCGAGGCCGGCTGGGCCCTCAGCCTCAAGGCGTCCGACGGCTTCAGCAGGCTGTGGCCCAGCGTCGCGTTCGTGGTGCTCGCCGTCGCGTCGTTCGCCGGCCTGAGCTGGGCGCTGCGCGAGCTGCCGGTCGGCGCGGCGTACGCGGTCTGGGTCGGCGTGGGTGCGGCCACTACCGCGATCCTCGCCGTCGTCCTGCTGGACGAGCCGCTCTCGGTGCTCAAGGTGGTGTCGCTGGGGCTCATCGTCGCCGGCGTCATCGGGCTGAACCTGTCGGGCGGGCACGGGTGACGACCGCCGCCCGCCCGGCCGGCACGGCCAAGGGGGAGCGCCGCCGCGAGCAGCTCGCCCGCGCGGCGGCCGACCTGGTGCGCGAGCAGGGGCCGGCCGCGCTCAGCCACCGGGCGGTGGCGGCCCGGGCGGGGCTCCCGCTCGCCGCCACCACGTACTACTACCGCGGTCTCGACGACCTGGCGGCCGCGGCCGGCAGCGCGCTGGTGGCGGACTGGGTCGCCCACGCGGACGGGGTGCTGCGGCGCGTGCGGTCCGCCCCCGCCCCCGACCCCGTCGCCGCGGTGGTGGAGGCGGTGCTGCCGCCCGGCGACGACGCCGCCGTCCGCGCGCACTACGAGCAGCTCCTCGCGGCCGCTCGGGTGCCGGCGCTCGCGGCGGCGATCGGTGCCGGCCGCGCCCGGCTCGACGCGGTGCTGGAGCGGCTGCTCGACGCGCTCGGGCTGGGCGACGTGGCCGCGGCGACCGCCCTCGCGGTGGTGGACGGCGCCGTGGTCGCCGCCGCGAGCGAGGGCCGCCCGGTCCGGGAGACGGCCCGCGCCCTGCTGGCGGGAGCGCTGCCCGGGGGTGCGCCGGCGCCCCGTGGCGCGGGCGCCGACGCCGTACGCTGAGGCGCGTGCACGTCTACGCGATCCCGCTGCGCACGCGCTTCCGCCGGATCACGGTGCGCGAGGGCGTCCTGCTGCGCGGCGACGCCGGGTGGGGCGAGTTCAGCCCGTTCTGGGACTACGACGCCGCCGAGTCCGCGGCGTGGTGGCGGGCGGCGCGCGAGGGCGCGGACCGGGGCTGGCCGGAGCCGGTCCGCGACCGGGTGCCCGTCAACGTGACCGTCCCGGCGGTCGGGCCGGACGCCGCGCGACGGATCGTGCTCGCCTCCGGCGGCTGCACCACCGCCAAGGTGAAGGTCGCCGAACCCGGCCAGGGCGCCGCCGAGGAGGCCGACCGGCTCGCCGCCGTCCGCGAGGCGCTCGGCCCCCGCGGGGCCATCCGGGTCGACGCGAACGCCGCCTGGGACGTCGAGACCGCCGTCGACCGGCTCGCGCTGCTGGACCGCGCCGCCCGGGGGCTCGAGTACGCCGAGCAGCCCGTCGCATCGGTCGACGACCTCGCACGCGTCCGCCGGGCGACGCACGTGCCCATCGCCGCGGACGAGTCCATCCGCCGGGCCGAGGACCCGCTGGCGGTGGTGCGGGCCGAGGCCGCCGACGTCGTGGTGCTCAAGGTGCAGCCCCTCGGCGGGGTGCGCGCCTGCCTCGAGCTCGCCGAGCGCGTCGGGCTGCCGGTGGTCGTGTCCTCCGCGCTCGAGTCCTCCGTGGGCCTGGCCGCCGGGGTCGCGCTGGCGGCCGCGCTGCCGGAGCTGCCGTTCGCCTGCGGGCTGGCGACCGCGCAGCTGCTGACCGCCGACGTGGCCGCGCCGCCGCTGCTGCCCGTCGACGGCGCGCTGCGCGTCGCGGACGCCCTCGCCGTGGCCCCCGACCCCGAGCGGCTCGCCGCGACGGCCGCCGACGCCGCGACGGCGCAGCGGTGGGCGGACCGGGTCGCGGCGGTGCGGGCGGTGGCCGCGTGACCGGGGAGGCCGCCGTGACCGGCCCCGCGCCGGCGGAGCGGGACGGCTCGTCGGCCCCGGTGGCTCCGCCGGCCCCGCCCGTGCCGCCGGCCCCGCCCGCGCCGCACGCCGCGCGCGTCCTGCTCACCGAGCTCGCGGCCCACGGCGTGCGCGACGTCGTGCTCGCGCCCGGGTCCCGCAGCGCGCCGCTCGCCGCCGCCCTCGCCGACGCCGCCCTCCCCGCGGGCGAGCGCCCGGCCGGCGCTCCGGCGCTCCGGCTGCACGTGCGGGTCGACGAGCGCGACGCCGCGTTCCTGGCGCTCGGCCTGGCGCGGGCGGCCGTCGTCGAGGGTGCCCCGCGCCCCGTCGCGGTCGTGACGACCTCCGGCACGGCGGTCGCCCACCTGCACGCCGCCGTGCTCGAGGCGCACCACGCGGGCCTCCCGCTGCTGCTGCTGACCGCCGACCGGCCGCACGAGCTCCGCGGCACGGGCGCGAACCAGACCACCGTCCAGGCCGGCATCTTCGGTCCCGCGGTGCGACTCGACGCCGACGTGCCGGCGCCCACCGGACGCCCCGGCGAGGACCGCGACCTGCGGCACCTGGTGACGCGGGCGGTCGCCGCGGCGCTCGGCACGCGCACCGCCGACCCCGGCCCCGTGCACCTCGACCTGGCGTACCGCGAGCCGCTCGGCGCCGACGACGCGGCGTGGCCCGCGCCGGACGCGGCCGGCAGGCCGGACGTCGTGGCGCGCGTGCCCGCGGGGTCGCCGGGCGCGGACGGGTGGGGCGCCCCGGAGCCCGCGGATCCGCCGGGTCCCGTCGTGGTGGTGGCCGGTGACACCGCGGGGCCGGACGCGCGCCGGCTCGCGGAGGCCCGGGGGTGGCCGCTGCTGGCGGAGCCGTCGTCGGGCGCGCGCGGCGGACCGAACGCCCTGGCGGCCTACCGCCTGCTGCTCGCCGACCCGGACCTCGGCGGTCGGGTGCGGTCGGTCGTCCTGCTCGGCCGGCCGACGCTGTCCCGCCCGGTGAGCGCGCTGCTCGCCCGCGACGACGTGGACCTGACCGTGGTCGCGCCGTCGGGCGCGGGCTGGCCGGACGCCGGACGCGCGGCGGACCGCGTGCTGCCCGGTGTGCCGTCGTCCTGGCTGGCGGGTCCCGCGGGCGACCCCCGCTGGCTGGCGGCCTGGCAGCGCGCGGACGCCGCCGCGTCCGAGGCCCTCGACGCGCTGCTGGACGACGACCCGTCGGCGCCCCCGAGCCGCGGCACGCCCCCCATGACCGGGCCGCGCGCGGTGCGGCACGTCGCGCGGGCGTGCCTGCCCGGCGACGTGCTCGTGGTCGGCTCCTCGAACCCCGTGCGCGACCTCGACCTGGTGGCGCGCTGGGACACCCCGCCCGCGGTGGTCGCCAACCGCGGCCTGGCCGGCATCGACGGCATGGTGTCCACGGCGGCCGGGGTCGCGCTCGGGCTGCCCGGGCGCCGGGTGCGGGCGCTCGTCGGCGACCTCACGTTCCTGCACGACGTGGGCGGCCTGCTGGTGCCCACGACGGAGCAGGTGCCGGACCTGCAGGTCGTGGTCCTCAACGACGGCGGCGGGTCGATCTTCGCGACCCTCGAGCACGGCGCGCCGGAGCGTGCCCGGGCGTTCGAGCGGGTGTTCGCGACGCCGCACGCCGCCGACCTGGCGGCGCTGTGCGCGGGGTACGGGGTTCGGCACGTGCGCGTCGGCGACGGGCCGGCGCTCGACGCCGCGCTCGCGGCGCCCGGCCGGGGGCTGTCGGTGGTCGAGGTCCGCGTCGACCGCGCCGACCGGCGCGCGCTCGGGGAGCGGCTGGCGGCTGCGGTGAGGGACGCGGTCCGGGGGCCCGCGGGGCGCTGACCTCCGTCGGCGCGCCGGTGATCGCCCGCCGTCGTCGCCGAACTCGCAGCAGACTCCCAGGTTCCCCCGAGCGTCGCTCCAGGGGCGAGGAGTCTCATGGTCGGCGAGAAGGAGGAACCGACCATGACCAGCACCCCCGAGGGACACCGGCCGGACGCGGGCGCCGCGCAGCCGCAGCGTGACGAGCAGCTCGCCGCCGCGCCGCAGGCGCCCGCGTCCGGCCGGTGTCCCTCGGGG
>JACXUT010000185.1 GCA_014763765.1 Micrococcales bacterium
GTGCGAGGTGCATGGGCTACGCGGGGTGCGCGCGCACTGCCCCGTCCCCCGCGCGCACCCCGCGTAGCCCATGCACCTCGCACCCCGCGATCGCGCCCCGTGCGGTCACCGAGAGTCCAGGACACGCCGGCGCACCGGCCGCGCCCCCGGGCGTGTCCTGGACTCTCGGTGCACGGGTACCCGGGCGGACCGGGCGAGGGAGCGGAACGGGAGCGCGCGGGAGCGGGAGCGGGCGCGGAGCGGGAACCGCGGCGCGTGTTCCTCCGTTGCGACGGGTGCACGCCCTGAGAAAGGATCGTCGGGTGCCGTCGTCGTCCCGTGGCTGGTCCGCCGCCCTCCCGCTCGTCCCCGTGCTGCTCGCGGCACCGCTCCTGGTGGGGGCCGCCCCGGCGGCGCCCGTCCCGCTGACCCCGGCCGTGGCCGCGGCGTCCGCGCCCGCCGGCCCGGTCGTGCCGGCGACCGACCCGCTGGCGCTCGCCGGCGAGATCACCGACCAGGCGGGCGTCCTGGGCGGTGACGAGGGCACGGTGCAGGCCGCGCTGGACGAGCTCGCGGAGGCCACCCCGTACCAGCTGTACGTCGTGTACGTGGACGACTTCGGCAACCTCGACCGTCTGGACTGGGTGCAGCAGACAGCGCAGCAGACCGGCCTCGGCTCGCAGGACATGGTGCTGGCCGTCGCCGTCGACCAGCGCTCGTACGTGCTGGCGCCGGAGTCGGTGGACGGGCTGTCGGGCAGCGCGCTCGACGGCGTGGCCGCCGACGTCGAGGACCGGCTGCGTCAGGACGACTGGTCGGGCGCCGCCGTGACCGCCGCCGACGGCATCCGCGAGGCCGCGACCGGGGGCGGCGGCGGGTCGGCGCTGGGCTGGCTGTTCGTCGGCGGGCTCGTGGTGATCGCGGTGCTCACCGCGGTCGGCTGGGCGAGCGCCCGCCGCCGCTCCCGCCTCACGACGCCCGCCGGCGCCGGGGGTCCCCAGGTGCCGGGCCGCCCCGCCGACCCGTACGCCGAGCTGCCGACCGCGGAGCTCGACCGCCGCTCGTCGTCGGCGCTCGTGGGCGCGGACGACGCCCTGCGGTCCTCCGAGCAGGAGCTCGGCTTCGCCCAGGCGCAGTTCGGCCCGGACGCGACCCGCGAGTTCGAGCAGGTCCTGGCCCAGGCGAAGGCCCAGGTCACCGAGGCGTTCCGGCTCCGTCAGACGCTCGACGACGACGTCCCGGACACCGAGCCGCAGGTGCGGCAGACGGCCGGGCGCATCCTGGCGATCGTCGACCAGGTCTCGGACGCGCTCGACGCGCAGAAGGAGGCGTTCGACCGCCTGAGGGACGTGGAGTCGCGTGCCGGCGAGGCGCTGGACGCGCACGAGCGTGTCGCCGCCGCCCTGCGCGCCCGCGTCGAGGCCGCGCGCGGCACGCTCGCCACGCTCGCCGCGACCTACCCGGCCACCTCGCTCGCCTCCGTGACCGGCAACCCGGACCAGGCGCTGCGGCTGCTCGACGAGGTGGGCACGGCGATCGGGCAGGGGCGCCAGGCCGTCGCCGCGGGCGACCGCGGCATCGCCGTGCGGTACGCCCGCGCCGCCGAGGAGGCGCTCGGGCAGGTCACGACGCTGCTGGACGCCGTCGACCGCGCGGGCACGGACCTCGCCACCATCGGGGCGCGGCTGGACGCGGCCGTCGCGTCGATCGGCTCGGACCTCGAGGACGCCGACCGGCTCGCGCCCCGGCACCCGGAGGTGTCGGCCCGCGCCGAGGCCGCCCGCGCCGCGATCGCCACCGCGCGCACCGCCCGCGACGGGCAGGGCGACCCGCTCGCCGCGCTCGCGACCATCACGGACGCCGAGGCCGCGATCGACCAGGCGCTCGCGCCGATGCGCGAGGCGCAGGACCGCGCCGCGCGCTCCCGGCAGCTGCTCGAGCAGACGCTCGGCCGCGTGGACTCCGCCCTGCGCGGCACCACCGACTACGTGGAGACCCGCCGCGGCGCCGTCGGCCCGGAGGCCCGCACCCGCCTCGCGGAGGCCCACCGGCTGTTCCGCGCCGCGGTGGACCAGCGGGAGACCGACCCGGAGCAGGGCCTGGTGGCGGCGCAGCAGGCGGAGCGGCTCGTCCGCGAGGCGCAGTCGCTCGCCCAGCGCGACGTCGACTGGTACGACGAGCAGCGACGCGGCGGCCCCCGCGGCGGGTTCTGATCATGTTCGGCAGGCGCACCACACGAGAGAGGCACCAGGCGATGACGGAGAAGCAGAGCATCTTCGGGCGGATCACCCAGCTCGCTCGGGCGAACATCAACGCCCTGATCGACCAGGCCGAGGACCCCCAGAAGATGCTGGACCAGCTGGTCCGGGACTACACGAACTCGATCGCGGAGGCCGAGAAGGCCATCGCGCAGACGATCGGCAACCTGCGCCTGGCGGAGCAGGACTACAACGAGGACGTCGCCGCGGCCCGCGAGTGGGGTGCCAAGGCGCTGGCCGCGTCGTCGCGCGCCGACCAGTACCGCCAGGCGGGCGACGCGGCGAACGCCGACAAGTTCGACAACCTGGCCAAGGTCGCGCTCGGCAAGCAGATCGCCGCCGAGGGCGAGGTCCGCGACTCCGAGCCGATCATCGCGTCGCAGCGCGAGACGGTCGAGAAGCTCAAGTCCGGCCTGGCGCAGATGAAGGACAAGCTGGGCCAGCTCAAGCAGCGCCGGGACACCCTGGTGGCGCGGCAGAAGTCGGCGCAGGCGCAGCAGACCGTGCAGACGGCGATCTCCTCGATCAACGTGCTCGACCCGACGAGCGAGCTCGCCCGCTTCGAGGAGAAGGTGCGCCGCGAGGAGGCCCTCGCGATGGGCCAGGCGGAGATCGCGGCGTCGTCGCTCGACGCGCAGTTCGCCGAGCTCGAGGCCTCGGGCGAGGAGATCGAGATCGAGGCGCGCCTCGCCGCGCTGAAGTCCGGCGGCCGGCCGCAGCAGCTCGGGACGACGCCGGTCACGCCGCAGATCGAGGCCTGACCCGGTTCCCATCCCGGACGCTCGACGGCCCGGTCACCCCGCGAGGGGCGGCCGGGCCGTGGCGCGTGCGGGGCTCAGGCGGCGGCGGTCTCCGACGCCCGGGCGACGACGAGCCGGGCGAACGTCTCCGCGATGCGCCGGCCGTCCACGAGCACCCGGGCGTCGGCGGCCGCCACCGCGGCGTCGATCGCCGCGACGTCCGCGTCGCCCGCGAGCTCCGCCCAGCGGTGCATCGTCGCGGGCGACGCCTCCGGGTGGAACTGCAGACCCCACGCGCGCTCGCCCACGCGGAAGGCCTGGTACGGGTAGGTGCGGGAGGCCGCGAGCCAGGTCGCGCCCCGGGGCAGGTCGACGATGGCGTCGCCGTGCATCGTCGGCATGGGGGTGCTCCGCCCGGCGTCGGCGGCCAGCGCGCCGAGCAGCGGGTCCGCCGCGGCCTCCGGGCGCCAGCGCACGTCGACCACGCCGGCCTCGCGCCCCGGGGGCGCGTCGACGTGCACCCGGCCTCCGGCGGCCACCGCGAGCAGCTGCGCGCCGAGGCAGATGCCGAGCACGGGCACGCCGGCCGCGACCGCGTCCGCCAGCAGCGCGCGCGTGGTCGCGACCGCCGGCGCGTCGTCGTAGGCGTTGGTCTCCCCGCCGAGCACCAGCAGGCCGTCGCGCACGCCGGAGGGGACCTCGCCCGCGTGCGCGCGCACGAGGCGCACCTGCACCCCGGGCAGCGCGTCGGCGAACCGGTCCAGCGGCGCGGTCTCGTCGAGCTGGACGACGGTGAGGACGGGGGTCGTGGGGGAGTCGGCACTCACGAGGCAGCACCGTACCGCGCCGCGGTCACGACCAGCGCGCTCCCAGGCAGCATCCAGGAACCGGGCGCACACTGAGACGGTGACCGCCGCACCGCACACCCCCGAGGCACGGCTCCTCGTCGTCGACGACGAGCCGAACATCCGCGAGCTGCTCGCCACCTCCCTGCGCTTCGCCGGGTTCGAGGTGCACGCCGCCGCCGACGGGGGCACCGCGCTGCGCCTCGCCAAGCAGGTGCAGCCCGACCTGCTGGTGCTCGACGTGATGCTGCCGGACATGGACGGCTTCACCGTGACCCGGCGGCTGCGGGAGAAGGGCCAGCACGTGCCCGTCGTCTTCCTCACCGCGCGCGACGAGACCGCCGACAAGATCACCGGCCTCACCGTCGGCGGCGACGACTACGTCACCAAGCCGTTCAGCCTCGAGGAGGTCGTGGCCCGCATCCGCGCCGTGCTGCGCCGCACCGCCGTGGGCGAGGTCGTCGCCGCGAGCGTGCTGAGCTACGAGGACCTGGAGCTCGACGAGGACAGCCACGAGGTCCGCCGCGCCGGGCAGGTCGTGGACCTGTCCCCCACCGAGTTCAAGCTGCTGCGCTACCTGCTGCTCAACCCGGGCCGCGTGCTGTCGAAGGCGCAGATCCTCGACCACGTCTGGCAGTACGACTGGGGCGGCGACGCGAACATCGTCGAGTCGTACATCTCGTACCTGCGCCGCAAGGTCGACCAGGTGACGCTCCCCGACGGCACCAAGGTCGCACCCCTGATCCAGACCAAGCGCGGCGTGGGGTACATGCTGCGCAAGCCGAGCGGGTCGTGACGGCCGGGCCCGAGCAGGACCGCCGCCCGCCGGCGGCCGGGGCGCAGGCGGGCACGGCGCCGGCCGGCCCGGCAGCCGCGGGCGCACCCCCCGGGAGCGGGACCGCCCCCGCCGACGCGCAGGACGCGCAGACCGCCACCGACCGGCTGGTGGCCCCGCTGCGCGCGGCCTGGGCGCGCACCCCCCTGCTCGCCCGCCTCGTCGGGATCACCACCGTGCTGCTCGCCACCGGGCTCGGGATCGCCGGCGCCGTGACGACCACGCTCCTGTCGGACTACCTGGTCAAGCAGGTCGACACCAAGCTCGACGCCAACAACCGCGTCTACGGGAACTCGATCGCGCAGATCTACCACCAGTACGGCACGCTCTCCGTGCTGGACGACGAGACCGGCTGGGGCGCGATCGACTACGCCCTGCGCGCCGAGATCTTCGGCGAGGCCGGCGACGTGACCCCGACGGAGGACACCCGCGAGGACTTCGGCACGCCGCGGCTGCCGTCCGTCGACGCCTCCCGGCTGACCGGCGGCACCACGTTCTTCACGGTCGGCAGCGACCTGCGCGGGTCGTCGTGGCGGGTCGCGCTGTCGCCGATCACCGCCTCCACGGGCGACGAGGGGAAGACGGTCGTCGGGTACGTGATGCTCGCGCAGCCGCTCGGCGAGGTGCAGGACATCGTGCGCCGCGCCGCGCTGCTGCTGTGGTCGAGCGCCCTGTCGATCCTCGTCATCGGCGTCGTCGTCGGCGGCTGGGCCGTGCGGCGGTCGCTGCGCGGGCTGCGGGAGATCGAGACCACGGCCGCGCGCATCGCCGCCGGGGACCTGTCCGAGCGCGTGCCGCCCGCCCCGGAGACCACGGAGGTCGGCCGGCTCGGCGCCGCGCTCAACACCATGCTCAGCCAGATCGAGGCGGCGTTCGACGACCGGACCCGCTCCGAGGAGCGGATGCGCCGGTTCGTCGCGGACGCGTCGCACGAGCTGCGGACCCCGCTCGCGGCGATCCGCGGCTACGGCGAGCTGTACCGGATGGGCGCGCTCACCGAGAAGGAGCAGGTGGACGACACGATGCGCCGCATCGAGCAGTCGGCCACCCGCATGGGCGGGCTCGTCGAGGACCTGCTCGCCCTGGCGCGCCTGGACGCGAACCGGCCCGGGCGCACCGACACGGTCGACCTCGCCGTCCTCACGACCGACGCCGCCCACGACCTGCGCGCGCTCGACCCGACCCGCGAGGTGCGCGTCGGCTCGCTCGCCGGCGCGTCGGCGGGACCGTCGGTCGTGGTCGGCGACGAGCCCCGGCTGCGGCAGGTGCTGGCGAACCTCATCGGCAACGTCGCGCGACACACCCCGGCCGGCTCGCCGGCGGAGCTGTCGGTCGGGCGGCTCGGGGACCGCGTGGTCGTCGAGGTGCGCGACCACGGACCCGGCATCGCCCCCGAGCACGCCCACCGCGTGTTCGAGCGGTTCTACCGGGTCGACGCGTCCCGCACCCGCGAGGGCAACGGCACCGGCGGCGGCGCCGGGCTCGGCATGGCGATCGTCGCGGCGATCGTCGAGGCGCACCACGGCGAGGTCGCGATCACCGCGACGCCCGGCGGCGGTGCGACCGTCCGCGTGGCGCTCCCCGCGGGCGAGTCCGGGAGCTCGCGCACGTCACAGGATCACCCGGGCGACTGACCGGACCCGCGTGCGCGGCCGTCCGGGCTTGGGGCTACGATGGCGCGTCCGAGCAGGGTCGTCTGGTGCAGTGAGGCTTGTCCATGGGCGTCTACGACGCGCCACAGTGGCTGTTGTCCGCGTTCGTCCGCAGCGCGCAGGGTGCGGGGGCGACCGCACCGCCGGACGAGATCCGGGAGGTCGGGGCGGACCTCGTCGGCCGCTGGACCGGACCCGGGCGGACGTACCACAACCTCCGGCACCTGACCGACGTGCTCGCCCGCGTCGACGAGCTCGCCGAGGAGACGCACGAGCCCGACCTGGTCCGGCTCGCGGCCTGGTACCACGGCGCCGTGTTCGACGCGGCGCACGTCGCGGCGTACGCCAACCGCGGCGGCGAGGACGAGGTCGCCTCGGGCGTCCTCGCCCGCGAGCAGCTCACCGGGCTGGGAGTCCCCGCCGACCGGGTCGAGCGCGTCCACCAGCTCGTGATCGCCCTGGTCCGGCACAGCGCCGACCCCGCCGACTTCGACTGCGCCGTGCTCTGCGACGCCGACCTCGCGATGCTGGCCGCCGAGCCGCAGCGCTACAAGGCGTACCTGCACGACGTCCGCGAGGAGTACGCCGACATCCCCATGGCGGACTACATCCGCGCACGGCAGCGCATCGTCCGCAAGCTCCTCGGCCGGCCCAGCCTGTTCGTCAGCCCCCTGGGCGCCGCGTGGGAGGAGCCCGCCCGGCAGAACCTCGGCGCGGAGCTCCACAAGCTCGACAAGGTGCTCGCGGAGCTCGAGGGCGGCGCCACGGGCCAGGGCGCCGCTGCCGAGGGCGTCGCGGGGCCGGACGCCGCGGGTTCGGCCGGCCCGGCCGGGGCTGCCGAGGCCACGCCCGCCGACCGGCACCCGGTGCGGCCCGGGGCGTGACGGTCCTCGTCGACCCGCCGCTCTGGCCGCGGCACGGCCGCACCTGGTCGCACCTCGTGAGCGACACGTCGCTGGACGAACTGCACGCGTTCGCCGCGCGCGCCGGGCTGCCCCGGCGGGCGTTCGACCTCGACCACTACGACGTGCCCGACGACCGGCACGCCGCCCTCGTGGCGCTCGGCGCCGAACCGGTCTCCGCGGGCGAGCTCATCCGCCGCCTGCGCGCCTCGGGCCTGCGCGTCCCGGCCCGCGACCGCCCCCGCCC
>JACXUT010000186.1 GCA_014763765.1 Micrococcales bacterium
ACCGGGTGCCGGCCGGGTCGACGTCCACGGGGCCATGGTGCACCCGGTCATCCCATGACTGGCCGGGACCCTCGGCCCAGCCGGCCCCGGCCCAGCCGACCCCGGCCGAGTCGACCCCGGCCCAGCCGCCGCCGGCCCAGCCGGCCCCGCTCAGCCCTCGGCCAGCAGGGCGTCCACCTGCCCGAGCGCCTCGGACATGCCCTCGGCCATGCCCATCGCCACGACCTGCGCCATCTGCGCCGCGTCCGCGAACCGGGACACGATCGTCATGCGCGTCCCGCTGCCGAGGGGCGCGAGGTCCACGCGGATCCGGGTCACGGGCATCGAGTCGTCGGGAGCCCCGCTGCCGTCCGCGAAGCCGTCGTCGAGCTCCAGCGACCGAGGGGCGTCGACGGCGAGGACGCGCCACCACCCGTGGGCCTGCTCGCCGTCGGGGCCGGTCATCACGTACGCGGCCCGGCCGCCGGGGACGAGGTCGTGCGCGGTGAACGTGGCCGGCCAGGTGGGCGGGCCCCACCAGCGCTCGAGCTGCCGCGGGTCGGCCCACACCTGCCAGACGCGCTCCGGTGGCGCGGCGAGCTCGGACACGATGGTGAGCGTCAGGGCGTCGGTGTCCGTGACGGTGTCGACGACGGTCATGGTGCGTCCTCTCCAGGTGCCTCGCCGAGGAGGGCGTCGATGCGGTCGAGTCGGCCGCGCCAGATCTCCTCGTAGCGGTCGAGCAGCCGTGCGGCGGCCCGGACGGTCGTGACGTCGGCGTGGACGACCTGCTCGCGGCCGTGCCGCTGCTTGACGACCAGGTGCGCGCGCTCGAGCACGGCGACGTGCTTCTGCACGGCGGCGAAGCTCATGGCGTAGGACCGGGCGAGCGTGCTCACCGACGCCTCGCGGCGCAGCACCCGGGTGACGATGTCGCGCCGGGTGGCGTCGGCCAGTGCGGCGAACACGCGGTCCACCTCGTCCGGGTCCAGCTGACGTACAACCATGTGGTTGTACGTTACGCCGGTGCCCGGCGCCGCACAACGGGGCGCCGGGCATGGGGGAGCACACTGGTGCGCATGATCGCCACCGGACTCGTCCTCGCGACCCTCGCGGCGCTCCTGCACGTGTACATCTTCGTGCTGGAGTCCGTGCTCTGGACCACCCCGCGCGCCCGGCGGACGTTCGGCACCACCCCCGAGCAGGCCGAGGCCACCCGCGAGATGGCCTACAACCAGGGCTGGTACAACCTGTTCCTCGCGGTGGCCACCGCGACCGGGGTGGTGCTGACGGCGCTCGGGCACGGCTCCGCCGGGGCCGCCCTCGTGATCGCCGGCTGCGGGTCGATGGCCGCGGCCGCCGCGGTGCTGCTGCTCAGCTCGCGCGGCACACCGGGGCGCGCCCGGGCGGCCGCGTCGCAGGGCCTGCTGCCGCTGCTCGCCGTGGTGGCGACCGCCGTCGGCCTGCTCACCTAGGCCTGGAGGCGCCGGGGCGTCGAGGTCCCTACGACGTCACGTCCGCGGTGGTGAACCGCGCCCACGCCAGCGAGCCGAACACCGCCACCCACGCGACCTGCACCCCGAGCCCCTCCGCGACGACGCCCCAGTCGACCTGCAGCCGCAGGAACTCCGCGAAGTCGAACCAGTGGTGCGTGAGCAGACCCGGGTGGATCGCGGACACCTGGGGCAGCGAGTCGAGCACGGTCGAGACGATCGCGACGACGACCGTGGCGGCCATCGCGCCGACCGGCACCTCGGTGAGCGTGGAGAAGAACAGCCCGACCGCGACCAGCCCGGTCAGGGACAGCCCCACGTAGCCCACGATGCCCAGCACCCGCAGCACGCCGTCGCCGACGGGCACGGTGGTGCCGGACAGCAGGGTCACGTCGTTCAGGCCGAAGTACACCGCGCCCACGACGAGGCCGGTCACCGCCACCGCGAGCACCGCGGCGGCCGCGAACGCCAGCGCCGCGACGGCCTTCACGGTGAGCAGGCGGGTCCGCGGCACCGGCACCACCAGCAGGTAGCGCAGCGTGCCGGCGGACGCCTCGCCGGCCACGGCGTCGCCGGACGCGATGCCGATGCACAGCGGCAGCAGGAACGGCAGGCAGAGGAACAGCGCCGCGACCACCAGGAACAGCCCGTTGCCGGTGACCTGGTCGACGAACGACGGCCCCTGTCCCGCCAGCGCGCTGTCGCGCGTGAGGAACAGGACCGTGCCGAGCAGCACCGGCACCAGCGCCAGCCCGGCGAGCAGGACGATGTTGCGGCGCCGGCCGAAGACCAGCCGCAGCTCCGAGCGCAGCAGCCGGGCCCAGGCGACGGGCGCGGGCGCGGGGGCGGGCGTGGCGAGCGCGGGCGGCGGTGCCGCCGGGGCGTCAGCGCGCGACATCGAAACCCTCCCCGGTCAGCTCCACGAACACCTGCTCCAGGCTCGGGCGGGCCACCTCGAGCCCCACGAGGTCGACCCCGGCGTGCACGAGCGCGGCGGACGCCTTCTCCGGAGGGGTCGGGCCCAGCAGCGCCGTCACGGTCCCGGCGGCGTCCGGCCGGACCTCGTCGAGACCGAGCGCCGCGAGCACGTCCGCGGCCGCGCCGACCTGCGCCGGCCGGGTCCGCACGACCAGGTGGGCGGCACCTCGGCCCAGCAGCTCCGCCCGCTCGCCCTGGAGCAGCAGCCGCCCGCGGCTCATGATGCCGACGTGCGAGCACACCTGCTCGATCTCCGCGAGCAGGTGGGAGGACACGAGCACGGTCGCCCCGCCGTCCGCGAGCTCCCGGACGAGGTGGCGGACCTCGCGCGTGCCCTGCGGGTCCAGCCCGTTGGTCGGCTCGTCGAGCACCAGCAGGTCCCGGGGCTGCAGCAGGGCGGCCGCCAGCCCCAGGCGCTGCTTCATCCCGAGCGAGTACTGCCGGTAGGGCTTCGTCGCGGCCGCCGCCAGCCCGACCCGGTCCAGCGCCGCGTCGGCCCGGCGCCGGGACGTCCGCGGGTCCGCGGTGGCGTCGCCCGCGTCCAGCCGGGCGAGGTTCGCGCGGCCCGACAGGTACGGGTGGAACGCCGGTCCCTCCACGAGGGCGCCGACACGCGGCAGCACGCGGGCCGCGTCCTCGGGGATCGCCGACCCGAGCAGCCAGGCCCGACCGGCGGTCGGCCGGGCGAGGCCCAGCAGCATGCGGATCGTGGTGGTCTTCCCCGACCCGTTCGGCCCGAGGAACCCGTAGACCGCGCCCCGCGGCACGGCGAGGTCGATGCCGTCGACCGCGACCTGACCGGACCGGAACCGCTTGGTCAGGCCCGCGGTCCGGACGGCCAGGTCACCGGGCGCGGGGGAGGGCGACCCGGAGTCGGCGGCGACGGTCATGCCGCCGCGCGCAGCACGTCCGCCGGGACGGAGCCCACCAGCACGCGGCCGTCGTCCGTCACCAGGACGCTCAGCAGCGTCGAGGACAGCAGCCGGCCCTCGGGGACCTCGGTCGTGAGCTGCTCGTACAGGGCGGCGCCGTCCAGGCCCGGGCGGGTGACCTTGCCGTCCTCGTCGGTCGGCACGAACTCCTGGACCAGGTCCTGCGCGTGCTCGGAGCCCAGCACCCGGTCGGCGCCGGGGACGGTCGCGAGCGAGCCGGTGTCGCCGCCGACGAGGCCGGCGACGTCGACGTCGGTCAGCTCCACGACGCTCGACCACCCGGACCCGGTGACGGCCACGCCCTCCGGCAGGGCGGCGTGCTCCGGGTCGGGGACGGCGGCGGGGTCGACCTCGGGCAGCGGCACGACGACCTCCTCGGTGCTCGCACCGGCGGGCGCCGAGAACGCCAGCACCGAGTCGTCCGGGGCGCTGAACGCGACGTCCGTGAACCCGACCTCGAGCGACGGCGCCGCGGCGTCCCCGGTGGCCCAGACCTGCACGCGCAGCGGGGCCGAGGTCTCGGCGTCCACCGCCACGACGACGCGGGACACGAGCGTGGCGTCGTCCTCGGGGCTGACGACGAGCTGGTAGGCGTCGCGGCCCGCGACGGTCGTCGGCCGGTCGACCGTCACCGTGGAGTCCTGCTCCGCGCGGGCGAGCACCTGCGAGGCGGCCTCGTCGGGGGTCGGCAGGTCCGCCGCGGCGGGCGGCGTCGCGCCGGCCTCGAGCTGCCCCGCCAGCGCGTCGTACCGGGCCTGGCCGGCGTCGTCGAGCCGGTAGTGCGTCACGGCGTCGTCGGTGGAGGAGTACGTCCACGCCTGCGCGCCGTCGCGCACGACGGAGTACTCGGACGTCGCGCCGAGCAGCGCCACCCGGGAGCGGTCGCCGCCGTCGGACCACACGCGCAGCGTCGACGACCCGCCGAGCAGGTTCACCGGGTCCGCGCCGGTCATCTCCGAGACCGGCAGCTCGGGCAGGCCGAGCCGGGCGGTGTAGACGACGGTGCCCTGCACGGGCGTCGGCTCCGCGGCGGCGACCCGGGAGAGCAGCTCCTGCGCGTCCACGTCGGGCAGCCCGGCGGAGTCGGCGGTCGCCAGGGCGGGCACCGCGATCGCGGCGGCCACGGCGGCGACCACGACGCCGGGCACCGCCCAGCGGGCGCGGGGGGACAGGGTGCGGCGGGCACGGGTCTCGGACATGGCACCCACCCTGCCGTGCCGACGCTGAGGGGACGCTGAGAGGCGCCCGGCCGTCGCGCTGCCGGCCCCGCTCGCCGGGTGCCATGCTGCCGGGGTGCGGGTGCTGGTGGTGGACGACGAGCGGGGGCTGGTGAGCGCCCTGCGCCGCGGGCTGACGGCCGAGGGCTTCGCGGTCGACGTGGCGTACGACGGGCAGACCGGCCTGGAGCTGGCGACCGACCGGGACTACGACGTGGTGGTGCTGGACGTCATGCTGCCGCGGCGCAACGGCTACGACGTGGTCACGGCGCTGCGGGAGGCCGGCGTGACCACCCCCGTCCTCCTGCTGAGCGCGAAGGACGGGGAACACGACGTCGCCGACGGGCTCGACGTCGGCGCCGACGACTACCTGACCAAGCCGTTCTCGTTCGTGGTGCTGGTCGCCCGCCTGCGCGCGCTGCTGCGCCGGCCCGCGCAGGTGCGGCCGGCGGTGCTGACCTCCGGGGACCTCGTGCTGGACCCCGCGGCCCGCACGGTGACCGCCGCGGGGGCGCCCGTCGACCTGACCGCGCGCGAGCTGGCGCTGCTCGAGTACCTCATGCGCAACGCCGACCGCGTCGTGGGCAAGGTCGAGCTGCGCGACCACGTCTGGGACGGCCCGGGCGAGGACGGCAACGTGGTCGAGGTGTACGTCGGCTACCTGCGGCGCAAGCTCGGCCGGGACGCGGTGCGCACGGTCCGGGGCGCGGGCTACCGGGTGGGCGGGTGACCCGCGTCCGCCGCTGGTCGCTGCGCGCGCGGCTGACGGTGGTGACCGCCGGGCTGCTGTGCGTGGCGCTCGCGGTCGGCGCCGTGCTGCTGAGCACGGTGGTGCAGCGCAGCCGGGTGGCGGCGCTCGACGACGCGGTGCGGGCGCGGGCGGCGACGGTCGCGGCGCTCGTCGCGGGCGACCAGGTGCCCGACGCGCTGCCGGTCGCCGAGCCGGGCGAGATCGTGCAGGTGCTGGACGCCCGCGGGCGCGTGGTGGCGACGTCGCCGACGGCGAGCCGCACCCTGCCCGTGCTGCCCGCCGCGGAGGTGGCAGGGCTGCGCGAGCGGGCGCCCGTCGTCGTGGGCACCGCCACGGCGTACGACCGCGCCGCGCGCGTCGCCGTCGCCGACCCCGGTGACGGCTCCGTGGTGGTCGCGACGGTGCCGCTCGCCGAGGTCCAGGGCCTCGTGCGGGCGCTGCGGCTGTCGCTCGTGGGCGTCGTCCCGGTGCTCACGGCCGTGCTCGCGCTCGCCATCTGGGTGGCGCTCGGCCGCGCGCTGCGGCCGGTGGAGCGGCTGCGGTCCGCCGCCGCGCAGGTGGCCCGGGCGGGCGGCCCCGGCGCGCTGCCGGACCCGGGCACGGACGACGAGGTGGGGGCGCTCGCCCGCACGCTCAACGAGATGCTCGACCGGCTCGAGGTGGCGGCCGCCCGGCAGCGCTCGTTCGTGGCCGACGCCGCGCACGAGCTGCGCACCCCGCTGGCGGCGCTCGGCGCGACGCTCGACGTCGCGCGGACCCACCCCGAGGCGTACGAGCGCGACGAGCTGGTGGCGGAGCTCGGCGACGAGGTCGCCCGCATGCAGGCGCTCGTCGACGACCTGCTGCTGCTCGCGCGGGTCGGCTCCCGGCCGCCGGCGTCGCAGCAGGTGGACCTCGGCGACGTCGCGCGCGACGCCCTGGCGCTCGCGGTCACAGCGGCGGGCCGCCCCGGCGTCCGGGCCGAGGTGGTGGGCGCCGGACGCGCGCGCGGCGACGCGGCGGCCGTCGGGCGGGTGGTCCGCAACCTCGCGGACAACGCGCTGCGCCACGCCCGGTCCGCCGTGCGGGTGCAGGTGACGGACGGCCGCGTGGCCGTGGTCGACGACGGGCCCGGCGTCCCGGCGGCCGACCGCGAGCGGGTGTTCGAGCGGTTCGTGCGCCTGGACGACGCCCGGGCCCGGGCCGCCGGGGGCAGCGGGCTCGGCCTGGCGATCGCGCGGGAGGTCGCGCGCGAGCTCGGCGGCGAGGTCGTGCTGGCGGACGGCGACGGCCCGGCGGACGACGACGCCCCGGGGCTCCGCGCCGAGCTGCGCCTGCCCGTGTGACGCATCTCACACCAACGTTCTGTGACCGCTGGACGTCTGCGCGGGATGTGCAGGTCATGGAGACCTCCCGCCGCAACCGTCGCGCCCGCTTCGCCGCGGTCGCCGCCCTCGCACTCGGCCT
Source organism: Micrococcales bacterium (assembly GCA_014763765.1). Taxonomy (GTDB): domain Bacteria; phylum Actinomycetota; class Actinomycetes; order Actinomycetales; family Cellulomonadaceae; genus Cellulomonas. The sequence goes on from JACXUT010000186.1 coordinate 6,797, forward strand.
GACCGCCCTCGCGCCCGTCGCCCAGGCCGACGAGGACGGTCCCGTCGAGCCGCTGTCCAGCAGCCAGTGCGCGAGCGGCCGCTTCTGCGTCTGGTCCGGGACGAACTACAGCGGGACCTTCTGGTCCACGGCGTCCGTCGGCCTGCAGGACACCACCGTCGCCGTCGCCGGCTCCGTCTGGAACCGCATGGGGGTCGACGTCCGCATGTACTCGGGCACCGGCGGCTCCGGCACCATCCGCTGCTGGAACAACGGCCAGCAGAACGGCTCCGTCTCGGTGGGCAGCGCCTCGATCCGTACCATGACAGCCACGACGTGTTAGCGAGCGATCTGAAGGTGGCGTGGGGACGGGCGGCGACGAGGGGGCTGGGCCAGCCGACGCGGCAGGGGACGACGACGCCGCGGCCTTCGCCGCTGCCTACCGGGTGCTCGCGCCGCAGGTCCGCGGGTACGCCCGGCGCCAGGTGCCGGACGGTCTGGCCGAGGACGTCGTCTCCGAGACCTTCCTGGTGGTCTGGCGCCGTTGGCGCGAGGCGCCCCGGGACCCCGAGCAGCTCCGTCCGTGGGTGTTCGGCGTCGCGCGGCACAAGATCCTGCACGTGCGGGAGCAGCACGGCCGCGGGCTCGCGACGCTCTCCCGGGTCGCAG
>JACXUT010000187.1 GCA_014763765.1 Micrococcales bacterium
CGCCCGTGGCACCCGCCCCCGACCGCCCCTCCGCGGTCCTCGACGGCCTCGACGCCGTCCTGTTCGACCTCGACGGCGTCCTGACGCCGACCGCCGTCGTGCACATGCACGCGTGGGAGCGGCTGTTCGCCCCGCTGCTGGAGGAGCGCGGCGCGGCGCCGTACACCGACGCCGACTACTTCGCGCACATCGACGGCAAGCCGCGCTACGAGGGCGTCCGGTCGCTGCTGGCGTCCCGCGGGATCGAGCTGCCGTGGGGGGACCCGGCCGACTCCCCCGACGCCGCGACCGTCTGCGGCCTCGGCAACCGGAAGAACGCCGTGTTCACGCAGGTGCTGGAGTCGGAGGGCGTGACGCCCTACCCCGGCTCGGTGCGGCTCGTGGACGCGCTGATCGCGGACGGCCGGGCCGTCGCCGTGGTGTCGAGCAGCCGCAACGCGGTGCCCGTGCTGGCCGCGGCGGGCCTCACCGACCGGTTCCCCCTCGTGGTGGACGGGCTGGTGGCGGCCGAGCGCGGCCTGGCGGGCAAGCCCGCACCGGCGACGTACCTGTACGCCGCGGACCAGCTCGGCGTGCCGCGCGAGCGCGCGGTCGTCGTCGAGGACGCCGAGTCCGGCGTCGCCTCCGGCCGTGCCGGGGACTTCGGGCTCGTCGTGGGCGTGGACCGGGGCGCGGGCGCCGCGGTCCTGCTGGAGCAGGGGGCTGACCTGGTGGTGGACGACCTCGCGGAGCTCGTCACCACGTCCGACGACCCCGAGAGCACCCTGCCGTGAACCCCACCTCCCTGTTCACCCCCGACCCCCTCGACCGGCACCGGTTCCCGAAGGACGAGTGGCGGCTGCGCGAGACGCGGCACGACGCCCGTGACCTCGGCCGCACCGAGACCCTGTTCGCGGTGGGCAACGGCTACCTCGGCATGCGCGGGAACGTCGAGGAGGGCCGCGACAGCCACAGCCACGGCACCTTCATCAACGGCTTCCACGAGACCTGGCCGATCCGGCACGCCGAGGAGGCGTACGGCTTCGCCCGGGTCGGCCAGACGATCGTCAACGTGCCGGACGCGAAGATCCTGCGCCTGTACGTCGACGACGAGCCGCTGCTGCTCACCGTCGCCGACCTGCACGAGTACGAGCGCACCCTCGACTTCCGCGACGGCGTCCTCTACCGGGACCTGGTCTGGCAGACGCCGTCGGGCAAGCGCGTGCAGGTGCGCAGCCGGCGCATGGTGTCGTTCGCCGAGCGGCACCTGGCCGTCATGACGTACGAGCTCACGATGCTCGACGCCGACGCGCCCGTGGTGGTGAGCAGCCAGATCCTCAACCGGCAGGACGGGCAGGACGAGTACCACGTCCGCGCGGCCGCGATGGGCGAGGGCTTCGACCCGCGCAAGTCCGAGACGCTCAGCGAGCGGGTGCTGGAGCCGCGGTCGCACTGGGGGTCCGACGGCCGCTACGTGCTGTCGTACCGCACGGCGGCGTCCGGCATGACCCTCGCGGTGGCGGCCGACCACAGCATCGAGACGGAGAACGAGGTCGAGGAGCTCTCGCTCGTCGAGGAGGACCTGGCCAAGCACGTCTACCGCGTCGACGCGAAGCGGGGCCAGACCGTCCGCATCACCAAGGTCGTCACGTACCACTCGTCGCGCGGCGTGCCCGCGCGCGAGCTGGCGGACCGGTGCCGCCGCACCCTGGACCGCGCCGCCAAGGCCGGCGTCGAGCAGGCGTTCGCCGACCAGCGCGCGTGGCTCGACGCGTTCTGGGCGCGCTCCGACGTCGAGGTGCCGGGCCAGCCCGAGCTGCAGCAGGCCATCCGCTGGAACCTGTTCCAGCTCGCCCAGGCCACCGCGCGCGCCGAGGGCAGCGGCATCGCGGCGAAGGGCCTGACCGGCTCGGGGTACAGCGGGCACTACTTCTGGGACACCGAGATCTACGTCCTGCCGTTCCTCAGCTACACCTCCCCGCGCGTGGCCCGCAACGCGCTGCGGTTCCGCTACACGATGCTGGACGCGGCGCGCCGCCGGGCCGCCGAGCTCAACCAGAACGGCGCGCTGTTCCCGTGGCGCACCATCAACGGCGAGGAGGCGTCGGCGTACTACGCGGCGGGCACCGCGCAGTACCACATCGACGCGGACATCGCGCACGCCGTGCGGCAGTACGTCGCCGCCACCGGGGACGACGGGTTCCTGGCGCGCGAGGCCGTCGACGTCCTGGTGGAGACCGCGCGCATGTGGGCGGATCTCGGGTTCTGGCGCGGGACCAACGGCGACGCGTCGTTCCACATCCACGGCGTCACGGGGCCCGACGAGTACACGACCGTGGTGAACGACAACCTGTTCACCAACGTCATGGCCCGCGCGAACCTGCGCGGGGCGGTCGAGGCCGTCGAGCGGCTCGCGCACGAGCACCCGGCGGAGCACGCCGCGATGGCCGCCCGGCTGCGCCTCACGCAGGACGAGCTGGACGAGTGGGCGCACGCCGCGGAGCGCATGCACATCCCGTTCGACGAGCGCCTGGGCATCCACCCGCAGGACTCGCAGTTCCTCGAGAAGGAGCTGTGGGACCTGGCGAACACCGACCCGGCCAAGCGCCCGCTGCTGCTCTACTACCACCCGCTGGTGATCTACCGGTTCCAGGTGCTCAAGCAGGCCGACGTGGTGCTGGCCCTGTTCCTGCAGGGCGACCAGTTCACGCCGGAGGAGAAGCTCGCGGACTTCGACTACTACGACCCGCTGACCACCGGCGACTCCACGCTGTCGGCCGTCGTTCAGTCGATCGTGGCGTCCGAGGTCGGCTACCAGGAGCTCGCCCTGCGGTACTTCACGTCGGCGCTCTACGTGGACCTGGCGGACCTGCACCACAACACGTCCGACGGCGTGCACGTCGCCTCGCTCGGCGGCGTGTGGAGCGCGCTGGCGTGCGGGTTCGGCGGCATGCGCGACCACGAGGGCGTCGTGTCGCTCGACCCGCGGCTGCCGGAGGTCTGGGACGGGCTGACGTTCCGGATCACGCTGCGCGGCACCCGGGTGCGCGTCGACGTCCGGCACACCGAGCTGCGGCTGACCGTCGAGGACGGCGACACCGCGGACCTCGTCGTGCGCGGCGAGCACGTGAAGGTCACGGCGGGCGACCCCGTGGTGGTGCACCTCGACCCGGCGCCGCGCCTCATCGGCACGCCGACGGTGCGCGACATCGAGGGCACGCGCCGCGCCGACGGCACGCTCATGACGGCGACCGTGCCGGACCACCCGACGGTCGTCACGCCGCCGCCGCTGCCGCACGACTGAGCCGCCGCGCGGGGCGCCGCACGACGCCCCGCGCACGCTCCGACCACCAGGCCCGTCGTCCCGGATCCTCGGGGCGGCGGGCCTCGTCGTGCCGCCCGGCGCCGCGTCGTCGCAGGTCACGGGCTCGCCGGGTGAGCACGGAGCGGGTGGCGGACCTGCCGGACCTAGGTCCCCGGGACTCCGGTCCCAGACTTTGTGAATTCTTTCTCGATATCGTCGTCCACGTGAGGTCGACGGAGCCCTTACACCCCCACCTCATCGGACCACCCGGGAGAACCCCGTGACCATCACGACGAGCACCGACACCGCGGCCGCCATCGACCAGCTGGTCGCCGGCGCCACCAAGGCGCTGGCGGAGTACGCCCGCTTCACGCAGGAGGACGTCGACCGGCTGGTCAAGAAGGCCGCCGTCGCCGCGCTCGACCAGCACGGCCAGCTCGCCGAGCTGGCGGTCGAGGAGACCGGCCGCGGCGTCTTCGAGGACAAGGCCGTCAAGAACATCTTCGCCTGCGAGCACGTCACCAACTCGATGGCGTCGCTCAAGACCGTCGGCGTCATCAGCCGCGACGAGATCAACGGCATCACCGAGATCGCCGAGCCCGTCGGCGTCATCTGCGCGATGACCCCGGTGACCAACCCGACGTCCACCGCGATCTTCAAGTCGCTCATCGCGCTGAAGACCCGCAACCCGATCATCTTCGCGTTCCACCCGAACGCCCAGAGGTCCTCCGTCGCCGCGGCGCGGGTCGTGCGGGACGCGGCGATCGCCGCCGGCGCCCCCGAGAACTGCATCCAGTGGGTCGAGACCCCCTCGATGGAGGCCACCGGCCTGCTGATGAACCACCCCGGCGTCTCCACCATCCTGGCGACCGGCGGCAACGCGATGGTCCGCGCCGCGTACTCCTGCGGCAAGCCGGCCCTCGGCGTCGGCGCGGGCAACGTCCCGGCCTACATCGAGAAGACCGCCAAGCTCAAGCGGGCCGTCAACGACGTGGTGCTGTCCAAGTCGTTCGACAACGGCATGATCTGCGCCTCCGAGCAGGCCGTCATCCTGGACGACGAGATCTACGACGCCGCGCTCGCGGAGTTCGCGGTCCTGCACGCCTACCGCGCCACCAAGAAGGAGAAGGCGCTCCTCGAGAAGTTCATCTTCGGGGTCGAGGCCAAGGGCAAGAACTGCGCCGACGCCAAGCTGAACCCGACCGTCGTCGGCAAGTCCCCGCAGTGGATCGCCGAGCAGGCCGGCTTCTCCGTCCCCGCCGAGACGTCGATCATCCTCGCCGAGGTCGGCTCCGTCGGCCCGAACGAGCCGCTGACGCGCGAGAAGCTCTGCCCCGTGCTCGCCGTGCTGCGCGCCACCTCCACCGAGCAGGGCATCCAGCTCGCCGAGCAGATGGTCGAGTTCGACGGCCTCGGCCACTCCGCCGCGATCCACACCCAGGACGAGGCGCTCACCGAGGAGTACGGCAACCGCGTCAAGGCGATCCGCGTCATCGCGAACGCCCCCTCGTCGCTTGGCGGCATCGGCGACATCTACAACGCCTTCATCCCGTCGCTCACCCTCGGCTGCGGCTCCTACGGCCACAACTCGGTGTCGAACAACGTGTCGGCGATCAACCTCGTCAACGTCAAGCGCGTGGGTCGGAGGAACAACAACTTGCAGTGGTTCAAGGTCCCGGCCAAGACGTACTTCGAGCCGAACGCCATCCGCTACCTGACCGACATGGCCGACGTCGAGCGCGTCACCATCGTCACCGACGCCACGATGACCACCCTCGGGTTCGTCGACCGCGTCCTGGACGTCCTGAACCGCCGCGGCAACCACGTGTCGGTCCAGATCATCGACCAGGTGGAGCCGGAGCCCAGCGTCAAGACGGTCCAGGCCGGCGCGGCGCAGATGCGGCACTTCCGTCCCGACACGATCATCGCGCTCGGCGGCGGCTCGCCGATGGACGCGGCCAAGGTCATGTGGCTGCTGTACGAGCACCCGGAGATCGTGTTCTCCGACCTCAAGCAGAAGTTCTTCGACGTCCGCAAGCGCGCCTTCAAGTTCCCGGTGCTCGGCGACCTGGCCAAGCTGGTCTGCATCCCGACCACCTCGGGCACCGGCGCGGAGGTCACGCCGTTCGCGGTCATCTCCGACCCCGACGCGGGCAAGAAGTACCCGCTGGCGGACTACGCGCTGACCCCGACGGTCGCGATCATCGACCCCGTCCTCACCTCGAAGATGCCGCGCTCGCTGGCCGCCGACTCCGGCTTCGACGCCCTGACCCACGCCACCGAGGCGTTCGTCGCGGTGTACGCCAACGACTTCACCGACGGCATGGCGCTGCAGGCGATCCGCCTGATCTTCGACAACCTCGCGCAGTCCGTGAACGGCGACCCGGCCGACCCGGCCACCAAGGCCGCCCGCGAGAAGATGCACAACGCGGGCACCATCGCCGGCATGGCGTTCGGCAACGCGTTCCTCGGCATCGTGCACGCGATGGCGCACGTCATCGGCTCGACGTTCCACCTGGTCCACGGCCGGACGAACGCCACGCTGCTGCCGCACGTCATCCGGTACAACGGCCAGATCCCGACCAAGCTCACGAGCTGGCCGAAGTACGAGCACTACGTCGCCCCGGAGCGGTTCCAGCAGATCGCCCAGATGCTGGGCCTGCCGGCCGAGACCCCGGAGCAGGGCGTGGAGTCCTACGCCCTGGCCATCGAGGCGCTGCGCGCGAAGGTCGGCATCCCGTCGTCCTTCCAGGCGCAGGGCGTCGACGAGCAGGACTTCCTGTCCCGGCTCGACGAGGTCGCGATGGGCGCGTACGAGGACCAGTGCGCGCCGGCGAACCCCCGCATGCCGATGCGGGCGGACATGAAGGACATCATGACTGCGGCCTACTACGGCACCTCCGTCGCCGAGGTGCGTGGCCGCCGCGAGCAGCAGGGTGCGACGAGTGACGCGCCCGCCGGGGCGGGGGCCCCGGACGAGGAGAGCGCCACGGTCGCCTCCTCCTGACCCACGGTCAGGCTGCTCGCCGAGCGCCCCGCCCGCGATCGTCCGCGGGCGGGGCGCTCCTCTGCGTCCGGGGGGTCCCGGCGCCGCGGCTCCCAGCCGGGGGCCAGGCGCGCCTGGCACAATGACCGGTCCCCGACGAGGAGGCCCTCATGACCACCCGCCGCCACCGCGCCGCCCTGGCCGCCCCGCTCGTGCTGGGCGCCCTCCTGCTCGGCGCGTGCTCCGAGGCGCAGGACGTCGCCTCGCAGGCGCAGTCCGCCGTCGACTCCGCGCGCGACGCCGCCGGCCGGATCGGCGAGCTCGCCGACGCCGCCCGCGAGCGCGTCGAGTCCGCCCGCTCCGCCGTCGACGACGCCCGCACCCGGCTGTCCGAGCTCGACGCCGGCGCCCGCGCCGCCGCGCAGGACGCCGTCGACCAGGCGAGCACCGCCGTGGACGACGCCACGACCGCGCTCGCCGACGCGCGCGAGCAGGGCTCCGCCGCCACGCAGGAGCAGCTCGACTCCGCCCGGGCCGCCCTCGACTCCGCGCGCAGCGCCCTCGACGGGGCGTCCACGCAGGTGGACGACGCGACCGCGGAGGCCCTGGACCGGCTCGCGCAGCAGGTCGAGGAGCTGAGCCGCCAGGTGGAGCAGACCGAGCAGGGCTGAGGCCCCGCGGGGGCGACGACCCCCGCGGGCGAGGGGCGCCGCCGGCCGGCGCGCCCGGCTCACCCGGGCGAAGGACCCTCGACCCCTTCAGCCACGCGCCACCGTGCCGATGTCCCCGGTATGAGCACGCACCACCCGCGCACCCGGACCCGGCACCACGTGCCGTGGTGGGTCGCGTGCGCGTGGGCGTCCCTGCTGCTGCTCGTGCTCGGCGGGCTCGCGGCGGCGTCCGGCTGGCTCTGAGGCCACTGGGCAACAAATCATCACCATGGCCGACCGCTCTGTCACCTTCGACCCTCGTAAGAACTGGGATAACCAGACCGTCGAGAAGGGCGAGGTCCTGGCCGGTTCTGTGATCTTCACCGAGGCGACCGACAAGGCATTGGTCATCAGCCACCGAGCTACGATCTTTGACCACAACCTGATGGCAGGCTTCACCGTCCAGTCTATGGAGCAAACCGCTGACAAGATGCTTCGTGAC
>JACXUT010000188.1 GCA_014763765.1 Micrococcales bacterium
CGGCCCCCGCAGCCGCCGGCGCGGGCCGACGCGGGCGACCCTGGGACACTGGACCCGTGCCGACCTCCACCGCCGTGCCCGTGACCGACCCGCCCGCGCTCCCCCAGGACCTCGACATCCGGCTGGTGGTGTCCGACATGGACGGGTCGCTGCTCGACGAGCAGGGCCGCGTGCCGGAGGCGTTCTGGCCGGTGCTGGAGGAGCTGGAGCGCCGGGGCATCGCGTTCTGCCCGGCCAGCGGGCGCCAGTACGCGAACCTGCGCGAGCTGTTCCGGCAGCACGGCCGCGACCTGGTGTGCATCGCCGAGAACGGGGCGTACGTGGGCCAGGGCGACGTGGCGCTGTCCACCGACCCGCTGCCCGCGCACGACGTGCCGGGGGTCGTCGGGCGGGTGCGGGACCTCGCGGCGGCGGGCCGCGACGTCGGCATGGTGCTGTGCGGCCGGCGCGCCGGGTACGTCGAGCGCGGCGACGGCCCGTTCTTCGAGCACGCCGCGCGGCACTACGCGTGGCTGGAGCAGGTGGACGACCTGACCGCGGTCGACGACGAGGTGCTGAAGATCGCGGTCTTCGACTTCGGCTCGGTCGAGGAGGCCACCGCGCCGGCGTTCGCGGACCTGGAGCCGCGGCTGCGGGTGCTCGTGTCGGGTCAGCACTGGCTCGACGTGATGAACCCCGACGCCGACAAGGGCCACGCGCTGCGCCGCGTCCAGGAACGGCTCGGCGTGACGGCCGCGCAGACGATGGCGTTCGGGGACTACCTGAACGACGCGGGTCTGCTGGACGCCGCGCAGTGGTCGTTCGCGATGGACAACGCGCACCCGGACGTGCGGGCCCGGGCGCGGTACGTCGTGCCGTCGAACGCCCGCCACGGCGTGGTCCGCACGCTGGAGGCGCTGCTCGCCACGACGCCCGGGGCCTGACCGCGACCAGGGGTCGCTACCGGGGGTCGCGACCGGGGGTCGCTACCAGGGGTGCAGCGGCGGCGCCTCGCCCGGGTACTGCTCGAACACGGCCCGCTCCCCGGCGGTGAACGCGCGCGGCTCGTGGGTCCCGCGGTCGAGCTGGACCATGCGGGAGCGGGCGCTCAGGTAGACGACGGGGTCGTCGCCATCGGGGTCGAGCACCTCGTAGGCGAAGTCCACCGAGGACCGCCCGATGCGGGGCACCCAGACGTCCACCGCGACGGGCGCCGGCCGGAAGGACAGCGGCGCGAGGTACTCGATCTCGTGCTTGACCACCACCAGCAGCGAGTCGGTGGGCCGCCCGGCGGGGTCGACGCCCATCGAGGGGAACAGCGCGAACCGCGCGTCGTCGAGGAACCGCAGGTAGGCGGCGTTGTTGACGTGCGCGAACAGGTCGACGTCGGACCAGCGGACCTGCATGGTGACGCGTCCGCGCCGTCCGTCGGGCGAGGTGCGGGCGAGGGTGTCGGTCACCGGGTCAGCGTAGGTCCGCCGCGCCCGGTGCCGCGGACGCGCGGCCCGCCGCCCGGCCGCGCGCGACGACCCCCGGTCAGCCGTCGGCGGCCGCCCGCAGCGCCGCGACGTCGAGCTTCTGCATGCCCAGCATCGCCTGCGTCGCGCGGCCGGCGCGGTCCGGGTCGGGGTCCTGCAGGAGCTCGTCGAGCGCGCGCGGGACGACCTGCCACGACAGGCCGAACCGGTCCTTGAGCCAGCCGCACTGCGAGGGCTCGCCGCCGCCCGCGAGCAGGCCGTCCCAGACGCGGTCCAGCTCCGCCTGGTCGTCCACCGTCACGACGAACGAGAACGCCTCCGTGAACGGGAACTGCGGCCCGGCGTTGAGGGCCTCCACGGGCACGCCGTCGAGCTCGAACGACACCGACATCACCGAGCCGCCGACGCCGCCCGGCGACCCCTCGGGGTACCGGCGGGTGCCCAGCACCCGGGAGCGCGGGATCAGCGACACGTACAGCGCGGCGGCCTGCTCGGCCTCGCGGTCGAACCACAGGAACGGGTGCACGGTCGTCGCCACGGGAGGCCTCCTCGACTCGGGCTCCCAGTGTGCGCCGGGCGGCCCCGCGGCGTCACCGCCCGCCGCCGCGTCGCCCCTCCGTCACCGCGCCGCCGCGAGTCTCCCCGGCGCCAGCCTCCCCGCCGTCGCGGCGACCGGCGCGACGAGGGCCGCGGGGAGCAGGAACGCCAGCGCCAGCCCGGGACCGTCGGCGAGCAGCCCCACCGCCACCGCCCCGAGCACCGCGCCGGCGTAGTTGAAGACGTTCACGCGGGCGACGACCTCGTCGACGCGGTCCGGGTCCAGGTCGCCCGCCGCGGAGAACGCGAGCGGCACGAGCGCACCCACCCCGACCCCGACGACGGCGAAGCCCGCGACGGCGGCGACCGGGCTGGGCACCAGCGCCACGAGGACGAGCCCCACCGCGGCGGCCACGGCCGTCGTCGCGACCAGCGGCCCGCGGCCCGTGCGGGTCACCAGCCGGTCTCCCGCCAGGCGGGTCAGGAGGATCGCGGCCTGGTACGCGGCGTACCCGAGCGGGGCCACGGCGGCGGACGCCAGCAGCACGTCGTGCAGGTAGACGGTGCTCCAGGTGCTCACCGCCGAGTCGGCGACGAACGCGGCCAGCACGACGCTGCCGACCAGCCAGATGCCGCGCGTCGGGAGCGGGCGCCGGGGCGGGCCGGGCGGCAGCAGCACGCCGGGGGCGACGCCGGGCACGGCCGAGCCGGGTGCGGCCCCGCCCGCGGGCGCGGACACCGCGGCGACGGGGTCCCCCGCACCGGCGGTCGCCGCCGGGCCGGGCGCCCCCGCGAGCGCCAGGTCGGTGCCGACCAGCCGGTGCCGGCCCAGCAGCAGCGCCCCGGCGAGCACGACGGCCGCGAGCACCAGCGCCCCCGCGGCGCCGGGCACGGCGGCCACCCCGACCAGCGCCGACATGACGAGCGCCCCCAGCACGGCCGCGGCCGTGTAGCAGGCGAAGAACCCGGACATCACCGGGCGGCCGTAGCGACGCTGCACGAGGACCCCCTGGATCCCGCCGGCGGCGTCCACCATCCCGAGCCCGAGGCCGTACACCGCGAACCCGGCGACGAACGGCACCATCGGCGTCGACCCGGCGACGAGCGGCAGGGCGACCGCCTGCACCCCCAGGCCGGCGAGCAGGGCGCGGCGGCTGCCCCGCCGGGTCGCGAGCCTCTCGGCGACGACCGACCCGGCGGCCGCCGCCACGCACACGAGCAGCACGACGAGCGACACGGCGGTGTCGTCGATCCCCTGCCGCTGCTTGAACGCCGGCAGCGCGGTGACGACGGTCGCGTAGCCGAAGCCCTGCGCCGCGTACGCCGCCCCGACGGCCACCCGGGCCGGGACGGGCGGAGGCGTCGCGCCGCCCGCGTCCGCCCCGCTCCCCGCGGGCCCGGCCCCCGGCCCGGTCGCTCCCGCAGCGGGCCCGGCCCCCGGCCCGGTCGCTCCCGCCGCCGTCCGCGCCGCGGCCGTCCCCTCGTCCGTCGTCATGGCCTGCACCTCTCGCCCGTGCCCCGCCGGCGCGGGTGCGCCGGCGTCGTGGTGCCGTCGTGCCGTCCTGCGTGCCCGGGTCGCCGTCGGCGCCCCGGGACCCGCGCCTACCCGCCGAGCCCGGGGTGCCGGTCCCGCAGCACCCCGAACGCCTCGTGCGCGACCTCGACCGTGCGCGCGATGTCCGCGGAGGTCAGCGCCGCGTTGATGAAGTGGTTGTGGTGCGACGTCAGGTACACCCCGCGCCGCACGCACTCGGCGACCCACTCCTGGTGCAGCATCAGCGAGTCGTCCTCGGCCAGCCGCAGGTAGAACAGCGACGGCGCGCCCGAGGCCACCAGCGTGAGCCCGTGGTCGGCGGCGGCGGACACGAGGCCGGTCGTCAGCTCCGTGCCGAGCCGGTCGAACAGCGCCGGCGCGTCGAGCTCGCGCAGCTTGGTGATCGTCGCGATGCCCGCGGCGAACGGGACGGCGCTCATCCAGTAGGACCCGGTGTAGGTGAGCGAGCTGACGACGTCCTTGAGCGCGTCCGTCCCGCACAGCGCCGACACGTTGTACCCGTTGGCGAGCGCCTTGCAGAAGCAGATGAGGTCCGCCCGGAACCCGAAGTGGTGGTCCGACCCGGCCAGGTCGAGGCGGAACCCGGCCCGCACGTCGTCGACGATCAGCACCACGCCGTGCTCGTCGCACAGCCGCCGCACCGCCTGCCAGTAGCCGGGCGACGGCAGCCGGTTGTCCGCGAAGTTGCCGTGCAGGTACGGCTGGGCGATCAGCCCGGCGATCTGCCCGCGGTGCTCCGAGAACAGCCGCTCGAGCGCCGGCAGGTCGTCCCACGGCGCGTAGAGGTTGTGCGCGACGTCCTCCTCCAGCACCCCGGGGTAGTCGAGCTTCTGCGTCCAGGGCGCGACCCCGTGGTAGAAGCCCTCGAAGAACACGATCTTCTTGCGCCGGGTGGCCGCGCGGGCGGTCATGACGGCGAGCGTCGTGACGTCGCCGCCGTTCTTCGCGAAGAACGCCCAGTCCGCGCTGGCCACCGTGTCGACCAGCAGCTCCGCGAAGTCGATCATCACCGTCGACGGGACGGTGACGACGTCCTCGAGGCGCTGCTGCGCGGCAGCCGCGGCGGTGACGTCCGGGTCGCCGTAGCCGAGCACGTTCGGGCCGTAGCCGCACATGTAGTCGATGTACTCGTTGCCGTCGACGTCCCAGAACCGGGTGCCCTCCGCGCGCTGCGAGAACAGCGGGTAGGCGGACACCGGGATCGCGCAGCCCTCCGCGGGGCCCTGGTGGCCGTAGACGCCGGACGGCACGACCTTCAGGGCCCGCTCGAACAGCTCGCGGCTGCGGGCGTGGGTGTACGGGACGGTCGGGGTGGTGGTGGTCATCGCGGGCTCACTCTCCGAGGTACTGACCGACGCGGTCGAGGATGCGGTTGACGTTGTCGACCATCGCGACGTGCCCGCGCATGGCCATCCGCCCGTCGCCGAGGCACGCCAGCGCGCTGACCTTCCCCGCGAGCAGCGCTCCCGCGGTGTCGAGGTCGGCGAACGTGAGGGCGGCCCGCGGCCGGGGCGACGGCTCGGGCACGAACGTCATGCGGTGGTCGCGGACCCGCAGGGTGTAGGCGAGCGACCCCGTGACCTCGAGGGCCACGTCGCCGTCCACCGTGTGGTGCGCGCTGAACCGGCCCGCGCGGTCCTCGTTGGCGAGCTGGGCCGCGGCGGCGACGGCCACGTGCAGCGTGAGGGCGGTGCTCGTCTCCCGGAACGCCGGGTCCGCGAGGTCCTCGGGCGCGGGGCGCAGGTAGCGGCCCAGCAGCTCCGTCAGCGGGGTGAACACCCGCAGCAGGAACCCGATGCGGTGCAGGCCGGTGACCGGGACGGGCTGCGCCTCGCCGGCGACCACCCGGTTGAACGCCTCGGGGGACGCGAACGGCAGCAGGATCGTGCCGACGGTGCGGTCCGGCACCACCTGGACGGCGCCGTCGCGGAACGCCAGCGCGGCGCGCGGCCCGCCCCGGACGGCGAACACGACCGAGACGGGGCGCGGGTCGACGGTCAGCAGCTCGCGCGCGGCGGGCACCCGGCGGACCAGCTCGGGCAGCGCGCCCAGGACCGCGTGCAGGTTCACGAACGCGGCGGCGCGGGGATCGGTCTCAGTGAGCACGGGCGTCCTCCAGGTCGGGGTCGGGGCTGTCGGGGTCGGCGCGGCCGGCGACGGGCTCGGCCAGCGCCGCCAGCGACCGGGCGGCGAACGCCGCGCTCCGCAGCGCGGCGGGGGTGTCGTGGTCGGCGAGCCACGCGGTCGTGATGCCGTCCGTCACCATCACGAGCGCCCGCGCGGCGTCGTCGAGCGGCACGGTCCACCGGCTGCCGGTGGCGCGCGCGGCGGCCGTGAGGCTGGCCCGGGCGGCGGTCCGGTAGACGTCGTACTGCGCGACCAGGGCGGCGCGCTGCCCGGGGGCGCGCATCGCGTACAGCGCCAGCTCCAGGAGCGCGCGCTCGCGGTCCGGGTCGGCCACGAGCAGCCCGACGTAGCGCTCGAGGCCGTCGCGGACGACCTCCTCCAGCGTGCCCGCGCCGGTGCCGGCCGCGTCGTCGTCGTCGAGCGGCAGCAGCCCGGCCTCCGCGGTGCGGCGCTCCTGGGCGGTGACGTCCGCGACCACCGCCTCCAGGAGGTGGTCCCGGGAGGGGAAGGCGTAGTGCAGGCTCGCCAGGGACATCCCCGCCTCCGCGACGACCGCCCGCGTGGTGGCGCCCGCCACGCCGTCGCGGGCGATCACGCGCACGGTGGCGTCGACGAGCGCCCGCCGGCGGTCCCCCACGGCCATCCGCGCCACGTCACGCCCCCGTCAGCCGGCCCGCGACCCGCAGCACCAGCCGCCGCGGCAGCGCCCCCGCCAGCGCGGCGGTGACGGCGTTGCGACGGCCGGCGACGACGGACGGCGGCGGGTCCCGGCGGTCGAGCGCCCGGAACGCGACGTCGACCACCTGCGGGACGGTCAGCACCTGGCCGATGCGGAACCGGTCGGAGCCGGCGACCTCGAAGAACTCGGTCTCCGTCGGCCCGGGCGCCAGCGACAGCACCCGCAGCGGCGTGCCGCGGTGCTCCTGCCAGATCGCCTCCGTCAGCGACCGCACGTACGCCTTGGTCGCGGCGTACACCGCGAAGGACGGACCGGGCTGGTAGGCGGCGGTGCTGGCGACGTTCACGAGGACGCCGGCCGGCGCCGCGACGAGGTCCGGCAGCAGCAGCCGGGACAGCACGGTGAGCGCGGCGACGTTGACCTGGACCTCCGCGGCGATCCGCGCGGGGTCCTCCCCGGCGAACGGCCCGTAGGTGCCGAACCCGGCGCTGTTGACGAGCGCGTCGGCGCGCAGGCCGCGCTCGCGCATCCCCGCCACCAGCTCCGCGGGACCGCCCGGGTCCGCGAGGTCGACCGGCAGCACCGTGGCCGCGGCCCCGTGCTCCGCGGCGAGCCGGTCCGCGAGCGCGGTCAGCCTGTCCGCGCGGCGGGCGACCAGCACCACGTCGTGACCGCGGGCGGCGAACCGGCGGGCGAACTCCTCGCCGATGCCGGAGGACGCGCCGGTGACGACGGCGACGGGGCGGGGTGCGGTGGCGATGACGGGCTCCCGGGCGAGGTGCCGGCGGACCGGCGGGACGAAGTGGGTCGATCAACCCACAGCCGACTGTCGCACCCGCTCCCGACCGCGCGGAAGCCCTCCCGACCAGGCTTTACGCCCTGGTAACACGCCCGCCGGCGCGCTCGCCGACAGCACCGGGCCTGCACCCTCCAGGAGGCCCGCGCACCGGCGAGATGCCAGGACACGCGCGGGAGTCGGGCCCCGGCTCGGCGTGTCCTGGTATCTCGACCACCCATGCGGGTGCGCGCGGGTGGGTGAGCGCAGGGCGGGTCGG
>JACXUT010000189.1 GCA_014763765.1 Micrococcales bacterium
GTGCGGATCGAGAGGGGGCGGGCGGGCCCCGCCCCCTCTCGATCCGCACCACCCCCGGGACCGTTCCATGACCCTCACCGCCCGGCCGGCCACCGCGTCGTCCACCCCGTCGACGGAGCGCCTGCGCGCGCTCGTCCGCACCTCCGCCGAGGTGATCGCCCGGCACCAGGACGCCGGCGGCGCCTACCCGGCGTCGCCCACGTTCAGCGCCTACCGCGGGTACGCGTGGCTGCGGGACGGCTCGTTCACGGCCGAGGGCATGTCCCGCTACGGCGACGTGGCCGGCGTCGACCGGTTCCACGCCTGGGCCGCCGGGGTGCTGACCGGCCGCCGCGCGCAGGTGGCGGACGTGCTCGCCCGCCGCGACGCCGGCGAGGAGGTGCCGCTGACCGACCTGCTGCCGACGCGGTTCCGGCTGGACGGCTCCGACGGCCAGGACCCGTGGTGGGACTTCCAGACCGACGGGTACGGCATGTGGCTGTGGCAGCTCGTCACGCACGCCGCCCGGCACGGCCGGCCCCTCGAGCCGTACCGCGAGGCCGTGGCGGTGGCCGTCGACTACCTGTGCGCCACGTGGGACCGGCCCTGCTACGACTGGTGGGAGGAGCACGTCGAGCAGCGGCACCCCTCGACGCTCGCCGCCGTCCGCGCCGGCCTGCTCGCTGCGGCGGGGGCGACGGGCGACGACGGCGCCCCGCTGCTGGACGCCGGCAGGTCCGCCCGCGCCCGGGAGGCCGCCGAGGCTGCCGCCGCGCTGGTCGCGACCGCCGGCGTCACGGCCGGGCGCGCCGCCGACCCGGACGCGCCGCACCTCGCGAAGTGGTGCGGCTCGGACGCCGTGGACGCCTCGCTCGCGTCCTGCGTCGTGCCGTTCGGCCTGGTGCCCGTCGGCTCGCCCGTCGCGGAGGCGACGCTGGACGCCGTCGCGCGGGACCTCGACGTCGACGGCGGGGTCCACCGGTTCCGCGCCGACGTGTTCTACGGCGGCGGCCAGTGGCTGCTGCTGTCCGCCCTGCTCGGCTGGAACCACGCCGCCGCCGGCCGCACCGACGCCGCGTGGGCGCACCTGCGCTGGATCGCGGCGCACGCCGACCCGGCGACGGGGGAGATGCCCGAGCAGGTGCCCGACCACCTGCTGCACCCCGGTTCCCGCGACGAGTGGGTGGACCGCTGGGGGACCGTCGCGCAGCCGCTGCTGTGGTCGCACGGCATGTACCTGATCCTCGCCGACGAGCTCGGCCTGCTCGGCCGGCCCGACCAGTCCGGCACCGACGACGCCCCGGAGGCTTCCCGATGACCTCGACCGACGACCGCGCCGCCGCCCGCACCGAGGCGGCGGCCCCCGTGCGGCCCGTGCTCGCCCACCGCCCCGCCGGCATCGGCCACCCGTACGCCGCGTCCGCCGACCAGCGTCTCCCCGTGCACCCCGGCGTCGGCGACCGGCCCGCGCTCGGCGTCGTCGCGACCGGCCTGCCCGCGGGCGCGTCCGTGGTCTGCGAGTGGGCCGCCGGCGACGAGGTCACCGTGCTGCCGTGCGAGCCCGGGTCCGTCTCGCCCGCCGACGCCGCGGCGCTCGCGGGCGGGGACGGGCACCTCGCGGCCGCGCAGGCGGGCCAGCTCGCCGCCGACGGCGCCTGGCACGTGACCGCCCCGGCGCTCGCGGCGGGGGTGCGGTACCGGTACCGGTTCGTGGTGACGGGCGCCGACGCGGCCGCGGACGACATCGTCGCGACGCCGTGGTCCGAGGTCTCCGCGGGCGCGTGGGCCGACGCCCCGGACGCCCCCGTCACCGTCGGCGGCGTCCCGGCCGCCGCGCACCCGCGCGTCGTGCCCGGGTCCGTGCGGGTGTGGCGCGACCTCGACGGCGCGCGCCGGGTGCGGTTCGCGTTCCGGCTCGCCCCGTCCGAGCACGTCGTCGGGTTCGGCGAGCGGTTCGACGCCGTCGACCAGCGCGGCCGCCGCCTGGACGCCGTGGTGTTCGAGCAGTACAAGTCGCAGGGCGCGACCGGCCGCACCTACCTGCCCATGCCGTTCGCGCACGTCGTGGGCGGCGACGGCTGGGGGTTCCACGTCCGCACGTCCCGGCGCACCTGGTTCGACGTCGGGGCGTCCACACCCGACGAGCTGGTGGTGGAGGCGCTGGTCGGACCGGACGCGGCGCTCGACGTCGCGGTCTACGACGGCACGCCGGCGCAGGTGCTGCGGGCGTTCGGCGACGAGGTCGGCCGCGCCGAGGAGCTCCCGGACTGGGTGCTGCGCCTGTGGGCGTCCGGCAACGAGTGGAACACCCAGGCGATCGTCATGGACCGCATGGACGCCCACCGCGACCTGGGCATCCCCGTCGGCGTCGTCGTCATCGAGGCGTGGTCGGACGAGGAGGGCATCACGATCTTCCGCGACGCCCGGTACGACGTGCACCCGGACGGCGCCCCGCACCGCGCGGCCGACTTCACCTACCCGCCGGACGGCGCCTGGCCGGACCCGCGCGCGATGGTCGACGAGCTGCACGCCCGCGGCACCAAGGTCGTGCTCTGGCAGATCCCGCTGCTCAAGACGGAGCACGACCTGGGCCCGGACGTCCCGCACGACGCGCAGGTGCTCGCCGACGGCCGCGCGATGGTGGCCGCCGGGCACGCGGTCCGGGAGGCCGACGGCACGCCGTACCACAACCGCGGCTGGTGGTTCCCGCAGGCGCTGATGGCCGACCTGTCCACGCCCGAGGGCCGCGCGTGGTGGACCGAGCGACGGCGCTACCTGGTCGAGGACTACGACGTCGACGGCTTCAAGACCGACGGCGGCGAGCACGCGTGGGGCGACGACCTGCGGTACGCCGACGGCCGCCGCGGCGACGAGGGCAACAACCTCAACCCGGTGCACTACGCCCGCGCGTTCGGGGACCTGCTGCGGTCCGCCGGCAAGGCGCCGGTGACGTTCTCCCGCGCCGGGTTCACCGGCTCGCAGGCGCACGGCCTGCACTGGGCGGGCGACGAGAACTCCACGTGGGAGGCGTTCCGCTGGTCGATGACCGCGGGCATCACCGCGTCGGCGTCCGGCATCGTCTACTGGGGCTGGGACCTCGCCGGGTTCTCCGGGCCGGTGCCCGACGCCGAGCTGTACGTCCGGGCGGTCGCCGCGGCGACGTTCTGCCCGGTCATGCAGTACCACTCGGAGTTCAACCACCACCGGCTCCCGCTGCGGGACCGCACGCCGTGGTTCGTGGCCGAGGTGAACGACGACCCCACGGTGGTCGACGTGTTCCGGCGCTACGCGCTGCTGCGCGAGCGGCTGGTCCCGTACCTGGCCGCGGGCGCCCGGGCGGCCATCGCGACCGGCGCGCCCCTGATGCGCGGGCTGTTCGTCGACCACCCGCACGACCCGGCCGTGTGGGAGCGGTCCGGGCAGTTCCTGCTGGGCGACGACCTGCTGGTGCACCCCGTCACGGAGCCCGGAGCCACCACCTGGGACACCTACCTGCCGGCGGGCGACTGGGTCGACGTGTGGACCGGGGAGCCCGCCGCCGGGGTGCCGCACGGCGACGGCGTGGTCGTCACCCGGGAGGTGCCGCGGGACGTCGTGCCGGTGTACGCGCGGGCGTCGGCCTGGGACGGTCTCGCGGCGGTGTTCGGGGAGGGCTGAGCGCGGGGGCGCCCGGCCGGCCGGTCCGGCCCCGGCGCCCCCGCCCGGGGTTCAGGCGAGCGCGGCGGCCGCGGCGTCGAACTGGGCGACAGCCGCGTCGGTCAGCGGCTCCGCGAACAGCCCGCGCGCGACGTCCGGCGCCAGGGTGACGGCGTCCGCCCCCGCCTCGGCGAGCGTGACGACGTCGTCCGGCGTCCGGACGCTCGCGACGAGGGTGCCCGTGCCCGTGCCCGCGAGCACCCGGACCATCTGCGCCACCAGCGCGTGCCCGTCGCGGCCGGACTCGGTCATGCGGCCCAGGTAGGGCGCGATCCACCGGGCGCCCGCGGCGGCTGCGAGCACCGCCTGGCGGGGGTGGTACACGGCGGTGACGAGGACGGGCACCCCGTCGTCCGCGAGCCGTCGGGTCGCCGCCAGGCCCTCGCTCGTCGCGGGCACCTTCACGACGAGGCGGTCGGACAGCGCGCGCAGCTCGTGGCCCTCGCGGACCACGGCGTCCACGTCGTGCGCCGTGGTCTGCACGAACACCTCGCGGCTGCCGTGGCCGAGCAGCCAGCCCACCAGCTCCGGCACGCCGGACAGCCGGACGCCGCCGCGCTGCAGGATGAGCGGGTTGGTGGTGACGCCCCGGAACAGGCCGGTCGCGAGCAGCGGCTCCAGGGCGGTGGTGTCCGCGGCGTCCAGGTACAGCAGCATGCTCACTCCTCGCTCGGGTCCCCGGTGGGCGACGTGCCCCCGGGCTGCGGCTCGTCCGGCTGGCGCGTGTCGGCCAGCGCCCGGTAGCGGCGCGCGACCTCGGGGTCGGGGGCACGCCGCGGCTCGACGACACCGGTGGTCGCGGGCGCCCACGCGTCCCGCACGTCCCGCACGTCCGCGCCCGCGAGCACCGCGGCGGCCTGGACGGCGGCTCCGCGGGCGGTGGCCTCGTCGACCGCGCGGGTCTCGACCGGGGTGCCGAGCGTGTCGGCGAGCACCTGCCGGTACGCGGCCGACCGCGCGCCGCCGCCGGCCACGACGACGGGTCCGTCGGCGGTGGCTCCGGCCGCGCGGATCGCCTCGTGCCCGCGCACGAGCCCCAGCACGACGCCCTCGACGGCCGCGAGCGCCAGCTCCTCGCGGGTGCTGTCCGAGCGCAGCCCGGCGAGCAGCCCGCGCGCGGCGGGGCGGTCCGGGGAGCGCTCGCCGTCCAGGAACGCGGCCAGCAGCGGCCGGTCCGCGCGGGCGGGGGCGGCGAGCGCGAGCGCCGAGAGCCCCGCGTGGTCCACGCCGAGCAGCCGCGCCATCGTGTCGGTGACCTTGGTGCAGTTGAGGGTGCAGACGAGCGGCAGCCACCCGCCCGCGGCGTCGGCCACGCCGTCGACCCACGCCGACGGGTCGTGCACCGGGATGGGGGAGGTCGTCATGACGACCCCGGACGTGCCGAGGCTGTAGAGGACCTGGTGCGGGGCGAGCCCGGTGCCGAGCGCGCCGGCGTGCTGGTCGCCCGCGCCGGCGCCGACCACCACGTCGGGCCGCAGGCCGAGCCGGCGGGCGTCCGTGGTGCTCGCCGTGCCGGCGGCCTCGGACGGCGCGAGCACCTCCGGGAGGAGCTCCGGCCACGGCAGGTCGTCGCGGACCCAGCGCCGCAGGTGGTCGACGAGGTAGCGGCCGGTGTGCGCGGCGTAGTAGCCGGTGCCCGACGCCTCGGAGCGGTCGGTGGTCGCCCGGCCCGTCAGGCGGCAGGTCAGGTAGTCGTGGGGCAGCAGCACGGTGCGCAGCGCGTCGAGGTGCCGCGGCTCGTGCTCGGCGACCCACGCGAGCTTGGTGATCGTGAACGCCGCGGTCGGCACGGACCCGACGGCGTCGGCCCACCCGGCCGCGCCGAGCTCGCGCACCAGCGCCGCGGCCTGCGGGCTGGACGTCGTGTCGTTCCAGAGCTTCGCCGGGCGCAGCACGCGGCCGTCGGCGCCGAGCATGACGAGGCCGTGGCACTGCGCCGCCACGGAGACCGCATCGACGTCCCGCGCCGCGAGCCCCGCGGCGGCCAGGGCGGCGGCGAGCGCCTGCTCCAGCGCCCGCCACCACGCGTCCGGGTGCTGCTCGCTGACCGGCGGCGACGTCGGCGGGTGCGGGCTGCGCCCCGTGCCCAGCACCCGCCCGTCGTCCGCGTCGCGCAGCTCGACGGTGCAGGACTGGGTCGAGGAGTCGACCCCCGCGACGACGCCCGTCACGGCTGCACGGCCCCGGGGGCCGGCGCGGCGGCGGTCGCCGCGGGGGTCCCGAGCGCCGGCAGCGCCGGGGGCAGGGTCTCGAGGCGGCCGACGGCGCCGGCGGGGTGCGTGGAGAGCACCTGCTCCCAGCCGTAGCCCCGCTGCTGCATGAGCACCGCGGCGAGCGCGTCGCCCCACAC
Organism: Micrococcales bacterium; assembly: GCA_014763765.1. Taxonomy (GTDB): domain Bacteria; phylum Actinomycetota; class Actinomycetes; order Actinomycetales; family Cellulomonadaceae; genus Cellulomonas. Next base: position 6,026 of record JACXUT010000189.1, read on the forward strand.
GGCGGTCGCCAGCGTGGACCCCATCGCGATGACGCCCCCGGGGTCGACGTCCGGCCCGGGGTCCACCACCACGGTCAGGTCCGCGAGCCGCCCGAGCGACGACCCGGGCACGGCGGTGAGCGCGATGACGGGGACGTCGCGCTGCTGCACGCGCCGGGACAGGTCGTTGAGCTCGTCGGACTCGCCGCCGCGGGAGATGGTGATCAGGAGGTCGCCGCGCACCACGGCACCCATCGTGCCGTGCAGGGCGTCCATCCCCGGCAGGAACAGCGACGGCGTGCCGCAGACCGACAGCAGGTGCGCCATGCGGCGTGCGACCGCCCCGGACGTCCCCGAGCCGGTGACGAAGACCTTGCCCGTGACCCGGCCGATCATCTCGACCGCCGTCACGAACGTCGCGTCGAGCTGGTCGGCGACGTCGGCCACGCCCCGGCCCTCACGCCGCACGATCGCGCGGGCGGTCTCGAGGCTGTCGGCGGCTGTCGTCATCGTGCTGTCCTCCGGGGGTGTGGGGCGGTCGGGGCGGGCGCGGGTCACGCGGCGTCCCAGGCGGCGTGCCGCAGGGCCTGCGGCGTGCGGTGCTCGGCGGGGACCCGCCCGCCGGTGCTGCGGCCGTGCGAGACGACGACGATGTCGTCGGCGACCTCGCACACCTCGTCCTCCTCGGAGGAGACGAGCAGCACCGTCAGCCCCGCGTCGTGCGCGAGCGAGCGGACGATGCGGTGGATCTCGGCCTTGACCCCCAGGTCGACGCCCTTCGTGGGCTCGTCGAGCAGCAGGACGCGGGGGCGCTGGGCGATCGCGCGGGCCAGCAGCACCTTCTGCTGGTTGCCGCCGGACAGGCTGACCACCGGACCGTGGCGGTCCCCACGCACCCGCAGGCTGCCCAGCAGGTCGTCCGCGTCCCGCAGCATGCGGCGGGTGTCCAGCAGCCCGGCGCGGCGGTAGCGGCGCAGGACGGGCAGCGCGACGTTCACCGGGGAGTCGAGGCCCGGCACGATGCCGTCGCTCTTGCGCTCCTCGGTCACGTACACCACGCCCTCCCGCTGCGCGTGGGCGGGGTTGCCGGGGCGGTACGGGCGGCCGTCGAGGGTGATCGAGCCGCCGGACACGGGCGCCAGGCCGACGAGCGCGCGCAGCAGCTCGGTCCGCCCGGCCCCCACGAGCCCGTACAGGCCGAGCACGCGGCCGGGCTCGGCGGTGAGGGTCACGCCGGCGACGCCGGGGGCGCGCAGGTCGCGGACCTCCAGGAGGGGCCCGGGCGTGGCGTCAGGGAACCACGCCCGGGTGTCGGGGACGGCGCGCGCGGGCGCGACGCCGGCGGCCCCGTGCGCGAGGGCGGACCTCTCGCCGGGGGCGGCCGCTCCGGCGAGAGGTCCGCCCC
>JACXUT010000190.1 GCA_014763765.1 Micrococcales bacterium
GCCCCCGGAGACCTCATGCGACGACCCCCCGCCCGCAGGGCCCTCACCGCCGGCGTCGCCGGCGCCGCCGCCGGGATGCTGCTGCTCTCCGCCTGCTCCGCGGGCGAGTCCGTCGACCTCGACGGCGCGGACGGCGACGCCACCGGGGCGTCCGACCTGCCGGTGCTCCGGGCCGCGATCGCCGGCGAGCCGGACCAGCTCGACCCGCAGTCGACGTCCTCCTACTTCGCGTTCCAGGTGCTCGAGAACGTGTTCGACACGCTCGTCGAGCCGGACGAGAACCTCGAGATGCAGCCGGCGCTCGCGGAGTCCTGGGAGGTCAGCGACGACCAGCTCACCTGGACGTTCCACCTGCGCGACGGCGTGACGTTCCACGACGGCAGCGACTTCACCGCCGAGGACGTCGTGTACTCCTACGACCGGATCGTCGACGAGGAGCTGTCGAACGCCTGGAAGTTCGCGGCCGTGGCCGACGTCGAGGCCGTGGACGACCTCACCGTCGACATCACGGTGTCGCAGCCGACGCCGAACCTGCTGTCCAACCTGGGCGGGTTCAAGGGCATGGCGATCGTCGAGCAGGCGAACGTCGAGTCGGGCGACATCACGACGGCCCCGGTCGGGACCGGGCCGTTCTCGCTCGCGTCGTACTCGCCGGGGGAGTCGATCGACCTCGTGGCGAACCCCGACTACTGGGGCGGGGCGCCCGGCATCGGCGGCGTGCACTACACGTTCGTCTCCGAGGGCAGCACCGCGATCGCCGCGCTCCAGAACGGCGAGATCGACTGGACGGACTCCATCCCGGCGCAGCAGCTCGAGCAGCTCCGGGGCGCCGAGGGCGTCGAGGTCGGCACGTCGCCGTCGAACGACTACTGGTACCTCGCGCTGAACGAGGCGAACGCCCCGTGGGACAGCGTCGCCGCGCGGCAGGCCGTCGCGTACGCGATCGACCGCGAGTCGATCCTCCAGGCCGTGTCCTACGGCACCGCGGAGGAGAACCAGCTCGCGATCCCCGAGGACTCGGTCTGGTACACGGAGTACGACGAGTACGACCTGGACCTCGACCGGGCGCGCGAGCTGCTCGCCGAGGCCGGCGTCACCACGCCGCTGACGCTCGACTTCCTGGCGACGTCCGACTACCCGGAGACCGTCACGGCGGCGCAGATCATCGCGAGCAACCTCGAGCCGCTCGGCATCACGGTCGACATCCGCACGGTGGACTTCGCCACGTGGCTCGACGAGCAGAACACCGGCAGCTTCGACCTGCTGATGATGGGCTGGCTCGGCAACATCGACCCGGACGACTTCTACTACGCCCAGCACCACAGCGACGGCGGGTCCAACGCCCAGGGCTACTCCAACCCGGAGGTGGACGCGCTGCTGGACGCGGGCCGCGTCGAGACCGACGACGACGCGCGCCAGGAGCTGTACGCGCAGGCGGCGACGACCATCGCGGACGAGGCCAGCTACATCTACCTCTACAACCCGTCGGTCGTGCAGGCGTGGAGCACGGACCTGCAGGACTACACGGCGCGGTCCGACCGGGCGATCCGGTTCCGGGACGTGACCCTGGCGGGCTCGTGACGCACCCCCCGCGGGGGACGGGGGTGCGCCCGTGACGGGGTCGGGCGCGCTCCGGTTCCTGGCGCGCCGGGTGCTGCACTCGGCCGTCGTGCTGCTCGGCGTGATGGTCGTGGTGTTCGCCCTGGTGCACCTGGTGCCGGGCGACCCCGTGCGCATCGCGCTCGGCACGCGCTACACCGAGGAGTCGTACCAGGCGCTGCGGGCGGCCAGCGGTCTCGACCGGCCGCTGCTCGAGCAGTTCGTGTCGTACGTCGGCCACGCGCTCACCGGCGACCTCGGCGTGAGCTTCCGGTCGGGCGAGCCCGTGACGACCACGCTGCTGCAGCGGCTGCCCGCCACGGTGTCCCTCGCCGTCGTCGGGCTGCTCGTCGCCCTGGCGATCTCCCTGCCCGCCGGCATCTGGTCGGGGCTGCACGAGGGGCGGCTGTCCGACGCCGTCGTGCGGGTGACCAGCCAGGCGGGCGTCTCGGTCCCGGACTTCTGGCTCGGCCAGATGCTCATCCTGGTGGTCGCGATGACGCTCGGGCTGCTGCCGACGTCCGGGTACGTGGCGCTGTCGCAGGACCCCGCCGGGTGGGCGCGGCACGTGCTGCTGCCCGGGCTGACGGTGGGCCTGGTGGCCGCCGCCATCATGACCCGCTACATCCGCACCGCCGTGCTGGAGGTCGCGCACGCGGGCCACGTCCGCACCGCGCGGTCGAAGGGCCTGCCCCCGCGGGTCGTCACCGGCCGGCACGTCGTGCGCAACGCGATGATCCCCATCCTCACGATCACCGGCATCCAGCTCGCGACGATCCTCGGCGGCGTCATCGTCGTCGAGGTCGTGTTCGCCTGGCCCGGGCTGGGGCGCCTGGTGTTCGACGCGGTCGCCGCACGCGACTACGCGCTGGTGCAGGGCGCGGTGCTGCTGATCGCGGTGCTGTTCCTGGTGGTGAACCTGGTGGTGGACGTCCTGTACTCCGTCGTCGACCCGAGGATCCGGCTCTCATGACGACCGACGCCCGGCAGGACCCCGTGACGCCCGGGACGCCCGGCTCCCCGCCGACGGCAGCGACCACGACCGCCGCCCCCGTGGCCCGCTGGCGGCTGCTGCTCGGGAACCCGGTCAACCTGGTCAGCGCCCTGGTGCTGCTCGTCGTGCTCGTCGTCGCGGTGCTCGGCGCGCGCCTCGCGCCGTACGGCGTCAACGCGGTCGACGTCCCCGCGGCGCTCCAGGGGCCGTCGGGGGACCACCTGTTCGGCACCGACGACCTGGGGCGCGACGTGTTCTCGCGCGTGCTGGTCGCCACGGGCGTCTCGCTGCAGGTGGCGCTCGCGGCGGTGGCGTTCGCGCTCGTCGTGGGCGTCGGCCTCGGCGTCGTGTCCGGGTACGCGGGCGGCTGGCTCGACACGGTGCTCATGCGCGTCGTCGACGTGATGTTCGCGTTCCCCGTCATGCTGCTGGCGCTCGCGATCGTGGCCGTGCTCGGCCCGGGCCTGACGACCACGCAGCTGGCCATCGGCATCGTCTACACGCCGATCTTCGCGCGCGTCGCGCGCGCGGCCGCGCTGTCCGTGCGGGTCGAGCCGTACGTGCAGGTGTCGCGCACCATGGGCACCGGGCACGTCGAGATCCTGCGCCGGCACGTGCTGCCCGGCGTGAGCGGCCCCGTCATCGTGCAGACGTCCCTGTCGGTCGCGTTCGCGATCCTGTCGGAGGCCGCGCTGTCGTTCCTCGGGCTCGGCGTGCAGCCGCCGCAGCCGTCGTGGGGGCGGATGCTCTACGACGCCCAGGGGTTCCTGGGGTCCGCGTGGTGGATGGCGCTGTTCCCCGGCCTGGCGATCTTCGTGACCGTGCTCGCGCTCAACCTGCTCGGCGACGGGCTGCGGGACGTGCTCGACCCGCGCCAGCGCACCCTGCTGCAGACCCGACGCCTGGTCAGGAGGAGCCGCCGATGAACCCCGTCCTCGAGGTGACGGACCTGCGGGTCGACATCGGCCCGACGCCGATCGTCCGCGGCGTGTCGTTCGCCGTGGAGCCCGGGCAGACCCTCGGCATCGTCGGGGAGTCCGGGTCCGGCAAGTCGATGACCGTGCTCGCGGCGACCGGGCTGCTGGACGCGCCCGGGGCGCGGGTGTCGGGCAGCAGCGTGCTCGGCGCGCCGGTGGGCGGCGGGGTCGGCGGCGCGGGCGGGACGACGCAGCTCGTCGGCGCCTCGGCCCGCACGCTGCGGTCCGTCCACGGCGACCGCATCGGGTTCGTGTTCCAGGACCCGTCGACGTCGCTCAACCCGATCCTCACGCTCGAGCGGCAGATCACCGAGAGCCTGGAGGCGCACCGCGGCCTGACCGGACGGGCGGCCCGCGCCCGGGCGCTGGAGCTGCTCGAGGCCGTCGGCATCCCCGACCCGGAGAGCCGGCTCGCGTCGTACCCGCACCAGCTCTCGGGCGGCCAGCGGCAGCGGGTGATGATCGCGGTCGCGCTGGCGTGCGACCCGGCGCTGCTGATCGCCGACGAGCCGACGACCGCCCTCGACGTGACCACGCAGGCGCAGGTGGTGGACCTGGTGCGCGAGCTCCAGCACCGCTTCGGCACGGCCGTCGTGTGGATCAGCCACGACCTCGGGCTCATCGGCCAGGTCGCCGACGACGTCACCGTGCTGCGCGACGGCGTGCAGCTCGAGACGCAGCCGGTGCTCGACCTGGTGGACCGGCCGCGCGACCCGTACACCCGGGAGCTGCTCGCCGCCCGCCCGCTGCTCGGGCAGTCCCGCCCGGCGCCCGGGCCGGCGGACGCCGAGGTGCTGCTCGCCGTCGAGGGCCTCGACGTGCGCTACGACGTCCGCGGCCCCGCCGGGCGCACGCAGGTCCACGCGGTCGACGACGTGTCGTTCGAGGTCCGGCGCGGGCGCACGCTCGGCGTCGTCGGGGAGTCCGGGTCGGGCAAGTCGACGATCGCCGGCGTCCTCACCGGGCTCACGGTCCCGCGCGCGGGCACGGCGGAGCTGGAAGGGGTCGACGTGCTGCACCAGCGGGGCGCGGCCCTCAAGGCGCTGCGCCGGCGGATCGCCATGGTGTTCCAGGACCCGTTCTCGTCGCTCAACGGCCGGTCCGCGGTCGGGACGTCGATCGCCGAGCCGCTGCGGGTGCACGGGCTGGCGCGCGGTCGGGAGGCGACGGCCCGCCGGGTGGGCGAGCTGCTGGAGCTGGTGGACCTGCCGGCGTCCTGGGCGTCCCGCTACCCGCACGAGCTGTCCGGCGGGCAGCGCCAGCGGGTGTCGATCGCGCGGGCGCTGGCGCTGGAGCCGGACCTGGTGATCCTCGACGAGTCGACCGCGTCGCTCGACGTCTCGATCCAGGCCCGCGTGCTCGAGCTGCTCGCCCGCCTGCAGGCGGAGCTCGGGCTGACGTACCTGTTCATCGCGCACGACCTCGCGGTGGTCGAGCGCGTCAGCCACGACGTGCTGGTGCTCAAGGAGGGGCGCACGGTGGAGCACCGCCCGGCGGCGGAGCTGTTCGCCGACCCGCGGGACGACTACACCCGCGCGCTGCTCGCGGCCGTCCCCCCGGTGCGGCCGCGGGCGGGGCGGGCCGCGGCGGGGTAGCGGCGGGTCACACCAGCCCGAGCTCCGCGAACGCCGGCACCAGCCCCTCAGCCCCGGGCCCGGCGGCCACGTGGTCCGCCAGGGCCAGCAGGCGCGGGTCGGCGCCGGCGATGGCGACGGACGTGCCGGCGTACTCGAGCATCTCGAGGTCGTTCGGCCCGTCGCCGAACGCGACGACGTCCTCGCGCCCGGCGCCGAGGTGGTCGAGCACCGTCTGGATGCCGAGGGCCTTGTGGACGCCGGCGAGCTGGATCTCCCCGGCGGTGTCGCCGAGCCCGGTGATGGAGGACGGGAGCAGGTCCAGGCCGTCGCCGAGGGCGTCCGCGACGACGGGCCAGGGGGACGCCGCGCCGAAGTACGTCACCTTGGCGAACGAGCACTCCTCGAGGCGCTCCGGCACGCGCAGCGCGTCCAGCACGTCGCCCTGCCCGTCCGCCGCGGCGTCGGGGTCGCGCAGGTGGCCGCCGAGCAGCTCGCCGAGCCGCCGCCGGACGTCGGGCCGGCCGTACAGCGCCTCGGGGGCCTCCAGCAGGTAGGCGGCGTCGTGGGCGTCGAGCACGGCGATCACACGCTCGGCGAGGTCCCGGGGGAACCGCTGGTCGCGCAGCACGGCGCCGCCGACCTCGACGTAGCCGCCGGCGGACGCCACCATCCCGTCGAACCCCGCGGCGAGGATGTGCCGGGTCAGCATCGAGCGCGGCCGGCCGGTGCACAGCAGGACCCGGTTCCCGGCGGCCCGCGCGGCGGCGACGGCCCGGGCGTGCCCCGGCGGGACGACGCCGCGGTCGGCGTAGGTGCCGTCGATGTCGAGGAACACGATGCGGGGCCGTGCGGGGGGAGCCATGCCCCCAGCCTCCCTCACGCGGCGCTGCGCCGTCCGGGCGACCGCCGTCCGGGTGGTGCCCGCGGTGTGGGGCCGGTCGCGCCGCGGGTGGGCGCACAGTTCACCCACAAAGTGGATCAAAACCGTCCAAACCGGACGCTAGCGTGGAGAGCCGCGCTGCGGCCGTCGCGCGACCAGGAGGGGCACCGTGCACCTGAGGCTCATCCCGCTGTCCGACGTGACCCCCTCCGACGTGGAGGCCTGGCACCGCCTCGCCGACCGGGCGGTGTGGCCGAACATGTACCTCGACCCGCGGTTCCTCGTGCCCGCGCGGCACCGCGGCGACGAGGCCTCCGACGTGCGCGTCGTGGTCGTCCAGGAGGGCGGGGAGTGGCTCGCCGCCCTGGCCGTCAGCACCAAGCCCGTCGCGCGGCGGGTGCCCGTGCTCGCCGCGACCACCGGCGGCGAGTTCACCACCGTGCACTCCGACCGGCACCACCCGCTGCTGCGCCGGGGCCGGGAGGCCGAGGCGCTGGAGGCGCTGCTGCGCGGCCTGACCTCCGTCGGGCTGCCGGGCCTCGTGCAGCTCCGGCGCTTCCCCGGTGAGGGGCCGCTGGCCGACACGCTCGCCGAGGTGCTGGGCCGCACGCCGATGCGCGCGTGGGAGCGGCGGCGGGACGCCGGCGCGTTCGCCCCGCGCGAGGCGATGACGGTCCCGGAGCTGCCGCCGCTCGTCGACGGGGTGCTGGTGGACCCGCCGCTCGCCACCGACCACATGGCCACCGACGAGCGCCGCAACATGCGCCGCGGCGTCCGGGGCCTGGTCCGCGAGACCGGCGGGCCCCTGGAGCTGCACGACCTGTCCGCCGACCCGGGCGCGGAGGACGACTTCGTCGAGCTGCAGGCCGCCGGGTGGAAGGGCGACGCGACGCAGGGCGGCTCGGCGCTGCGGCTCGACCCGCGGGCCGAGCGGTGGTTCCGCGAGGTCGTCGGGCTGTTCCGGCGGGACGGCGACGCCGCGGTGCTGCGGCTCGCCGCCGGCGGGCAGACGCTCTGGCACGGGTACGCGCTGCGGTCCGGCGGGGCGTACTTCGGGTTCCTCGACGCCTACGCCGAGCAGCACCGGCGGTACAGCCCCGGCGCGATCGGGCGGATCGCCAACCTCACGTACCTGTTCGCCACCACCGACGCGCCGTTCTTCGACCCCGGGTTCGACTCCCGCTACACGGCGGGCGCGCGGCTGTTCCCGGCGTCCCGGCCGGTGGTGGACGTGCTGGTCTCGACGCGGGGCCTCACCGCGCACGCGGTGCTGCGCGCGGCGCCGACCGCACGCCGGCTCGGGCTGCTGGCCTCCTGACCGGCGCGCCGCCGGGGTGTCCGGGGTGGC
>JACXUT010000191.1 GCA_014763765.1 Micrococcales bacterium
GGGCGGAGCCGGGGCGGGTCAGCCGAACGGCGGGATCTCGAGCGGGGCGTCGGGCAGCGTGCCGGTGCGGGCGATCCCCGCGTAGACCCGGCCCGAGTCCTTCACGGTCCGCCTGCCGGTCGCGTAGTCGACGTGCACCAGCCCGAACCGCGGCCGGTACCCGAGCGACCACTCGAAGTTGTCGAGCAGCGACCAGTGCAGGTAGCCGACCACCGGGGCGCCGCCCTCGATCGCCTCGTGCACCGCCCGCAGGTGCCCGAGCAGCAGCTCGGTGCGCCGGACGTCGTGCACGCGGCCGTCGTGCGTGGGGCCGTCGCCGAACACGCCGCCGTTCTCGGTGACCATCAGCGGCGTGCCGGCGTGCTCGCGGTGCAGCCGCAGCAGCAGGTCCCGCAGGGCGTCCGGCACGATCTCCCAGCCCTCGTCGGTGCGGGCCACGTCGCCGGGCGGCCCCACCACGCGCCACGGGAACGGCCGGCCCGGTCCGGGTCCGGCCGCCGCCACCACCCGCCGGGTGTAGTAGTTGACGCCGATCCAGTCCTGCCGGCCGCCGATCCGCTCCTCGTCCCCGGGGAGGATCACGTCGTCCAGCGACCGCCCGAGCGCCCGCTCGTAGTGCGCGCGCACGTCCGCGGGGTAGCCGCGACCGGCCAGGGGGTCGAGGTACCAGCGGTTCACGTAGCCGTCCGAGCCCCACGCGGCCGCGGCGTCCTCGTCCGAGCCCGTCGCCGGGTCGCACGGGAACAGGCTGAGGGCGCAGCCGGTGCGGGCCGCGGGCGCGTGGGCGTGGATCGCGTCCGCCGCGGCGCCGTGGCCGAGCAGGACGTGGTGGCCGGCGGCGACCGAGGCGCCCAGGTCGGCGACGCCCGGGGCGTGCAGGCCGAGCTGGTAGCCGAGGAGCTGCACGATCCACGGCTCGTTCTGCGTGACCCACCACGTCACGCGGTCGCCGAGGCGGGCGGCCACCGCGTCGGCGTACTCCGCGAAGGCGGCCACGCTCGACCGCCCGGCCCAGCCGCCGTCCGCCATGAGCGCCTGCGGCATGTCCCAGTGGTTGAGCGTCAGCACCGGCTCGACGCCGCGCTCCAGCAGGGCGTCGACGAACCGCTCGTAGTGGTCCAGGCCGCGCTGCTCGATCCGGCCGCGACCGTCCGGGACCACCCGGGACCAGGCCACGGAGAACCGGTACGCGCCCAGGCCCAGCCCGTCCACCAGGTCGACGTCCTCGCGCCACCGCCGGTACGAGTCGCACGCGCGCGACCCGTCGCCGCCGCCCTCGACGGCGCCGGGCCGGGACGCGAACTCCTCCCACACGGACCGGCCGCGACCGTCGGCGTCGAGGCTGCCCTCGACCTGGTAGGCGGACGTCGCGGCGCCCCACAGGAAGCCGGAAGGGAAGGTGACGGTCACGGCAGGGGCTCCAGGGCGGTCGGGGCGGGGCTGGCCGGGTCGAGCGTGGTCGGGGTGAGGTTCCACGCCTCGAGGGTCAGCGGTCGGTGTGGCGGGACGCCGCCCGCCGCCGCGCCGTCCGGCCGGTCGCCGCGCCAGCGCGCCCGCAGCCGCCGGGTCGCGCCGGGCAGCAGCGGCCGGGGGTCGCCGTCGAGCGCGGCCCACCCGGGCGCGCCGGCGGGCCGGGCGTCGAGCAGGGCGAGGCCGACCACCGCCGGCCCCGCGCGGTGGGTGACGGTCACGACGACGGCGTCCTCCTCGGACGGGTCGGCAGGGTCACGCGGGTCGCCCGGGTCGGACGGGTCGCGCGCGATCCCGACGTCGACCGTCGCGGGTGGGAGGTCCAGCAGCGGCGACAGGTCGGCGGCGGACGTCGCGACGACGACCTCGTGGTCCAGCGGTGTGCCGTGGGGCGCGGCCCACTCGACCTCCCACAGCAGCACCTCCGCCTCCGGCAGCACCGCCGCCGGGCAGCGCAGCTCCCCCACCGGGCGCGGCTCGGCCACCGGCTCCGGGACGTGCCAGCGGCGCTCGGCGAGCACGGCGCCGTCGGCCGCGCGACGCAGCCGGGCCGCGACGCGCGACCCCCGCTGGACGCCGGCGTCCGACCACAGCCACACCTGCGCGACGGCGTGCGACCGGCCGGCCCAGGCGCTGGTCGCGGTGCGCAGCGTCGCGCGGTCCGGGGCGAACGCCCGCGCGACGGCGTGGTACGCGGGCTTCGGGTCGCCCAGGTGGTCCACGACGGCCGTGCACCAGGTGTTCGGGTACGACTCCGCGAGCTGCCACGGCAGCACCAGCGAGCAGCGCGGCCACCGCCGCCGGTCCGCCTCGACCGCGTACGCCAGGCCGGTCGCCTGCAGGTGCTGGCTCGCTCGGCGGTACCCCTCGACGTCCGCGAGCCGCCCGCCGAAGCACTCCTGCACGAGCGGGGCGTTGTCCCACCACTCCCCCAGGTGGCGGTGCACGGGGTTCGACCGGTCCAGCGGCCAGACGTCCGCCGCCGGCACCAGGTGGTCCAGCAGCCGACGGTTCGCCATGCCCTCGACGCCGAACTCGCTGTGCGCCAGGCACGTGCCCGCGTCCGCGAGCGCGTGCTGCCCCGTCAGCCCCTGGTGCTCCCACGGCCCGTGGACGTCGTGCTGGTCGTCGGGGGCGGCGGCGATGACGTCGGCGCGGTGGTGGAACGCCGGGCCGGTCGGGGACGTCGGCAGCCAGGACCGCCCCGGGTCCAGGCGGGCGACCTCGTCACGCAGCGCCGCGAGCGCCGGCGAGCGGTCCTCGTCCAGCGGGACGCCGCCCTCGTCGAGCTCGTTGCCGCCGCCCCACAGCAGCAGGCTCGGGTGGTGCGTGCGGGCCGGGACCAGGGCGGCGGCCTCGCGCCGCAGCAGGTCCACGAACGCGGCGTCGGCGGCGGGCGCGCTCTGCATGCCCGACGACGACTGCGAGAACTCCTGCCACACCAGCAGGCCCGCGCGGTCGCACGCGTCGTAGAGCTCCTCGGTCTCGACCAGGCCGCCGCCCCACACCCGCAGCAGCGCCGCGCCGGACCGGGCGGCCAGGTCCACCAGGTGCCGCACCCGCGCGGGCGGCACGGCGCCGTACTGCGCGTCGGCGGGCGCCCAGTTCCACCCGACCAGCGGCAGGCGGACGCCGTTGACCTCGGCGGTGTAGCCGCGGGCGCCGGCCGGCGCGCCCGCGTTCGCGACGAGACGAGCCGTGCGGAACCCGACGGTGCCCGACCACAGCGTGCGACCCGCGGCGCGGAGCCGGACGGTGTACGTCGCGGGGACGCCGAGCCGGGCCGGCCACCAGCGCGCGGGACGGTCGACGGGGACGGTCACGGCGAGCGCGCGCCCGGCACCGGGGCCGGGGAGGTCGACGGCGGCGCTCGCCACGACCCGGCCGGCGCCGTCCAGCACCTCGGCGACCACCCGCGCCGGGCCGTCGTCGGCGACCTCGACGGTGCCGGTGACGCGGACGAGCCCGGCGGCGTCGGGGACCAGGTCCGCGCGCACCGCGGCCGACGCCAGGTGCACCCGGTCCACCACGACGCGGGCGCTGCGCCACAGCCCCTGGTGCGGCAGCCGCGGGCAGAAGTCCCAGCCCTCGGTCATCCGCGGCCGGTGGGTGCGGACCCGCTCGGTGCGCCCGACCTGCGGCTCCGACGGCGGCAGCGGGTCCACGACGACGGCGAGCCGGTGGGGCCCCGGCGCCGTGCGGGCCTCCGGGACCTCGGCGCGCAGCCGGTGGTACAGCCCGTCGACGCGGCCGATCGCCTCCCCGTCCCAGAACAGCGTCCCCGACGGGTCGACGCCGTCGAGCTCCACGACGACGCGGTGCCCGGCGGGGACGGGCGGCAGGTCCACGACACGGCGGTGCACCCAGGACCGCGCGCCGGTCCACTCGGCGGCGCGGCTGCTGCGCCCCCGGTACGGGTCCGGCAGCTCGCCCGCGGCGGCCAGCGCGGTGACGACCGAGCCCGGGACGGTCGCCGGCCACCAGCCCGGGGTCGTGGCGGCGGCACGGGCGGCGTCGGCCGCGTTGTTGAGGCCGTGCGCGCCGCCGTCGACGTACCACTGCCAGGTGTCGCCGAGCGCCTCGCGCAGGAACCAGCCGTCGCCGTCCAGGTCGAGCACCCGCCCGGCGTCGGGGTCGGCGTCCGGCGAGGTCAGGGGATCTGGCATCGATGCCATATGAGAACGAAACCACACGCTCCGGAGGCGGGGCAAGGGCGGTGGCGGCGTCAGCCCGCGAGCGCCGCCAGGTCCGCCAGGTCCGCCACCGAGGCGAACCGCCGCTCCCCCTCCTGCCCGCCCGCGACGTCGACCACGAACCCCTGCCTCCCCGGCGTCACGTCGACCGTGAGCACCGCCGCGGCACCGGCGTCGTCACGCCACGCCAGCTCGAGCCGCCCCTCGCCGACCTCCCGCGCCGTGAACTCCCCCGCGAACGCCGGGTGTGACGTCCGCAGCGCCACCAGGCCGAGCTGGGCACGGGTGACCTCCCCCGTCAGCGCCTCGGCGAGCTCGCCGGGCGTGTAGACGTGGCGGTTGACCTCCCGCCCCTGGCCCGTCGCGGCGTACCGCGGCATGTCGTTGGTGCCGGCGAGCAGCCCGACGTAGTAGATCTGCGGCCGGCCGGGGACGAACAGCTGCACGCACCGGGCCAGCAGGTACGCGGTCGCGTCCTCGCCCAGCACCGACCAGAACGTCGAGTTGACCTGATGCGGCAGCGCGGCCCACGCGACCCGCGCCGACGCCTGCGCCGACTCGCCGCCCGTGCGCCGCTCGGCCTCCGCGAAGACGGCGGCCATCTCCTCCGCGCTGAGGATCCCCGGCCGCTCGCCGGACGGCCCCGCGTCGATGACCCCGATGCCGTCGTGCGTGTCCAGCACCGTGACGGCGTTCGCCGGGCGGATCGCGAACCAGTGCGCGAGGCGGTCCGTGGCGCCCGTCGCCAGCGCGTGCAGCAGCAGCGGCGGCAGGGCGAAGTCGTACACCAGGTCCACCAGGGGCGCGATCGCCGCCTGCTGCGTGTGGTGGGCGTGCACCTCCACCAGCACCTGCAGGCCCTCGGCGTGCGCGAGGGCGGTGATCTCCTCGACGAAGCCCAGGGTGTGCTCCGTCATGAACGAGTCCGTGCCCGGCGTCTTGACGGCGTACCCCACGGCGTCGAGCCGCACCGTCGACACGCCGCCCTCGCGCAGGGTCCGCAGGATGCGCCGCAGGTAGTCGCGCGCCGCCGGGTGGTGGACGTCCAGGTCCACCTGCGTCGGCATGAACGTCGTCCACACCAGGCGCCGGGTGCCGTCGGCCCGCTGGTACGGCGTGAACGGCAGCCCCAGCCGCGGGCGGTAGAACGCCGTGATCGCCGCCTCGTCCGCGCCGTGCGGGAACACCGTGTCGAACGTGAGGAACATGCCGTCCGACGGGGACCGCGGCCCGCGCGCCAGCCAGTCGCGGAACTCCGCGGAGTCGGCCGAGACGTGGTTGACGATGAGGTCCGCGGTCACGTGCACGCCCGCGTCGGCGAGCGCCCGCACGTCGTCCCAGGTGCCGAGCCGCGGGTCGACCGTCCCGTGGTCCACCGGGTCGAACCCCGCGTCGTCGCCGTCGAACGGCACGAAGAACGGCAGCAGGTGGACGCCGCTGAACACCGCGAGCGGGCCGCCCGCGAGCAGCGCCCGCACGCCGGCCAGGTCGGGCGTCGGCCCGCCGAGCCGCTCGGTGTACGCCAGCAGGTGCACGCCGTGGTCGTCCACGTCCGTCCTCCTCACCGTTCCCCGGGCGCGCGCCCGGTGGTCGTCGCGAGCGCCCGGACGAGCGCCGCCACCCCGCCGGCGGGCGAGGTCAGCACCGGCACCGCCGGCTCCGCCAGTGCGGCGGCCCCGGCCATCGACGCCTGCGCCAGCACCACCACGTCGGCCCCGCGTGCGGCGTCGGCCACCGCCTCCGCGACCAGCCGGTCCGCGCGCTCGCCGTCGCCGGCGTCCCGCGCGGCGGCGGCCCCGTCGACCACGCTGGCCTCGACGTCGACGTCCGCGCCCGCGTCCGCCGCGGCGCGCTGCACCAGCCGGCCGGTCGGTCCCAGGGTCGACGCCAGGGTCGCCAGGACCGCCACCCGGCCGCGCGCGCCCGGGGCGGACGCGAGGGTCACGGCCTCGCGGGCCATGGACGCGTCGACGCGCAGCACCGGGACGTCCACCGTCGCCGCCGCGGCCTCGGCGGCCTCGCCGATCGACGAGCACGTCACCAGGACCGCCGTCGCACCCGCGTCCGCCAGGTGCCGCACGTGCGCCGCGACGGCGGCCTCGACCTGCGGCGTGACGCCCCGCGCCACCGCCGTCGCCAGCAGCCAGCCGTCCACCACGTGCAGCCGGCGCAGCAGCGGCGCCGCGGCGTCCACGTCGGCGTCGAACCGCTGCGCCAGGGCGGGGACCGTGTGCAGCAGGCCGACGGTCCCGGCGGACCCGGGCGCGGGCGACGCGGGCACGGGCGACGCGGGCGCGGACGGCCCCGGCCCGGTGGTCACGCCGCGCTCCACGGCCGCGCCTCGGCGTCCACCAGGTCGACCAGCGCGCGCAGCCGCGGCACCGAGACCTCCGCGAGCGCCGCGGGGACGTCCGGCCGCCCGACGACGTCGCTCCACAGCGCCCGGCCCGCGAGGAACCCGCTCGCCCCGCCGCGGCACGCCGCCCGCACCGCCCCGGCGAAGTCCTCCCGGTCCACGCCCTGCGACAGCACCACCCACGGCCCGGTGATCGACGCGCCCAGGGTCGCGCAGGCCCGCTCCAGCTCGGCGGCAGGCGCGCGACCGCCCAGCGGCACCTGCACCTTGTACAGGCTCGGGCCGAGCGGCGAGAGCTCCCGCGCGGCCTCGGCGATCGCCGCCTCCTGGTCCCACGTGCCGGCGGCCAGCTCCTCCGGGGTGGCCCGCACGACGGGCTCCAGGACCGACAGCACGCCGCGCGAGGCCGCCACCGCGATGAACCGGCGCGCCAGCTCGACGCGCTGCTCCCGCCGGGCGTCGCGCCGCCAGATCACCAGCAGCTTGAGCGCGACCGCGCCGTGCAGGTCGGACTCCGGGGCCACGACGACGTCGTCCAGCCCGGTCTCCTCGACCGGGCCCCCGGGCTCCTGCTCGAGCGCGTCCGCCGCGAGGATCAGCCCGCAGGACGCGGGCAGCAGGGGCGCCGCGCGCTCGACGCCCATCTCCCGGTCGATGAGGAAGCCCGACGCCAGCGGCGACAGCGCGCGGGCGACCGCGAGCTTGAAGTCGACGAGCGTCGCGTGGTCGGGACGACCGGCACCCGCCTGGTCGAACATCGTGCGCAGGCTCTCGCGCTGGTCCATCGCCACCATCGCGAGCGCCCCGGACGGGCGGGCGATGGCGTCGAGCGTGGGCGCGGCGGCGGTCGGG
>JACXUT010000192.1 GCA_014763765.1 Micrococcales bacterium
GGCGTGGGGTGCGGCATCCGGGTGACGCCGGGGGTGGGAGCGCGTCCAGCGCGGGTGTCGTCGCAGGTCAGCGCGAGGCGGATCGCCCATACGGGTGCGAAAGGGGTGAAAACGGACAGATAGGGCGGACCGGGACAAACCCGCTGATATAGCCTCAAGTCACACCAACGCCGCCCGGGGGGACCCTGACATGAGCCTGCTCGACGATCACGACGTGTCGCGCTCCGCCGAGCGCGCCGTCGCGGCGCCGGAGGCCGGACCCTCGACGGAGCACGACGCCGCCGAACGCCGGCGCGCCGCCCGCGGACCACGGCTCTCCTGGGCCTCCGAGCGGCCGTTCCACGAGCCCCTCGGCACCGCCGCCCCGTCCGGGTGGCGCAGCCAGCACGCGACCTACCAGGTCGAGACCCTGGCCCGGGACGTGGTGCTCGCCACCTGCATCCCGACGCTGCTGCTGTTCCTCATGCACGGGGTGTCGCTGCTCCAGCTGTCCTGGGGCCTGATGATCGGCGTGCTGTTCATCGCGATGGTCGCCGTCGAGCGCGGGTACGACCGCCAGGTGATCGGCGACGGCCACCTGGAGTTCGAGGCGGTGATCCGCGGCGGCGTGCTGAGCGCGGCGAGCCTCGCGCTGCTCGCGGTCGGCCTGGACGTCGACGTGCCCCGCACGATCGTGTTCTTCGCGCTGCCCCTCGTGGTGCTGGTGCTCATCACCGCCCGGCACGTCGCCCGCCGCGCGCTGCACCGCCGCCGCGCCGCCGGGGAGTCGATGCGCCGCACGCTGGTGGTGGGGGACGCCTCGTCGATCACCCAGGTCGTGGACGACCTGCGCGGGCTGCCTCAGTACGGGTACCACATCGCCGGGGTGTGCGTGCCGTCGTTCGACGGGCCGCTGCCGCCCCTCGGGGTGCCGGTGCTCGGGTCGGTCTCCGACGTCGTGCAGGTGGCGGTGGACGGGGAGTTCGACGTCGTCATCGTCACCGGGTCCGAGCTGTCCGGGCAGGCGCTGCGCCGGCTGTCCTGGGCGCTGCAGCGCACCCGCACCGAGCTGGTCGTCGCGCCGGGCATCGTCGAGGTGTTCGGGCCGCGCGTCACCCTCGAGCCCACGGCGGGCCTCTCGCTGATCCACGTGAACGCCGCCGAGTCGCGCCGGTCCCGCATCATCGCCAAGCGCGTGTTCGACACCGCGTTCTCGGCCGGGGCGCTGCTCGCGCTGCTGCCGGTCCTGGCCGTCATCGCCGTCGCGGTGAAGGTGACGAGCCCGGGTCCGGTGCTGTTCCGCCAGACGCGGGTCGGCAAGGAGGGCCGCGAGTTCTCCATGCTGAAGTTCCGCAGCATGGTGGTGGACGCCGAGGAGCGGCTCGCGGAGCTGCGCGCGGCGAACCAGGCCGACGGCCCGCTGTTCAAGATGGACCGCGACCCGCGCATCACCCGCATCGGGCACTTCCTGCGCAAGCACTCCCTGGACGAGCTGCCGCAGCTGTTCAACGTGGTCAAGGGCGACATGGCGCTGGTCGGACCCCGCCCGCCGCTGCCGTTCGAGGTCGCCCAGTACCGCGAGTCGGCGCGCCGCCGCCTGCTGGTCAAGCCCGGGCTCACCGGCCTGTGGCAGATCAGCGGCCGCGCGGACCTGGCGTGGGAGGAGGCCGTGAAGCTCGACCTGCGCTACGTCGAGAACTGGTCGATCGCCTTCGACCTCATGATCCTGTGGCGCACCTTCTACGTCGTCGTGAGCGGGCATGGCGGGCGGTGAGCGCGTCGCGCTGGCGCACGACTACGCCACGCAGCGCGGCGGTGCGGAGCGCGTCGCGCTGGTGATGGCGCAGGCGTTCCCGGACGCGCCGCTGTACACGACGCTCTACCACCCCGACGGCACGTTCCCGGAGTTCGCGCCGCTGGACGTCCGCACCAGCCCGCTGGACCGCGTCGGGCTGCTGCGGCGCCACCACCGGCTGGCCCTGCCGCTGCTGGCGCCGGCGGTCCGGGCGACGCCGATCGAGGCGGACGTCGTCCTCGCGTCGTCGACCGGCTGGGCCCACGGGTTCCCGACACCGGGCCGCAAGGTCGTGTACTGCCACGCGCCCGCGCGCTGGCTCTACCAGACGGACCGGTACCTGGGCCCCGCCGGCGGCGCCCAGCGGTGGCTCGCCGCCCGGGCGCTCGGGCTGCTCGCCCCCGGCCTGCGGCGCTGGGACCGCCGGGCCGCGGGGACCGCCGACCGCTACCTCGCGAACTCGACCGTCACCGCCCGGGCGATCCGGGAGGCGTACGGGATCGAGGCCGAGATCCTCCCCCCGCCGCCCGCCATGCTGCCCGCCGGCGAGGAGACCGCGCCCGACGGCGTCGAGCCCGGGTTCCTGCTGTGCGTCGCGCGGCTGCTGCCCTACAAGAACGTGGACGTCGTCGTGGAGGCGGTGCGCCGGATGCCGGGCACCCGCCTCGTGGTGGTCGGCGACGGCCCCGAGCGGGCGGCGCTCGCCCAGCGGGTGCGCGACCTGCCCCGGGTGAGGCTCGTCGGGCGGGTGGACGACGCCCGCCTGCGCTGGCTGTACCGGCACTGCGCCGTCCTCGTCGCCGCGTCCTACGAGGACTACGGCCTGTCCCCGCTGGAGGCCGCCGCCTTCGGCCGTCCGTCCGTCGTCCTGCGCGACGGCGGCTACCTCGACACCGTCCGTGACGGCATCACCGGGGAGTTCTTCGACGCCCCGGACCCCGACCTGGTGGCCGAGGCCGCCGGGCGCGCGCTGGCCCGCACCTGGGACCCCCGGGTGCTGACGGCGCACGCCGACGAGTTCGCCGCAGGGCGGTTCGTCGAGCGGCTGCACGCGATCGCCCGCGAGGAGCTCGCGCACGCCGCCGGCCCCCGGCCCCGCCTCGAGACCGTCCCGACCGAAAGGCGCCCCCGATGACCCTGCAGGACATGTTCCGGACAGTCTGGTTCGGCAAGTGGCTGGTGCTGGTGTCCGTCCTGGCGGCGCTCGCCGGCGCCTGGCTCTACGTCGACCGGCAGGAGCCGGAGTACGCGGCGGAGGCGACGGTGCAGATCGTCGGGACCGAGACGCTCGCGGACGCCGGCATCCGGCTGGAGAGCGACCCCGCGCTGGTGACCGGGGACGCCGTCACCACGACCGCGGCGACCGCCCTGGGCGACCCCGGGCTCGCGGACGACCTCGCGGCCCGGACGTCGGCCGAGTACGCGCTCGAGAGCCCCTCCAACGTCGTCGTCACCGAGACGGGCCTGGACCCGCAGGACACGGTCGACGCCGCGAACGCGGTCGCCACGGCGTACGTCGCGGCGCTGCAGGCGCAGTTCGACGACGACGTCGCGGCGATGCAGAAGCGCCTCGACGCGCTCGCCACGAGCATCGACGAGCAGCAGCAGGCCATCACGGAGTCCCGGCGCGCGGCAGCCGCGGCGGCCGCGAACGCGAACCCCGACGCCCAGGTGGACCCGGTCGAGGGCCTGCTCGAGGCGCAGTACTCCACGACGATGGAGCAGTACCAGACGCTGTCGTCGCAGCTCACGCAGGCCCAGCTGCTGGCCTCGCCGGCCGCGATCCTCCAGAACGCGGTGCACGGCACGCTGGTCAGCCTCCCGCCGATGCTGGTCTACGCCGTCGCCGGCCTGGCGGGCCTGCTGGTCGGCATCGGCCTCGCGGTGGTGCGGCGCGGCCTGGACACCAAGATCCGCACGACGGGCGCCGCGCGCCGCTCGGCGGGTGCTCCGGTGCTCGCCCGCCTGTCCGGCACGGGCGCGGCGCTCAAGTCGTACGAGGCGGAGGGCACGCTCCCGGTGGCCCGCCGCGAGGCCACGGCGTACACCCGGTCCGTCCGCGAGCTCCGCACCGCCCTGCAGGCCGCGGTGGAGAACGACTCGGGCAGCGCGGTGATCGTGGTCACCGCGTCGGACGTCGAGACGCCCCGCTCGTTCGTGGCGGCCAACCTCGCGGCCTCCTGGGCCCTGTCCGGCCGGAGCGTCGTGGTGCTCTCCGGCGACCTGCGCCAGCCGCGGCTCAACGCGCTGCTGCCGGCGTCCGCGGACGCCCCCGCCCCGGCCGGACGCGGCGGCGCCCGCAACCGCACCGCGGCGGTGCCGACCGCGATCCCGCACCTGTCGGTGCACCCGGCGCTCCAGACGGAGCTCGACCCGGCGGACTACCTGGCGAGCGACGAGGTGCGCGCGCTGGTCGAGCAGCTGCGGCGCACCGCGGACGTCGTCATCATCGACGCGCCGCCGATGCTGGTCGCGGCCGACGCCACGATCCTCGGGTCGTACGCGGACGGCGTGCTGCTGGCCGTGACGATCGGCCACACCGCCGCGGCGGCCGTCGAGGAGTCGGCCGAGCGCCTGCGCGCCGCGAACGCCGCGCTGCTGGGCCTCGCGCTCGACGGCGCCGGCGAGCGCCGGCACGTGGCCTACGAGGCGACGTACGCCTACACCGGTGCGGCGGTGGAGACCGAGGACGACGGCGACGCCGCCCCGGCGCCCGGTGCGACCGTGGCCGGGGCGGACGCGCCCGCCGTCGGGCGCGGTGACGCCGCGCGCTCCGAGGGCGACGACGGGCCGGCGGCGGCGGACGACGCCGAGCCGGAGGGCGAGCAGGAGGCCGCCGGCGACGGCACGGCGCGCGAGGGCCGGGTCCCGACCCCCGCGTCGGGCCGCGGCGGCCGGGCGCCGGGCGAGCCGGCGCAGGGGCCGCAGGAGGACTCCGAGGACCGCGCCCGGGAGGACCGCGCGCCGGTCGCCGCCGAGACGACGTGACCACCGGACGCGGTGCGCCGCGTGACGCCGCCGCGCTAGGCGAGCCGCACGTGCCGCACGGGCCGGGCGCACCGGGCGCGCCGCACGCCCCGGTGCGGGTGGTCGTGCTGGACCACACCGCGGAGCTGGGCGGCGCCGAGCTCGCGCTGCTGCGCACGTGCCGCGCGCTGGACCCGGCCCGGGTCGCGGTGACGGTCGTGCTGTTCTCCGACGGTCCGCTGCGCGAGCGCCTGCGCGAGGCGGGCGTGGCGGTGCGGGTGCTGCCTCTGGACCCGGCCGTGGCCCGCACCGACCGCGCGACGGCGGGGCGCTCGGTGCTCGGGGCGGCGCGGTCCGCGGTCGCGACCGCGCCGTTCGTGGCCCGGCTCGGCCGCCTGCTGCGGGAGCTGGACGCGGACGTGGTCCACACGACGTCGCTCAAGGCGGACCTGCTCGGTGTGCCGGCCGCGGCGCTCGCCCGGCGGCCGCTCGTCTGGCACGTGCACGACCGGATCGCGGACGACTACCTGCCGGGCGGGCTCGCCCGGGTGCTGCGGGCGGTCGCGCGCCGCGGGCCCCGGCACGTCGTGGCCAACTCGCACGCGACCGCCGCGACCCTGCTGCCGCTGCGCCGGGGCTGGACGCTCGCGTACCCCGGGCTCGCGCCGGAGCAGGTCGCGGCGGACCCCGCGGCGCGGCCGGTCCCGGAGGTCCCGGTCGTCGGCCTGGTGGGGCGGATCAGCCCGACCAAGGGCCAGCGCGAGTTCGTCGAGGCGTGCACCCTGCTGGCCGAGCGGTTCCCCGCGGCCCGGTTCCGGGTGGTGGGCGCGTCCCTGTTCGCCGAGGCGGCCTACGAGGCGCAGGTGCGCGAGCTGGCCGCCCGGCGCGGGCTGGACGGACGGCTGGAGTGGACGGGCTGGGTCGCCGACCCGGTCGCCGAGGTGGACGGGCTGTCCGTGCTGGTGCACGCGTCGCCGGTGCCCGAGCCGTTCGGGCAGGTCGTCGCCGAGGGGATGGCCCGCGGCGTGCCCGTGGTCGCGACCGCCGGCGGCGGCGTCGACGAGCTCGCCGTGGCGGCCGACGGCACGGAGCGCTGCCTGCTGGTCCCGCCGCGTGACCCGGCGGCGCTGGCCGCGGCGGTCGCGCGCGTGCTGGAGCGCCCGCAGGAGGCCGCCGCGCGGGCGGACCGGGCGTGGAAGGACGTGCAGGCGGAGTTCGCCGTCGAGCGCACGGCCGACCGGCTGACCACGGTGTGGGAGCGGGTCAGCCGGCGCGGACGCGGCTGAGCACCTCCGCCATCTCCCGGACCCGGTCGGACCAGCGGGGCACGTCGGCGTCGGCCGGCGGCCGCATCGGGAACCGGGGCCCGGTGGCGTCGGCCCCGGTCGCGTCGGCGTCCGCGAGCACGCGGGCGACGACGTCCGGCAGGTGCTGCGGCGACGCCGTGGTCACGCGGTCCGGCGGCTGGTCGCGGAACCCGGCGACGGGCGTCGCCACGATCGGGCGGCCCACCGCCAGGTACTCGTACAGCTTGATCGGGTCCAGCGAGTCGGTGAAGTCGTCGACGACGTGGGGCACGACGAGCGCACCGGCGTGCTGCAGGTACGCGGGGACCAGCGCGGCCGGGCGGGCGCCGAGCAGCAGGGCGCCCGCGGCCTCGAGCCGCGTCAGGTCGAGCGGGTCCAGCAGCGGCGGCCCGACCAGCACGAGCCGGGAGCCGGTCGCCCGCAGGTGCGTCGCGAGCCGCAGGCACGCGTCCACGTCGAGCCGGTCGGGGTGCAGGGTCCCGACGTACACCGCGTACGGGCCGTCCGGCAGGTCGGCCGGGCGGGGCGCGGGCGTGCGGTAGGCGTCCACGTCGACGGCGTTGGTCAGCAGCGTCACGGGGCGGTCGGCGCCCTTCGCGCGCACGAGCGCGGGGGAGCAGACGACGACCTCCGCGCAGCGCTCCATCAGCACCCGCTCGGCGGCCTCGAGGCGCTCGTGCTCGGCGGGCTCGCGGACGGCGCGCAGCCAGTCGTCGGTGACGTCGTACAGCGCCCGCCAGCCGGTGGCGCGCAGCACGGCGTCACCGCCCGGGTCGTTCACCCACAGCACCGGGTCCACCATGCCGAGCCGCCGGGCCACGCGGGCGACCGCCCGGGCCCGCCGGTCGTCACCGCCCGCGTCGAGACGGCGCGGCAGCCACTTGGTCGGCCGGTACGCCCACGCCCGGCCGGCGGGGGCGCCGTCCTGCGGGCCGAGCCGCCGCACCGGGCGGCCGAGGGTGGGCTGGGCGCCGCGGCGCAGGTCGTGCAGGTGGTCGACGGGCGGCTCGACGAACAGCACGCGCAGCCCCGGGTCGTCGGCCAGGAGCCCCGCGACGAGGTGCTGGTTGCGGCGCCACACCTCGTCCCACGGCTCCAGGGACACCACGACGAGGTCGCGGCGGTCGTCCGGGGCCGCGGAGCGCCGCACGGAGGCGTGGGTCGCGGCGGTCACCGGCGCACCGCCCCGGGCAGACCGGGCACGTCGGACGCAGCGGTCGCCGCGGCACCCGCCGTCGGGGCCGCGGCGGGTCCGGCGGGTCCGGCGGCCCCCGGC
>JACXUT010000193.1 GCA_014763765.1 Micrococcales bacterium
GCCCCCGCCCCCGCCCGCGTCGCCGTCCGGCGCGGGCGGGGGGCCCGGCGTCGCGAACGCACCGCCTGGCTGTTCCTGACGCCGAGCCTGCTGACCATCGCGGTGTTCATGCTCTGGCCGATGGTGCAGTCCGCGTACCTGTCCTTCATGGACTACAACCGCATCCAGCCCGCGCAGTGGGTGGGGCTCGACAACTACCGCGAGCTGCTCACCGACCCGGCCGTCGGCAACGCGCTGCGCAACACGCTCGTGTACGCGGTGGTCGTCACGCCGGTGACCGTCGGGCTCGCGCTCGCGCTCGCGCTGCTGCTCAACCGGGCGATCTTCGCGCGCGGGCTGGTGCGGACCGCCGTGTTCCTGCCGTTCATCGTGTCGCTGGGCATCGTCGCGATCGCGTGGGCGTTCCTGCTCGACCCGAACATCGGCCTCATCTCGCACTGGCTCGACGGGCTCGGCATCGTCTCGACGCAGGGCTGGCTGTCGGACCCGCAGCTCGCGATGCCCGCGGTCATGGTCGTCGGGATCTGGAAGACCGTCGGCTTCTACATGGTCATGTACCTCGCCGGGCTCCAGTCCATCCCGACCGAGCTCTACGAGGCGGCGTCGCTCGACGGCGCCGGGCCGTGGACGCGGTTCCGCAACGTCACCTGGCCGCTGCTGTCCAACCAGACGATGCTCATCTCGATCATGGCCGCGATCGCCACGCTCCAGGCGTTCGACCAGATCTACGTGATGACGCACGGCGGCCCCTACTTCCGCACGGAGACGCTCGTCATGCTCGTGTACCGCGTCGGCTTCGAGGACCTGCGCCTCGGCTACGGCTCCGCGATCTCCTGGGTGCTGCTGCTCGGGGTGTTCGTGCTGTCGATGCTCCAGTGGGGCTACTTCCGCAAGCGGGCGGTGACGTACTGATGGCCGACACCCTGCTGCGCCCCGCCGCGGTCGACGACGAGGCCCCGCCGCCCGTCCGGCACGACGTGCGCCGGCTCGACCGGCTGTGGCGGGTGCTGACCGGCGTCTCCGGGCTCGTCATCGCGGCGGCCATGCTGCTGCCGATCATCTGGATGGTGCTCACGGCGTTCAAGCCGGAGTCCGACATCGTGGCGTTCCCCCCGACGTTGTGGCCGCGCGCGCTGACGCTCGAGCACGTCGGGGACATCTGGTCGCAGATCCCGTTCGCGCGGCTGTACGGCAACACGATCGTGTTCGCCGGGGCCGTCACGGTGTTCTCGCTGCTGTTCGACGCGATGGCGGCCTACGCGCTGGCCCGGCTGGACTTCCGCGGCAAGAACGTCGTGTTCGTGCTGGTCCTCGTGCTGCTGATGCTGCCGTACCAGGTCACGCTCATCCCGCTGTACGACACCCTGGCGGCCGTCGGGCTGGCGGGGACGCTGCCCGGCATGATCGTGCCGCGGCTGACCAACGCGTTCGGCATCTTCTTCCTGCGGCAGTTCTTCCTGTCGCTGCCGCGGGACCTGGAGGAGGCCGCGCGCATCGACGGCGCGTCGGAGCTGCGGATCTTCGCGCAGGTGATCGTCCCGCTCGCCAAGCCCGCCCTGCTGACGCTCGGGCTGTTCCACTTCCAGTACAACTGGAACGACCTGCTGTGGCCGCTGATCATGGCGAACGACCTGGAGTCCGCCACCCTGCCCGCCGGGCTGGCGATGTTCATGGGCCAGCACGTCGTCGAGTACGGCCTGCTCATGGCCGGCTCGGTGCTGGCGCTGCTGCCCGTCGTCGTGTTCTTCCTGCTCATCCAGCGATCCTTCGTCGCGGGCATCGCGACGACCGGCATGAAGTGAGGTCTCGTGACTGACACGTCCTGGCACACCGACGGGCGCCTGCACCACGGCGTCGGCATCGAGGACACGTTCATCCCGTCGGAGCGCGTCGGGCAGCGCAAGCTCGACGAGTACGAGCTGACGCAGCACTACCACCACTGGCGCGAGGACCTGCGCCTGGCCGCGGGGTCCGGCGCGACGCTGATCCGCTGGGGCTCGCCGTGGTACCGGGTGGAGCCGGAGGAGGGGCGGTTCGACTTCCGGTGGCTCGACGAGGTGATGGCCGAGATGCAGCGGCTCGGGCTGCGCTGCGTGCTCGACGTCATGCACTACGGGACGCCGCTGTGGATGCCGAACGCGTTCCTCGACCCCCGCTACCCGGAGCTCGTCGCCCGGTACGCCGCCGCGGTCGCCGAGCGCTACCCGGGCGTCGTCGACGACCTGACGCCGCTCAACGAGCCGATGGTCAACGCGATCTGGTGCGGGCGCGACGGGCGGTGGCCCCCGTACCTCACGGGGGAGGACGGGCTCGTCGCCGTGCTGCTGCCCCTGGCGCGCGGCATGGTCGCCACCCAGCGCGCGGTCGCGGCCGTGCGGCCCGACGTGCGGTTCGTGCACGTGGACGCCGGGTTCCTCTGGGAGGGGCACGGGCCGGGCGGCACGTCGGTGGCGCACGGCGAGAAGTGGCGGTTCCTCGCCCTGGACCTCGTCACCGGGCGCGTGGGCGAGGACCACCCGCTGCACGACCACCTGCTGCGGCACGGCGCGCGCGAGGAGGACCTCGCGGCGCTGCGCCGGGACGCGGTGGTGCCCGACGTCGTCGGCGTCAACTACTACCCGGCGTTCACGCGGCAGGCGGTCGGCGCGGACGGCGCGGAGCAGCCCGTCGAGGCCGGGACCGCCGGGCTGGTCGAGCTGCTCGGGGCGTACCACGAGCGCTACGGCCTGCCGCTGGCCGTCACCGAGACCTCGCGGGCCACCCCCGACGTCGCCGCCAAGGCGCAGTGGGTGGACGACCTGCTCGACACGGTCGAGAAGGTCCGCGCCGACGGCGTGCCGGTCACCGCGGTGTTCTGGTTCCCGCTGCTCGACCTGGCGGACTGGTCGTACCGGGACGGCACCGCGCCGGCGGACGACTACCTGCTGCCGTTCGGGCTGGTCGACCTGGTGCGCGGCGCGGACGACGTCCTCGCGCGGGTGCCGAACGCCGCCTACGACCGCTGGCGGGCGCGGGTCACGGCCGCTCGCTGACCGTCCCGGCCGCCGCCGCGTCCCCGGCGGCGGCCGGTGCCCCCGCCGGGGAGGCCGCCGCCGGGCCGGCGGTGCGCTGCGGCGGGGCGAAGCACGCCACCACCACGGCGCCCACCACCGCGAGCGCGGCCGGCAGCAGCAGCGACTGGCCCATCGCGTCGGCGAACCCGGCGCGCAGCGCCTCGGGCAGGGCGCCCGCCGCCTCGGCCGCGCCCGTGGAGCCCGCCGCCCCCGGGCCGAGCTCGGCCACCAGGCGCGCCTGGATCAGCGCCGCGATCGCCGCCGAGCCGAGCACCGAGCCGACCTGCCGGGTCGTGTTGAACACGCCGGACCCGGCCCCCGCGAGCTGCCGCGGCAGGTTGCGGGTGGCGGTCGACGAGATGGGCGACCACAGGCAGGCGTTCGCGACGCCGAGCAGGGCCGACGGCAGCAGCAGCCGCGGCCAGAGGTCGGGGTCGGGCGTCAGCCACAGCGTGAACCAGACCAGGGCCGCCGCCTGCAGCAGCATGCCGACCAGCGCGATCGTGCGGGGGTTGGCGGTGTCCACCAGGCGCCCCACCACGGGTGACAGGACGAGGGTCATGACCGCCATCGGCGCGAGCATGAGCGCCGAGCGGGTCGGGGAGAACCCGAGGACGAGCTGGTAGTAGAAGACCAGCGGCAGGGACATCGCGGTGACGGCGAACCCCAGCGTGCTGATGGCGCCGTTCGCCAGCGCGAAGTTCCGGTCCCGGAACAGGCCCAGGGGCAGGAGCGGCTCGCCGCGCATCCGCGCCTGGTGCCGCACGAACACGACGAGCACGACGAGGCCGCCCGCGACCAGGCCCCACACCGGCAGCCAGCCGCCGATCAGGCCCCAGTCGTAGGTCTGGCCCTCCTGGATGCCGAACACCAGCAGGAACATGCCGACCGCGCTGAGCAGCACGCCGACGACGTCGAACGAGTGCGCGTGCGTCTCGAGCCGGGGGACCAGGCGCCATGCCAGCACGAACGCCACGACGCCCACGGGCACGTTGACGAAGAAGATCCACTCCCAGCCTAGGCCGTCCACGAGCACGCCGCCGAGCAGCGGTCCCACCAGCGTCGCGACGCCGGCGGTCGCGCCCCACAGGCTCATCGCCTTGCCGCGCTGGTCCGGCGGGAACAGGCGCGTGATCACCGCCATCGTCTGCGGGGTCATGAGCGCGGCGCCGAGTCCCTGGAACGCCCGCGCGGCGATGAGGGCGCCGATCGAGCCCGCGAGGCCGCACGCCGCCGAGGCCAGGGTGAACACGGCCAGGCCCACGAGGTAGACCGAGCGGGGTCCGAACCGGTCGCCGAGCCTGCCGGTGACCAGTAGCGGCACCGCGTACGTGAGCAGGTAGGCGCTGGTCACCCAGATGACCGCGTCGATGTCGGTGTGCAGCCCCGCCATGATGGCCGGGTTGGCGACGGAGACGATCGTGGTGTCGACCAGGATCATGAAGAAGCCCACGACCAGCGCCCAGAGGGCGGGCCAGGGTCGGACGGTGGGGTGCACGGTGGCTCCTCGGGGGTGCGTGGGGGTGCCGGCGCCGGTCACCAGGTGACCTCGCCCGACTCGATGCGGTCGACGAACGCGGAGATCCAGCGGGACTCGGCCTCGTAGACGGCGATCTGGTAGGTCATGTCGGCCCAGTAGCGGGCCGGGAGCTGCTTGGCGGTCACGTGGGTGACGGCGCTGCGCAGGGTGTCGAGCTCGGCCCCCAGGCGGCCGAGGCGGTCGCGGAGCAGGTCGAGCACGGTCTCGCGGGGGAGGTGGTGCGCCTCGGAGAGGGCCAGGGGGAGCGTCGGGAACTCGTTGACCGGGGCGGAGATCATCGCGGCGAGGGCACCGGACAGTGCCGTGCGGCCCTCCGGCGTGATGGCGTACGTGGTGCGCTCGGGGCGGTTGCCGGCGCGGTCGGTGCCCGTCGGGACGATGAGGCCGTCGCGGTGGAGCCGGTCGACCGTGTGGTACAGCGAGCCCGGACGGACCTTGACGACGCGGTCGGTCGCGCGCTGCCGCATGACCTGGTGCAGCTCGTACGGGTGCCGCGGGGTCTCGTCGAGCAGCGCCAGGGTGGCGACGGCGAGCGGCGTCAGGATGGCGGCCACGTGATGCTCCTTCCGGATCAGTCCACGTGGACTATATGCCCGCACCGCCACGATCGCGCAACACCGGCACCCCCCCGGGGTGAGCGGCCTCAGTCGCCGTCGAGGTCCGCGAGCAGGTGCACGAAGGAGCCCTCGCGCAGCACCAGCTCGCCCGCGGCCAGCGTCGCGTCCTCGTCCACCACGCGGGTCGCCATCAGCGTGACGTCGAAGCCGTGGGCCGTGCCGCTCGCGAACGTCGGCCCCGCGTCGGCCTCCAGGTCCAGGCTGTCGACGGCGACGCCCTCGACGCCCGCGGCGGTCAGGGCCGCACCCAGGTCCGCGGCCGTGTCCCGGGGCGGCGCGTCGGTCCACCAGCAGCGGTCGCTCGCGTCGTCGGCCGTGGTGCCGCAGGGCGCCGCGCGGTAGCCGGCGGGGAGCTCGAGCGCCCCGAGGTCGGCCAGCAGCCGCTCGCGCCGGTCGTCGGCCGTGACCCGGTCCCACGCCGCGCGGGCCTGCCCCAGCCAGTACGGCCCCGCCCACACCGCGAGCGCGGCGCTCCCGGCCAGGGCGAGGGCGGCGACGAGGAGCGCGGTCCGGGTGCGGCGGGTCACCCCCGGGTCATCGGCGCGGCCGGCGCGCGACCTGAGGGTCAGTCGCGGGCGAGCAGCTCGCTGACCAGGGCGGGGAGCGCCTGCTCGATGGGGTCGCGCACCACGCGGTCGGCCACCCGGTCGTACGGGGTCGGCTCCGCGTTGACGATGACGACCTCCGCGCCGACCTCCGCCGCCAGCCCCACGAGGCTCGCGACGGGCTGCACGGTGAGCGTGCTGCCGACCGCGACGAGCACGTCGCCGTCCTGCGCCGCGGCGATCGCGCGGTCCAGCGCGCGCTCGGGCAGGCGCTCGCCGAAGTAGACGACGTCGGGCTTGAGCACGCCGCCGCAGACCCCGCACGGCGGGTCGGGCTCGGCGTCGAGCCGCGCGAGGACGGCCCGGGTGTCCTCCCGCGCGCCGCACGCGAGGCACGACGTGGTCCGGAGCGTCCCGTGCAGCTCGACGACGTCGGCCGGGTCGCTGCCGCCCGCCTGGTGCAGGCCGTCGAAGTTCTGGGTCAGCACCGCCTGGAGGCGTCCCGCCCGCCCGAGCTCGGCGACCGCGCGGTGACCGGCCGCGGGCCGGGCGTGCCAGGCGGGGTGGTCCCGCCACATCCGCCAGCCCCGCCGCCGCACGTCCGGGTCGGCGACGTACCGGCCGATGTCGAGCAGCTCCACCTGGTCCGGGTGCCGGGTCCACGTGCCCTGCGGTCCCCGGAAGTCGGGGATGCCGGCGGCGGTGGACAGGCCGGCGCCGCTCAGCACGGTGACCCGCAGGCCGGGGGCGGGCATGTGCACGGCTACCGCCCCCGCCGTGGCCGGCGCCCCGCCGCGCCGGAGCGGCCGCCGCCGCGCTGACCGGCGGGGCCGCCGCCGGTGCGCCCGGTGCGCGCCGGACGCTCGCCGCGACCCCGGGCCTGCTGGTCGGCGGCCCGGGAGGCCTTCCCGCCGGCGGCCTCGCCCGCGCCGGCGGCGCCGCGCCCGCGGGAGGAGTTCGCCGTGCGGCCCCTCACGATGCCGATGAGCTCCTCGACGAGCGGGTCGCCGTCGCGCGCGCCGAGCCAGGCCAGCGCCGCCTGCGACGTGGGCGCCCCGGACAGGGGCCGGTACGTGAGGTCCTTGCGGTGGTGCAGCCGCGCGAGGGACTGCGGGACGACGAGCAGGCCGACGCCCGACGCGACGAGCGCCACGGCGTCCTCCGTCGTCGCCGGCGTCGGCAGCGCGGACGGCTCGCCGGGCGGGTCGTCCCAGCCGATCACGTCGTCCGCCGGGGTGAGCAGGGTCTCCTCCGCCAGGTCCTCGGGCGTCAGCTCGTCCAGCGCCGTGAGCAGGTGGTCCTTCGGCAGCACGACCACGGTGGTCTCGACGTACAGCGGGATCGCCGACAGCACGTCCCGGTCGACGGGGAGGCGCAGCAGCGCGGCGTCCGCCCCGCCGGCGACGAGGGTCGGCCCCGCGTCGGCGGCCGGGCCGTGCACGAGCTCGAGCCGCACGTCGGGCAGGCGCTCGCGCCACGTCCGCACCCACGACGCGGGCACGACGCCCGGCACCAGCAGCAGGCGGAAGCGCCCTGCGGCGGCGGGGTCGGCGGTGGGGTCGGCG
>JACXUT010000194.1 GCA_014763765.1 Micrococcales bacterium
TCCCCGTCGGAGGCTCCGAACGTGCTCGGAGAGGCCGGCGCGCCATCGTGGTGGTCCGCGGACACCTCCGATGGCGCGCGGGCACCTCCCTCGCCGTTGGGAGCCTCCGACGGCGTTCGGAGCGCGCCTCGGAGGCTCCGACGGTGCTCGGAGGGGTCCGCGTGCTGTCGTGGTGGTCCGCGGACACCTCCGTTGGCGCGCGGGCACCTCCCTCGCCGTTGGGAGGCTCCGACGGCGATCGGAGCGCGCCTCGGAGGGCGGACGGGGGAGGACGGGAGTGCGGCCCTGGCGGAGGTGGAGGCGGTGGGGGCGTCGCCGTCAGCGGCCGGCGGCGTACCCCTGCATCCCGCGCGGGTTCGCCGCCGCGTGCAGCAGCCCGTCGGGCCGCACGCCCGCGGCGCTGACCCGTCCCAGCGACCACGGTCCTGCGTCGTGCACGGCGTGGCCCCGGCGGGCGAGCGCCCCCAGCACGTCCGGGCCGAGCCGCGACTCCGCCTCGACCCCGCGCCGGACGCTCGTGCGGGGGTGGAACGACGAGGGCACGTGCGTGGAGTGCCACACCGGGGCGTCGATCGCCGCCTGCAGGTCGAGCCCGCCCAGCAGGTGGTGCAGGAGGAACGGCAGCGTCCACTGGTCCTGCTGGTCGCCGCCGGGCGTCCCGAACGCGAACCCGCCGCCGTCCCGCAGCACCAGCCCGGGGCTCAGCGTCGTGCGCGGGCGGCGGCCGGGCGCGAGGGACGACGGCAGCCCCGGCTCGAGCCAGAACATCTGCGCCCGCGTCGGCAGCCCGAACCCCAGGCCCGGCACGACCGGGCTGCTCTGCAACCAGCCGCCGGACGGCGTCGCGGACACCAGGTTGCCCCAGCGGTCCACGACGTCGACGTGGCACGTGTCGCCGCGCGTCACGCCCGCCGGGCTCACGTCCGGTGCGGGTCCGACGTCCAGCGCGGGGCCCACGGCAGCCCCGCCGCCCGGCCCGGGCCCGCGGGTCGGCTCCCCGGTGCCCGCCGCCGCGCCACCGGTCGCGTCCTCGTAGCGTCCCGGCCACACCCCGGCGGCGGGCGTGCCGAACACGCGGGCCAGCCGCGGTTCCCGGCCCTGCGGCGACCCCGGACGCAGGCCGTCCGCCGCGTCGGCGCCGACCAGCCGGGCACGCTCCGCCGCGTAGCGGGAGGACAGCAGCGCGTCGAGCGGCACGTCACCCTCCGCCGGATCGCCGTACCAGGCCTCCCGGTCCGCGAACGCGAGCGTCGTGACCTCCAGGGCCGTGTGCACCAGGTCGGCGGAACCGAGGTCGGCGTCCTCGACGCCGAGCGCCTCGAGCATCCGCAGCTGCTGCAGGAGCACCGGGCCCTGGCCCCACGCGGCCGTCTTGTGCACCTCGACGCCCGCGAACGGCACGGCGACCGTCGGCTCCTCCGTGGCCCGCCAGCCCGCGAGGTCGTCGGCCGTCAGCAGCCCGGCGTGCGCCTCGCCGGACGAGTCCAGCACGGGCTCCCGCACGAACGCCGCCACCGCCTCGGCCACGAACCCCTCGTAGAACGCCCGCCGCGCCGCCTCGATCTGCGCGAGCCGGTCCGCGCCGGCGGCCTCCGCCTCCGCGAGCACCCGCGTGTACGTCGCGGCGAGGTCCGGGTTGCGGAACCGGGCCCCCGGCTCCGGCGGGCGCCCGCCCGGCAGGTACACCGCCGCGGACGTCGGCCAGTGCTCCGCGAACAGCCGCTCCACGGTCCCGATGGTCCGGACGGCCGCGGGCACCAGCGGGTAGCCGTCGCGGGCGTACCCGATCGCCGGGCCGAGCACGTCGGCCAACGGCAGCGTCCCGTAGCGCGCCAGCAGGTCGAGCCACGCGCCGAACGCCCCCGGGACCACGGCGGCCAGGTGCCCCGTGCCCGGCACGACGTCGAGCCCCAGGTCCGTGTACGCCCCGATCGTCGCGGCCGCCGGGGCCGTGCCCTGCCCGCACACCACGAACGTGTGCCCGTCCGACGCCCGGTGCCCGATGATCGGCGCGTCGCCGCCGGGGCCGTTCAGGTGCGGCTCGACCACCTGCAGCGTGAAGCCCGCCGCCGCGGCCGCGTCGAACGCGTTGCCCCCGGCCTCCAGCACCGCCATCCCGACCGCGCTGGCCAGCCAGTGCGTCGAGGCCACCATGCCGTGCGTGCCGACGAGCTCCGGGCGGGTGGTGAACACGGGCGGCTCCTCAGCGATCGGTCGTACGCCCCGCCACCGTACGCCGCCCGATCCCACCTCGACTCCGTCGGAGGCTCCGAACGGCGAGGGAGGTGTCCACGTGCCGTCGGAGGTGTCCGGGGACCACCACGACGGCGCGCGGACCTCTCCGTGACCCGTCGGAGCCTCCGACGGATCACCGGAGGTGCGGACGGGCATCGGAGACCTGCACGTGCCGCCGGAGGTGTCCGGGGACCACCACGACGGCGCGCGGACCTCTCCGAGCACTGGCGGAGGCTCCGACGGGAGCGTGGATGTGCGGAGCGTGGGCCCGCGGACCCGGGCGCGGGTCAGCCGCCGAGGACCGTGGCGGACCAGGCGCCGGTGCGGTCCGCGACGCCCGGGGTCATCCGGACGCCGACGGCGTCGGGCACCGCCAGAGGCGCGGAGGTCTCGTCCGGGCCGCACGGGACGTCGGGGAACTCCACGCTGCGCTCCGAGCTCGCGCCGTCCTCGTCCGTCATGACGTGGACCGTGAAGTCGAGCGTGCCGTCGCCCAGGCACGCGAGGTGCACCCGCTCGACGCGCACCGGCTGGACGAAGCTCACCGTGACGCCGGCGTCGGCCGGCTGCTCAGCCGGGTCCTGGGGGCTGATGCCGCCGGATCCCGCGCCCAGGACGGCGTCCGGGTCGACGTCGGCCGGCGGGCCGTCGTGCGACGCCAGCCACGCCGAGACCTCCTCCTGGGTCGCGCCGGGCACGGGATCGTCGGTGCACGCGGTCAGGACGAGGCAGGCAGCGGCACCGGCCACGGCTGCGCAGACCCGGATCGGGCCGGAGGTGCGGGCGGGGGCGGGGCTCAGCGGCATCCACCGACCGTAGCGGCCGGAGACCGCCCGGCGGGGCCGTTCCGGAGGTCCGGTCGACCGCCGCGGGAACCGGGCCCGGTCAGTGCCCCGCGGAGGGCGCCGGCACGTCGCCGGTCTCCGGGGCCTCGCCGCGCCCGACGCGGGAGTGGCGGTACGAGTACGCCGCGTACACCACCATGCCGAGCGCCAGCCAGGCCGCGAACCGCAGCCACGTCAGCGTCGTCAGGTTCGTCATCAGCCAGAGGCACGCCACGCCGGAGACGATCGGCAGCACCGGCGACCACGGCACCCGGAACCCGCGCTGCAGGTCGGGGCGGGTGCGCCGCAGGATCGGGATGCCGAAGCTCACCAGCACGAACGCCGAGAGCGTGCCGATGTTGATCATCTCCTCCAGCAGCTCCACGCGGGACAGCCCGGCGATGGCGGCGACCACGATGCCGGTGCCGATCTGCAGCCGGACGGGCGTGCGGTAGCGGGGCGACGTCCGGGAGATGCCGCGGGGGAGCAGGCCGTCTCGGCTCATCGCGAAGACGATCCGGGTGAGGCCGAGCAGCAGCACCATGATCACCGAGGTCAGGCCGACGAGGATCCCGATGGAGATGACCTTGCCCGCCCAGTCGGCGCCGACCAGCACGAAGGCGGTCGTCAGCGAGGGGGAGTCGGAGGCGGCGAGGTCGGTGTACGGGACCATGCCGGTGACGACGATCGTGACCAGCACGTACAGCACGGTGACGATCGCGAGGCCGCCGAGCACGCCGCGCGGCACGGCGCGCTGCGGGTTCTTCGTCTCCTCGGCGGTGGTCGCGACGACGTCGAACCCGATGAACGCGAAGAACACGAGCGCGGCGCCGGACAGGATGCCGACGACGCCGTACGTCGAGGGCTCGAGGCCGGACAGGAACGCGAACAGCGACTGGTGCAGGCCGGAGCTCGACTCGGCGGGCTGCGACGGCGGCACGAACGGCGTGTAGTTGTCGGCGCGCACGTAGAAGAACCCGGCGACGATGACGAACAGCGTGATGCCGACCTTGATGATCGTGAACACGCTGTTGACCCGGGTGCTGAGCTTCGTCCCGACGGCGAGCAGCGTCGTGAACACGCCCACCACCAGCACCGGCCCCCACTCCAGGGACACCGGCCCGAGGTGCAGCGTCGTCGGCAGGTCCACGCCGAACAGCGCGAACGCGTCCGCCAGGTACACGCCCCAGAACTTCGCGATGACGGCCGCCGCGAGCAGCATCTCGAGGATGAGGTCCCAGCCGATGATCCACGCGACCAGCTCGCCGGCCGTCGCGTAGGAGAACGTGTAGGCGGACCCGGCCACCGGCAGCGTCGAGGCGAACTCGGCATAGCACATGATCGCCATCGCGCAGACGACGGAGGCGATGAGGAACGAGACGATGACGCTCGGGCCGGCGTAGTTCGCGGCGGCGGTCGCGCCGACGGAGAAGATGCCCGCGCCGACGGCGACGGCCACGCCCAGGACGGCCAGGTCCCAGGCGGTGAGGTCACGCCGGAGCGAGCGTTCCGGGTCGTCGACCCCGGCGAGCGAGTCCTCGACGGACTTGCGGCGCAGCACGCTGCGGTGGGTGGTGGACACCGGGGAGCTCCCTCGGTCGACGGCTCTGTGCCGCGCGAGCATGGCGGAGCCGACGCGCGGGCGCACGCGGAAGTCCGGCATGTGGGACCGGAGAGCGCGCGGTGTCAGAAACCGCCGGGGAACCCGAGCTGGCGCCACGCCTCGTACAGGGCGGTGGACGCCGCGTTGGTGAGGTTGAGCGAGCGGCGCCCGGGCAGCATCGGGATCCGCAGCCGGTCGGTGACGGCCGGGTGCTCGAGCGCCTCGGGCGGCAGACCGGTCGGCTCCGGGCCGAACAGCAGGGCGTCTCCGTCCCGGAACGCCACGTCGGTGTACCGGGTGGTGGTGTGCGTGGTGAAGGCGAAGACGCGGCCCGGGGCGACGGCCGTCAGCGCCGCGTCGAGGTCCGGGTGCACCACCACGTGCGCGAGGTCGTGGTAGTCGAGCCCGGCCCGCTTCAGCCGCGGCTCGTCCATCACGAAGCCCAGCGGCTCCACCAGGTGCAGGGTCGCGCCCGTGGCGGCGGCGAGCCGTATGGCGTTGCCGGTGTTGCCGGGGATGCGGGGCTCGAAGAACACGACGTGCAGCACCGGCCGATCCTCTCACCGGCGGGCGCTAGCGTGAGGTGCGGGTCTGCGGACCCGCACGCCACCACGAGAGGACGCCGATGCCCACCCTGCCGCCGTACCGTGCCGCCGACAACCGGTACGAGAGCATCCCGTACCGGCGGACCGGCCGCAGCGGGCTCGACCTGCCCGCGCTGTCCCTCGGCCTGTGGCACAACTTCGGGGACGTCAACCCGCTCGAGACCCAGCGAGCGGTGCTGCGGCGTGCGTTCGACCTCGGCATCACGCACTTCGACCTCGCGAACAACTACGGGCCGCCGTACGGCTCCGCCGAGGCCAACTTCGGCCGGCACCTCGCGCAGGACCTGCGGCCGTACCGCGACGAGCTGGTCATCTCGTCGAAGGCCGGCTACGACATGTGGCCCGGGCCGTACGGCGACGGGGGCTCGCGCAAGTACCTGCTGGCGTCGCTCGACCAGTCGCTGCAGCGCACGGGGCTGGACTACGTCGACATCTTCTACTCCCACCGCCCGGACCCGTCCGTGCCGCTGGAGGAGACGATGGGCGCGCTGCACACCGCCGTGACCAGCGGGCGGGCGCTGTACGCCGGGATCTCCAACTACTCGCCGTCGCGCACCCGGGAGGCCGCGCGGATCCTCGCGGACCTGGGGACGCCGCTGCTCATCCACCAGCCGAGCTACTCGATGTTCAACCGGCACGTCGAGCAGGTCGCCGAGGGCGAGACCGAGACCCTGCTCGACGTGGTCGGGGACCTCGGTGTCGGCATGATCGTGTTCTCCCCGCTGCAGCAGGGGCTGCTCACCGGCCGCTACCTGTCCGGCGAGGTGCCCGCCGGGTCACGCGCCGCGACCAGCCGGTTCCTGTCGGCGGACTCGATCTCCGGCACCTACCTCGAGCGGGCCCGGGCGCTCGACGAGATCGCCCGCGGGCGGGGCCAGTCGCTCGCGCAGCTCGCCCTCACGTGGGTGCTGCGGGACCCGCGCGTCACGTCCGCGCTGATCGGCGCGTCCTCGGTCGCCCAGCTCGAGGACAACGTGGCCGCGCTCACCGCGCCGCCGCTCACCGACGAGGAGATCGCCGCGATCGAGCCGCACGCCGTGGACGGGACGGCGCGCCGGTGACCGCCGGGGCCGGCCAGGTGCCGGTGGTGCTGCTGCACGGGCTCACCGACTCCTCCGCCTGCTGGCCGACGGTCCGGCACCGCTACGACCGGGACGGCCGCGTGGTCGTCGCGCTGGACGCGCGCGGGCACGGCGGCGTGCCGCTGCCCGACGAGCCGTTCACGATCGCGGCGCTCGCGCAGGACGCGGCCCGGGCGCTGCGCGCGCTCGGCACCGGCCCTGCGCTTGTGGTCGGGCACTCGATGGGGGGCGTCACCGCGGAGGAGCTCGCGCTGACCGCGCCCGAGCTCGTCGCCGCGCTCGTCCTCGAGGACCCGGCGTGGCACAACGGCGGGGTCATCGGGGCTGTCGACGACGCGGACGTGGTGGGGCTCGCCGGCGACGGCGCGGGCACGGCCGGCGCGTCGGGGGCCGCGGGCACGGCCGGCGCGCGCGGGACCGCCGCCGACGGGTCGCGCGGCAAGCCGGCGTGGCTCGGCGCGTCGATCGCGGCGCTCGCGGGCCGCACGGTGGAGCAGGTCGCCGCGCGCGGTCGGATCGAGAACCCCACGTGGTCGCCGGAGGAGGTCCGCGGCTGGGCGGAGGCCAAGACGGGCCTCGACCCCCGCCTCGCGGACGTCCCGCACGACTGGGCCGCGCGCGAGTGGGTGGAGGCGCTCGCGGATGTGCGCGTGCCGGTCACGCTGCTCACGGCGGAGCCCGGCCGGGGCGTCGTTAGCCCGCGCCAGGCGGAGCGCGCCGCCGAGGTGCTCGGACGCGCGCCCGAGGGCCTGCTCACGCACGTGCCGGTCCCCGGTGCGGGTCACAGCATCCGCCGGGAGGCCCCGGAGGCCTACCTCGCGGCGCTCGACGCCGCCGTGG
This sequence comes from Micrococcales bacterium, assembly GCA_014763765.1. Taxonomy (GTDB): domain Bacteria; phylum Actinomycetota; class Actinomycetes; order Actinomycetales; family Cellulomonadaceae; genus Cellulomonas. The sequence goes on from JACXUT010000194.1 coordinate 7,190, forward strand.
CGGCGGCGGACAGGAAGTCGTGCGTCGCGTCGACCGCCGAGCGCCAGATCGCCACGAGCTGCGGGTGCTCCGGCGCCCCGGTCGAGGGCCGGACGGTCA
>JACXUT010000195.1 GCA_014763765.1 Micrococcales bacterium
GCGCCGCAGACCCCGCGGTGGATCACCGACCCTGCTTCGTCGTAGACGGTCTCGACCCAGTGGTAGATCCCGGGCTCGTCGAACAAGACGGGCTGGCTCACGTACTCGCCGGGGCCGTCCAGGGCGACCGGCTCGCTGGTGAACGCCAGCTCGCCCGGGGTGCAGGTCGGGGTGCCGCCGTCCTTCCGGTACGCCTGGAACACCACCGATGCGCCGGCCGGGACCGTGCCGGCGACGATCGCGGTGTCAGTCGCCTCCTGGCCTTGCTCGACGGTCGCGACGGTCTTCGTCGTCACCGTGAACGACTCGACCTGGGTGACGACGGTCGTCTCCCCTGGGGCGCCGCACACACCCTCGGCGATGACCTGCCCCGCCTCGTCGTACAGGGTCTCTACCCAGTGGACCTCGCCCGGCCGGTCGACGCTCGTCGTGCCGGAGCGGTAGACCCCGGGCCGGGTGACCGGCACCGGGTCGCTCTCGTAGAACGCCTCGACGCACACCGGCTCGCTGCCGGCGAGCTGCGGTCCGTAGGCGCGGAACACCAGGTGCGCGCCGTCCGGGATCGTCGAGCCCTGCACCAGGGCCAGGTCGTCGAACGGCTCACCGACCAGCGCCGTCGGGGTCGCCTGGGTGATGACGCTGACGGGTGTCTCGCCCGTGGGGGTCGGGGGGACGTAGAACCGCTCGCGCACGTCCGCCGTGGAGGACCGGTAGGGCTGGACCCGGTCGTCACCGTCGAAGGTGCTGACGACCACGTAGTAGCCGGGCTCGGTCGGGACGATCGCGTCGTCGTCGCTCCAGCCCAGCTCGTAGACCCCGTTGCGGGCCGGGGTGGTCAGCGTCGTCAGGACTGGGGCGTCGGTCAGGTCCAGGTCGTCGGTCAGCACCGACGCGGACGGGAACGGCCCGTAGACGACGTGCTGCACTTCGTCGAGGTCTTCGCTCCAGCAGGCGTCGCCGGCGTACTGGCCGTGGTCGGCCGGGAAGCCGGACAGCTCGACCGTGTCGAAGGCCCGCCCGCCGGGGTGCACGAGCGTCCACCGCACCACCCCGTCGGCGTCGAGCAGGAACGACCCGCGCCGCGCGAAGCCCTGCGCGTCGTCGAACACCCCGTACGCGCGGGCGGCGGCGCCGTGCGGCCAGAAGTCCGACAGCAGGTCGAACCGGTACCCGTCCTGCTCGGCCCAGGCGCGCAGCGCGAACACCGGGTCGCAGGACGCCGCGAGCACGCGCACGCCCGCGCCGCGCAGCTCCTCGAGCCCGTCCTGCAGCTCCGTCAGCTCCGCCGTGCACGTGCGCGAGAACGCGAACGGCACGAAGACCAGCAGGGTCGCCGACGCCGCCGGCCCGCCCACGGTCACGGACGCGCCGTGGGTGTCGGGCAGCGTGACGACCGGCGCGACCGCGCCCTCGGGGAGCGGACCGCCGGTCACGACGTCAGCGGCCGCGGCCGCGGCTGCCCAGCCGGGTGGCGGACCAGTCCCCCGCGATGGAGAACGTGCTGGTCGCGTGCAGGCCGGCCGTGGTGGCGGCCTCCTCGATGTCGTCGTGGCCGACGTGGCCGCCGCGCCCGGGCTTCGGCGTGAGCACCCACATGACGCCGCCGTCGTCCAGGACGGTCATGGCGTCCATGAGGGTGTCGGCGAGGTCGCCGTCCTCGTCGCGGAACCAGATGACCACGCCGTCGACCACGTCGTCGTAGTCCTCGTCGACCAGCTCGGCGCCGGTGATGTCCTCCAGTCCGGAGCGCAGGTCCTCGTCGACGTCGTCGTCGTACCCGAACTCCTGGACCACCTGCCCCGAGGTGAACCCGAGACGACCCGCCCCCTGGGAGGCGTCGTCCGTGCTGGATGCCACGTCCCGACCCGTTCCTTCCGTCCGGGCCGCCGTCCCGTGGGAGCGGCGGCCTGCCGTTCGATCACCGAACGGTAGCCCACCGCACCGCCGCCGCGCCTGGCAACCCCGGCGCGCCGCCCTGGGGACGACGTGAGGTGACCGGCGCCACGTCGGCGGGCCTGGTCAGGCACGATTGTCACGGACGTCACGCAACCCGGGGTGTGGACGGGGAGACTTTCACCTCCCGGGGGGCGGACAATGGTCCTACTACCCGCCCGGTGGCGAGGCGCACCGAACGTCGCGCGCACACCGGCGGGCCGAGATGCGCACCGGGGCCGACCGGCCCCCGCGTGGAGAGGCGAGGAGCACTGGTGGCTTCGAAGGACGAGCGCGGGCCGCTCATCAACGGCCTGCTGAGCCAGGTACCGGACGTGGACCCCGAGGAGACCTCCGAGTGGGTCGAGTCCATCGACGGGCTCATCGACGACAAGGGCGGTCCCCGGGCGCGGTACGTCCTGCTCAGCATGCTGAAGCGGGCGCGCGAGCGGAACGTGGCCATCCCGGCCGACCTCAACACCCCGTACGTCAACACCATCGGCGTGCACGAGGAGCCGTACTTCCCCGGTGACGAGGTGCTGGAGCGCAAGTTCCGGTCCTGGAACCGCTGGAACGCCGCCGTCATGGTGACGCGCGCGCAGCGGCCGGGCGTGGCGGTCGGCGGGCACATCTCCTCCTACGCGTCGGTGGCGACGCTGTACGAGGTGGGCCTCAACCACTTCTTCCGCGGCAAGGACCACCCGGGTGGCGGCGACCAGGTCTACTTCCAGGGTCACGCCTCCCCCGGCGTCTACTCCCGCGCGTTCCTCGAGGGCCGGCTGACCGAGCACCAGCTCGACGGCTTCCGCCAGGAGGTGTCGCACCCGGGCGGCGGCCTGCCGTCGTACCCGCACCCGCGGCTGATGCCGGACTTCTGGGAGTTCCCGACCGTGTCGATGGGCCTCGGCCCGTCCTCGGCGATCTACCAGGCGTGGACCAACAAGTACCTGCACCTGCGGGGCATCAAGGACACCAGCCAGCAGGACGTCTGGGCGTTCCTCGGCGACGGCGAGATGGACGAGCCGGAGTCCCGCGGCATGCTGCAGCACGCGGCTCAGCAGGGCCTCGACAACCTGACGTTCGTCGTCAACTGCAACCTGCAGCGGCTCGACGGCCCGGTGCGCGGCAACGGCAAGATCATCCAGGAGCTCGAGGCGCAGTTCCGCGGCGCCGGCTGGAACGTCATCAAGGTCATCTGGGGCCGCGAGTGGGACGCCCTGCTCAACGCGGACAAGGACCGCGCCCTGGTGCACCTGATGAACACGACGCCGGACGGCGACTTCCAGACGTACCGGGCCGAGAACGGCGCGTTCATCCGGGAGAACTTCTTCGGGCGCGACCCGCGCACCAAGGCCCTCGTCGAGCGCATGACGGACGACGAGATCTGGGCGCTCAAGCGCGGCGGCCACGACTACCGCAAGATCTTCGCGGCCTACAAGGCGGCGCGGGAGCACACCGGCCAGCCGACCGTCATCCTCGCGCACACCATCAAGGGCTACGGCCTGGGCTCGGGCTTCGCCGGGCGCAACGCCACGCACCAGATGAAGAAGCTCAAGGCCGACGAGCTCAAGACGCTGCGCGACTCGCTGCACATCCCGATCACGGACGAGCAGATCGACGCGAACCCGTACCTGCCGCCGTACTACCACCCCGGCCAGGACGACCCGGCGATCCAGTACCTGCAGGAGCGCCGCCGCGCGCTCGGCGGGTACGTGCCGGAGCGCCGCACCACGCACAAGCCGCTGACCCTCCCCGGTGAGAAGTCCTACGAGCTGCTGAAGAAGGGCTCGGGGCACCAGGAGGTCGCCACGACGATGGCCCTCGTGCGGCTGTTCAAGGACCTCATCAAGGACAAGGAGATCGGGCCGCGCCTGGTCCCGATCATCCCCGACGAGGCCCGCACGTTCGGCCTGGACTCGATCTTCCCGAGCGCGAAGATCTTCAACACCAACGGGCAGAACTACCTCGCCGTCGACCGCGACCTCATGCTCTCCTACAAGGAGTCCGAGGCCGGCCAGATCATGCACACCGGCATCAACGAGGCCGGGTCGGCGTCCGCGTTCCAGGCGGTCGGCACGTCCTACGCCACGCACGGCGAGCCGCTGATCCCGTTCTACTTCTACTACTCGATGTTCGGGTTCCAGCGGACGGGCGACCAGTTCTGGGCGGCCGGCGACCAGATGACCCGCGGGTTCCTGGTCGGCGCCACCGCCGGTCGCACGACGCTGACCGGTGAGGGCCTGCAGCACGCCGACGGCCACTCCCCGCTGCTCGCCGGGACCATGCCGCACGTCGTGCACTACGACCCGGCGTACGGGTACGAGATCCGGCACATCGTCAAGGACGGCATCCAGCGGATGTACGGCGAGGACGGCCGCGACCCCGACGTCATCTACTACCTGACGGTCTACAACGAGCCGATCGTCCAGCCGGCCGAGCCGGAGGACGTCGACGTCGACGGCATCCTCAAGGGCATCTACCTGCTGTCCCCGGCGGAGGGCGACGGGCCGCGCGCCCAGATCCTCGCGTCCGGCGTGGCGGTGCCGTGGGCGCTCGAGGCGAAGAAGCTGCTCGCCGAGGACTGGGGCGTCAAGGCCGCGGTGTGGTCCGTGACCTCCTGGAACGAGCTGCGTCGCGACGCGCTCGCCGCCGAGGAGCACGCGTTCCTGCACCCGGGCGAGGAGGAGCCGGTGCCGTACCTCACGGCGAAGCTCCAGGGCGCCGAGGGCCCGTTCGTCGCGACCACGGACTACGACCACCTCGTCGCCGACCAGGTGCGGCAGTGGGTCCCGGGCCGGTACGCCACGCTCGGCGCCGACGGGTTCGGGTTCTCCGACACCCGCGCCGCCGCCCGCCGGCACTTCAAGATCGACGGCCCGTCGACCGTGGTCCGCGTCCTGCAGCAGCTCGCCCGCGAGGGGAAGGTCGCGCCGGAGGCCCCGGCGCAGGCCATCGAGCGGTACCGGCTGTACGACGTCACCGCCGGCACGTCCGGCAACGCGGGCGGCGAGTCCTGACCGAGCCGCCCGGCACACGCACGAGGGGCCCCGCACCGGATCCGGTGCGGGGCCCCTCGTGCGTACGGGACCGGTGAGGTGCGGCGTCCCGGCGGGTCCGGGGCCGACGCCGCCGCGCGGGTCGGGCGCCGGCGCTGCGGTCGGGCCGACGCCGCCGCGCGGGTCAGGCGCCGGCGCTGCGCTCCGACTGCTCCACCAGCCGCGTCAGCTCGCGCCGCAGGTGCGCGATCTCGTCCTGCTTCGGGTAGAGGTCCAGCGAGGCCAGGTGCTGCTTGGCGTCCATCGGACGACCGGCCTCGACGGCGGCGAGCACCAGCTCGCGACCCACCTCGGGGTCGTGGTCGCGCGGGTGCCAGTGCCCGGTGCCGAGCGACAGGGCGTCGACCGGCAGCCCCGCCTCGCGCAGGAGCCGCAGCCCGGCGACGAGCGCCTGACCGGAGGGGTCGCGCTCGGCGGCGGTCGTGAGCCGGCGGATCGTGCCCTCCAGGTCGTCGCGCACGGACAGCCGCGCGACCTCGACCAGCGGGTACCAGGCGCGCGGGTTGCCGGCGAGCTCCTCGCCGAGGGACCAGACGGCCAGGTCGGCCGCACGCTGCTTCTCGGCGTCGTCGGCCTCGGCGGTCAGCGGGTCGTCGTCGGAGCCCGTCACCGCGTGGCGGCGGACGATCTCGGCCAGCGCGGCGAACGCGCGCTCGTCGTTGGGGTCGTCCCCCAGGCGCGAGCGCAGGGCGTCCTCCTGGGGCACGTCGCCGTGCCGCTGGGTGGTGGACGGACGACGGGCGCCGACACGGGACGCGGGCGCGGGCCGGCCCAGCAGGCGGCGCAGTCGGGACAGCAGAGCCATGACGCGACACTATCCGCTAGGCCCGCGACGCACTGGTCGAACGGTCGGCCGGCGGCTGCGACGCGTGCGCACGCTTTGTCGGGTCCCCACAAGCCGTCCCCGTATGCTCGGGGGATGGCCGAGCCCCGCCGGACGTCCGCGGCACCCGCGACGACCTCCTCGACGACGACCGCGACACGACCGCAGGACGCACCAGCCGGCAAGGGCGCCCCCGCCGACGCCGCACCCGCGCCGGCGCCCGCGCCGGCACCCGCGCCGGAGGGGCTCTCCCCCGCCCGCACCCGCACGCGCGCCGGCCGCATCGCCACGGCGCCCGACGCCACCAACGGCGAGACGCTGCGTCGCGTGCGCGAGGGCGGCGGCGTGCTCGCGGCGGCGGCGATGCGGCGGCTCGACGAGGACCTGGACTGGTACCGGGCGCTGCCGGCCGACGACCGGTCGTGGGTCGGGCTCGTCGCGCAGGCCGGCATCACGGCGTTCGTGACGTGGTTCGCCGATCCCTCCAAGCCGCCGCACGGCGTCGGCGAGATCTTCGCGACCGCCCCGCCGGAGCTGACCCGCTCCATCTCCCTGCAGCACACCCTCCAGCTCGTGCGCGTCGTCGTGGACGTCGTCGAGGAGCACGCGGACCGGCTGGCGGCACCCGGCGGCGAGCGCGACCTGCTGGAGGCGGTGCTGCGGTACTCCCGCGAGGTCGCGTTCTCCGCGGCGGAGGTCTACGCCCGGGCCGCCGAGATGCGCGGGGCGTGGGACGCCCGGCTCGAGGCGCTGGTCGTGGACGCGCTGCTGCGCGGGGACGTGGACGACTCGCTGCGCTCCCGCGTCGCGGCGCTCGGCTGGAGCGGCCGCGGTCGCACCCTGGTCGTCGTCGGGACCACGGCGTCCCCGCTGGACGACGTCCGGACCTCGGACCTGCGGCGCGCCACCCGGCGGGCCGCCGACGACGCGCTGGTCGGCATCCAGGGCGACCGGCTCGTGGTGTTCCTCGGCGGCACGGGCGACCTGCGGGAGGCCGCGACGTCGCTCATCCCGCGGTTCGGCCCCGGTCCCGTGGTGCTCGGGCCCACGGGCGACGACCTGGCCGACGCCGCGCGCTCCGCCCGGGCCGCGCTCGCCGGCCTCGCCGCGGTCGCCGCCTGGCCGCAGGCGCCGCGTCCGGTGCTCGCCGACGACCTGCTGCCGGAGCGGGTGCTCGTCGGGGACGCGTCCGCGCGGGAGGTGCTGGTGCGGCAGGCGTACGTCCCGCTGCTCGCCAGCACCGGGTCGCTGCTGGAGACGCTGACGGCGTACCTGGCGGCCGGCCGGTCGCTGGAGGCCGCCGCGCGCACCCTCTACGTGCACCCCAACACGGTCCGGTACCGCCTCCGTCGCGTCGCGGAGGTCACCGGATGGGACCCGCTCGACCCCCGCGAGGCGTACGTCCTGCAGCAGGCCCTGGCGGTCGGCCGCCTCGACCACCCCTGACC
>JACXUT010000196.1 GCA_014763765.1 Micrococcales bacterium
GAGCGGGCGGGGGCTGAGCGGGCAGGGGAGCGGCGCGTCAGGCGGCCGGGCCGCTCGCCGTCGCGACGAGGAACGCGGGAGCGTGCAGCCCGGCGTCCGCGAACGCTCCCGCCACCGCCGTCGCCACGTCGTCCATCGCGTCGGCGGCCACGAGCGCGATCGCCGACCCGCCGAACCCGCCGCCGGTCATGCGGGCCCCGAGGGCCCCCGCGTCGCGGGCGGACTCCACGGCGAGGTCGAGCTCCCGGCACGACACCTCGTAGTCGTCGCGCAGCGAGGTGTGCGACGCGTCCATGACCGGGCCGACCTCGGCGACGCGGCCGGCGTCGAGCAGGGACACGAACTCCTCGACCCGCGCGATCTCCGTGACCACGTGCCGCACCCGGCGCACCAGCACCTCGGCGTCGTCCGAGCCCTCGCCGACGGGGCCGGTGCCGTGCGCGAGCGTCGCCAGCGCGTCCCCGAGCCCGTCCGGGGTGATCTCGCGCAGCGTCGGGACGCCGAGCACGGCGGCCGCCTGCTCGCAGGCGGCGCGGCGGGCGGCGTACTGCCCGTCGACCAGGGCGTGCTCCGCCTTGGTGTCGATGACGAGCAGCGCGAGGCCGTGCGCGGCGAGGTCGAACGGCACGTGCCGGACGGCGCCGTCCCGGCAGTCGAGCAGCAGCGCGTGCCCGTCGCGCGCCCGCAGCGACACGGACTGGTCCATGCCGCCGGTCATCGCTCCGGCGATCTCGTTCTCGGCGCGGATGCACGCCCGGGCGAGCGCGGTCCGCCCGGCGTCGTCCGGCCGCGCGAGCGACCCCGCGAGGCCGAGCGCGAAGACGGCGTCGAGCGCGACCGCGGCCGAGCACTCCAGGGCGGCGGACGACGACAGCCCGGCGCCGTACGGCACGCAGGAGTCCACGGCGATGTCGAACCCGCCGACGTCCTGGCCGGCCTGGCGCAGCGCCCACGCGACCCCGGCCACGTAGGCGGGCCAGCCGTCGACGGTGCCGGGGGCCACGTCGCCCAGCGTGACCTCGCGGACGTCGGCCGACTCCTGCGCGGACACCAGCCGCACCGTGCCGGCGTCCGTGCGGCGCACCGCCACGTAGGTGCGGTGGGGGAGCGCGAACGGCAGGCACAGGCCGCCGTTGTAGTCCGTGTGCTCGCCGATGAGGTTCACGCGGCCGGGCGCCGACCACGTCCCGTCCGGCTCGTCGCCGAACGCCTCGGTGAACAGCGCCCGCACCCGCTCGGCGCCGTCCGCGGGCTCCCAGGCGGGCACCTGCACCGGGGCGGTCACCGGCCCACCTCCTGCAGGCGGGCGGCGATCCGCTCGGGCGTCGTGTCGCTGATCCAGGCGGCCATGGCCGACTCCACTCCTGCGAGGTACTTGAGCTTGCCCGGCGCGCGCAGCACCGAGAACACCTGCAGGTGCAGGCGGGACAGGTCGCGGCCCTCGCGCACGGGGGCCTGGTGCCAGCCGGAGATGTACGGCAGCGCGATCGGGCTCCCGTCGTCCGGGTCGACGAAGAACAGGTCGAGCCGCCGCAGCAGCTCCAGGTAGGTCACCGCCAGGTCGTCACGCTCGGCGTCGGTGAGGGCCGGCAGGTCGGGCACGTCCCGGCGCGGGGCCAGGTGCACCTCGACGGGCCACCGCGCCGCGAACGGCACGTACGCCACCCAGTGCTCGGACTCCAGCACGACGCGGGTGCCGTGCCGCAGCTCCGCGTCCAGCACGTCGCGGCCGAGCAGGCCGCCGGTGCGCTCGGCGTGCACGCGCGCCTGCTCGAGCATCGCCCGGGTGCGCGGGGTGAGGTACGGGAAGGCGTAGATCTGCCCGTGCGGGTGGTGCAGCGTGACGCCGATCTCCTTGCCGCGGTTCTCGAACGCGAACACCTGCTCGATGCCGGGCAGCGCGCCGAGCGCGCGGGTGCGGTCCGCCCATGCCTCGACGACGGTGCGCATCCGCCGCGGCGACACCGTGCGCAGCGACGCCGTGGGGTCCGAGGAGAAGCAGATGACCTCGCAGCGACCGGCGGCGGGGCGGGTGGGCCACAGCTCCTCGCCGTCCGCCCGGGTCACGACGTCCGGGACGCCGGGGACCGCCATCAGCGACGGGAACCGGTTCTCGAAGACGACCACGTCGTAGTCCGTGTCCGGCACCTCGCCGTCCTGGTACGCCGCGCCGGGCCGCGCCGGGGCCAGCGGGTTCGCGTCGGCCGGCGGCAGGAACGTCCGGTTCATGCGGTGGGCCGCCATCGGGATCCAGTCCCCGGTGAGCGGGTCGCGGCGCAGCTCCGGGCCGGTCACCGGACGCGCCACCCCGTCGGGGCCGACGACGGGCGCGAACCGGTCCGGCAGGGGCCGCGGGTCGTCGAGCCGGCGCGTGGCCGCCCCGGAGACGTACGGCTCCGAGTCGTCGAAGTAGAGCAGCTCCCGCCCGTCCGCCATCGACGTGCGGGTGCGGCGGACGCCCGGCGTCAGCAGGTCGGTGTCCACAGTGGGCGCGGGGTCGGTCACGGTCACGCGTCAGGTCTCCTTCGACAGGGCGGGGGTCGCCGCGAGCAGGGTGCAGCCGGTGTCCGCGAGGACGGCGCGGGCGGGGCCCGGCAGGGCGTCGTCGCTGACGAGCACGTCCACCTCGGTGAGCGGGGCGATCCGCGCGAGCCCGACGACGCCCCACTTGGTGTGGTCGGCGAGCACGGTGACGGCGGCGGCGCACCGCAGCAGCGCCCGGTCGGTGGCGGCCTCGGCGAGGTTCGGCGTCATGAGCCCGGACTCGTCGAGGCCGTGCACGCCGAGGAACAGGCGGTCCACCCGCAGGGTCGACAGCGCCGCGTCGGCGACGGGGCCGACGAGCGCGTCCGACGGGGTGCGGCTGCCGCCGGTGAGGATCACGTCGAGCGGCCCGGCGCCCGGGGCGGCCCGGTGGAGCGTCTGCGCGACGGGCAGGGAGTTCGTCACGACCGTCAGGGGCCGCAGGGCGGCGTCGGCGGCGAGGCGCTCCGCCAGCAGGTGCGTGGTGGTCCCCGCCGAGAGCGCGACGGCCTGGCCGGGCTCGACCGTCCGGGCGGCGAGCCGGGCGATCGCCTCCTTCTCGGCGGTGGCCCAGCCGGACTTCGCCTCGAAGCCCGGCTCGTCGGTGGGGCGGCCGGCACCGTCGGGAGCGACGGCGCCGCCGTGCACCCGGCGGACCAGGCCGGCGCGGTCGAGCTCGGTGATGTCGCGGCGGACCGTCATCTCGGAGACGTCGAGGCTCTCCACGAGGTCCGCCACGCGGACGGCGCCGTGGGCGCGCACCTCCGCGACGATGCGGTCCTGTCGTTGGCTGGCGAGCACGGCGACAGTATCCACCAGATCCGCACACGAACCAACAGCCCCGCGCACGTGCGCGGGTCCGGCGGGCGCGTCGGTGCTACCGCCCGACCGGGGTCAGCCCGAGCGAGCGCCCCGCGAGCCCCCGGGAGCGCGCCGTGAGCGAGCGCGCGACGCCCCGCAGCGCCACGGCGGCGGGGGAGTCCGGGGCCGTCAGCACGACGGGCGTGCCGCCGTCGCCGGCCTCGCGCAGCCGCACGTCGAGCGGGACCTGACCCAGCACCGGCACGGTCCCGCCCGTGGAGCGCGACAGGCCCTCGGCGACGCGCGCGCCGCCGCCGGCGCCGAACAGCTCCAGCCGCGACCCGTCCGGCTGCTCCAGCCACGCCATGTTCTCCACGACGCCGACCACGCCCTGGCGGGTCTGGGTCGCGATGGAGCCGGCCCGCTCCGCCACCTCGGCCGCGGCGGGCTGCGGCGTGGTGACCACGACGAGCTCCGAGCCCGGCAGGAGCTGCGCCACGGAGATCGCGATGTCGCCGGTCCCGGGCGGCAGGTCCAGCAGCAGCACGTCCAGGTCGCCCCAGAACACGTCCGCCAGGAACTGCTGCAGCGCGCGGTGCAGCATCGGCCCCCGCCACACCACCGGCTGGCCCGGGGGGACGAACATGCCGATGGAGATCACCTTGACGTCGTGGGCGATCGGCGGCAGCAGCATCTCGTCCACCCGGGTCGGCGGCTGGGTGACGCCCAGCATCCGGGGGATCGAGAACCCGTAGATGTCGGCGTCCACGACCCCGACCCGCAGCCCGTCGGCGGCCATCGCGACCGCGAGGTTCGCCGTGACCGAGGACTTGCCGACCCCGCCCTTGCCGGAGGCCACCGCGAACACCTTCGTCAGCGAGGTCGGCTTGCTGAACGGGATCACCGGCTCCGGCCCGCCGCGCAGCCGCTCGGTCAGCGCGGCGCGCTGCTCGGGGCTCATGACGCCGAGCGCCATGCGGACGTCCGCGACGCCCTCGACCGCCAGCACGGCGGACGTGACGTCCTTCGTGATCGTGTCCTTCAGCGGGCAGCCGGCCGTCGTCAGGTCGATCCCCACGGTGACGCGGGTGCCGCCCGGGGCCGCCGTGTCGACGTCCACCGAGCGCACCATCCCGAGCTCGGTGACGGGGCGGCGGATCTCGGGGTCGACCACCCGCGTCAGCGCCTCGCGCACGGCGGCGGCGACGGCCTCGGGGTCTCGGGTGTCCAGGACGGGTGGCATGCCGTCCATCGTAGGTGCGGCGGGCGGGCGTGCCGTCAGGGCGTCGGGCCGGCGGCGGGCCGGGCGTCCGCCGGCGCGCCCTCCCGGGAGGCCGGCGGGTCGTCCTCGTCCGGGGCCGCCGCGCGGTCCTCGGTCAGGTCCTCCAGCAGGTTGCGCAGCTCCGAGCGGACGAAGTCGCGGGTCGCGACCTCGGACAGCGCGATGCGCAGCGCGGCCATCTCCCGGGCGAGGAACTCGGTGTCCGCGAGGTTCCGCTCGGCGCGCTGCCGGTCCTGCTCGGCCTGCACGCGGTCGCGGTCGGTCTGGCGGTTCTGCGCGAGCAGGATGAGCGGCGCGGAGTACGACGCCTGGAGCGACAGCATGAGCGTCAGGGCGGTGAACCCGTTGCGCGCCGAGTCGAACCGCAGGTCCTCGGGGCCCCACGAGTTCCACACCAGCCACGCGACGCAGAACAGGCTCAGCCACAGCAGGAACCGCGGGGTGCCCATGAACCGGGCGATGCCCTCGGAGACCTTGCCGAAGGCGTCCTCCTGCAGGCGGGGCAGGAGCTGGCGGCGGGAGGCCTTGGGCGTGTCGAGGCGCTCAGGCATGACGGCCTCCCTTCCGTGCCGGGCTCGGACTCGGGCCCCCGGGGACGACGACGGGCACCGCACCGGACGGTGGCTGCACCTCCTCGTCGGTCTCGCGCCAGTCCTCGGGCAGCAGGTGGTCGAGCACGTCGTCGACGCTCACCGCGCCGAGCAGCCGGCGGTCGGCGTCGACCACGGGGATCGCCAGCAGGTCGTAGGTGGCCAGCCGGCGCGTGACGGCCAGCAGCGGGGCGTCGGCGCCGACGGGCTCGATGTCGGTGTCGACCGCCGTGCCGATCGCCTCGTGCGGGGGCTCGCGCAGCAGCCGCTGCAGGTGCACGACGCCGATGAACCGGCCGGTGGGGGTCTCCAGCGGCGGGCGCACGACGAAGACCATCGACGCCAGGGCGGGCGTGAGGTCGCGCCGCCGCACGTGCGCCAGCGCCGAGGCGATCGGGGTCTCCGGGCCCAGGATCACCGGCTCGGTGGTCATGAGGCCGCCCGCGGTGTTGTCCTCGTACGCGAGCAGGCGCCGGACGTCGCGCGCCTCCTCGGGCTCCATGAGCTCCAGCAGCTCGGCCGCCTGGTCGTCCGGCAGCTCGCCGAGCAGGTCGGCGGCGTCGTCGGGCTGCATCGCCTCGAGGACGTCCGCGGCGCGGGCGCGCTCCAGGCCCGAGAGGATCGCGACCTGGTCGTCCTCGGGCAGCTCCTCGAGCACGTCGGCCAGGCGCTCGTTGTCCATGGCCGCCGCGACCTCGAGCCGCCGGCGCGTGCCGAGGTCGTGCAGCACGTCCGCCAGGTCGGCGGGCTTGAGCTCGTCGTACTGGGCGAGCAGCAGCGCGGCGCCCTGCTGGTCGCTGGTGCGGGCCAGCCCGGTGATCTCCTCGATGTCGAGCAGCTCCGGCTCGCCGCGGCGGCGCAGCAGCCCGGCGCGGCCCGCGCGGTGGCGGCGCACGAACACCTTCGTGACCACCCAGTCGCCGTTGCGCTGCCGCTCGATGGCGAGGTCCTCGACGGTGGCCGCCCCGGAGCCGTCCGCCAGCTGCACCGTGCGGTCGAACAGCTCGCCGACGACGAGGGTCTCGAACGGCCGCTGCTCGAACCGGCGCATGTTGACCAGGCCGGTCGAGATGACCTGGCCGGCGTCGACCGCGGTCACCCGGGTCAGGGGCACGAACACCCGCCGACGGCCCGGGACCTCCACCACCAGGCCGACCGCGCGCGGCGCGCCCTTGGGCCGGAGCAGCACGACGACGTCGCGCACACGCCCGACCTGGTCGCCGATGGGGTCGAAGACGGAGGTCCCGGCGAGCCGCGCGACGAACACCCGGGTCGCGGATCCGCTCACGGGCTCAGAGTAGACGCCGGGTCGGCGGGCGCGCGCCACGACCGCGACCCGGGGCGAGGCTGGGCGTGACCTGGACGTCGGCCATGAAGTGCCTGCGCATCGCCCCGCAGGCCTGGCGGGTCGGGCCCGCGCTGGGCGAGGATGGGCGCATGTCGTTCTCCGGAGCCACCCGCGTCCCCCGCACGCCCACGCTGCCGCAGGGCGAGACGGTCGCGTCCTACGGCACCTACCTCGAGGCGCAGAAGGCGGTCGACCACCTGTCCGACCGGCAGTTCCCGGTCCAGCTCGTCACGATCGTGGGCACCGACCTCAAGATGGTCGAGCGCGTCACCGGGCGGCTGACCTACGCCCGGGTGGCGATGGGCGGGTTCGGCTCCGGCGCGTGGTTCGGCGTCTTCGTCGGCCTGCTCTTCCTGCTCACCAGCAGCAACGCGGGCATCCTGCTGACGTCCGTGCTGGTCGGCGGCGGCTTCGGCCTGCTGTTCTCGGTGATCTTCTACTCCTTCACCGGCGGCAAGCGGGACTTCACCTCGCAGAGCCAGATCGTCGCGTCGCAGTACGCGGTGCTCTGCCAGTCCGAGAAGGCGGCGGACGCGCGGCAGCTGCTCCGCGAGGTCGGCGGCGTGCGCGTCGGCGAGGGCCGGACGCCGGTCCCGCCCGCCGCCCCGTTCGGTGCACCCCCGTCGGACCCGTCGGCGAGCCACCCGGTCCCCGGCCACGCCGGCCCGGTGCCGCCGGTGCCGCCCACCCCCGGCGCGCCGAC
>JACXUT010000197.1 GCA_014763765.1 Micrococcales bacterium
CACCGGGGCCGCGGTGCGGCGAGGGGCCGTGGTGCGCATCTGTCCTCCTCCTGGGGCGTCGGGTCGGGGTGCGGGCCGCGCCGGCGGCCGGGTCGGGTGCCCGGGCCGCCGGCGGGGCGGGCGTCAGATGGACGAGCCGTTCAGCGACGCCTGCAGGTAGGCGCCCTTCCCGGACAGGGAGTTGTCGTCGAACGAGGCACCCGACTCGGCCTGCGTCAGCAGGCTGACGCTGAGCTTCACGGTGCTCTCCTCGCCCGGCGCCAGCTGGTTCAGGACGAGGTGGGAGAGCTCGCCGAACGTCATGCTGGTCGCGCTGACCTGCGCCGCCTCGCGCGAGGTGGCCGGCATGTGCACGTCGAACCGCAGGCTCGACAGGTAGTCGGCGTCGGTCGCGCCGCCGCCGGGCAGGTCCGCCAGCTCGAGAGCGAGCGTCGACGGGTACGTCGGGGAGTCGTTCCGGACGGGGATGTCGACGCTGATCGGCCCGGAGCCCGGGAACAGCGACTCGGCGCCGTTGAGCGCGATCGGCACGGCCGTGCCGGACGCCTCCTGCCAGCCCGGGACGAACTGCCCCTGGGCGTCGGTGGCGCCGACCTGGATGTTGTAGCTGCTGTCCGCGCCGCCGAGGCCGTTGGCGCCGATCTGCAGGCGGGCCACGTCGGTGAACGCGGCGGTGGTGGCGAGGGCGGCGACGCCGGCGAGGGCGCCCCAGGCCACGAGGGCCTTGCGGCGGCGCGAGCGGTCGTCGGTGCTCTGTGCGGTCATGGGGTCCTCCTGGGGGATCCGTCCCGGTCGTTCCGGGGTCGACTCCAGTAGGCCCGCCGGGGGCGGTGCTGCCCCGTGTGACCCGCGTCATGCGTAGGTAGACGGGCCGTCGCGACGAGCGGCGGGTGGCGTCCCCGCAGGTCGGAGCGCCGGGCGGCGCCCGGCCGGCGGGTCGGCCGCGCGGGGCAGGGGCTCCTGCTCAGTGGTGTCGGGCCGGTCTCCGTGGTGCCGCGCGGTCCGGCTGCGGACCGCGCGGGTGGCCGTGGTCCACAGGCGCGAGGCCCTCGCTGGGGTGGTTCCGGGGGCGGTGGGTACTGTCGGGACCTCAGCCGCGCTCACCCGACCTCGACCTCGGAGCGATCCTTGAGCGCACCCCACCCCGTGCCGTCCGGGCACGTGGCCGCACCCGACCCCCGTGCCGTCCCCGACCAGGCGGACGGTGCCGACCGCCCCGGTCGGGCCCTGCCGCAGCGCGGCGCGTCGTCACCACCGCCGAGGCGCCGCCGCGCCGCCGTGGTCCTGGCGGTCCTCCTCGCGGCGGTCCTGGTCGCGACGGTCGCGCTGGTCCGCTGGGACGCCGACAGGGAACGCGGGCTCGAGACCGCGCTCACCGAGCTCGACCGAGCGGCGGCCACGCTCGCCGTCGCCCGGCGGGACGGCAGCGCGGCGCTCGCGGCCTCGGCCGGGAGGGTGGACGACGGGCGACTGCGGCGCGACCTGGCCGCGCTCCTGGTCGGGCTGCCGCCGTCGGACCCCCCGGAGGACGGGTCGCGGCAGGCGCGGGCGGAGCAAGCCGGGCGGCGTGCCGGTGCCCTCCGCGCGCGCGGCGCGGCGCTCACGGAGGCGACGGCGGCGGTGCGGGCGGAGCACGCGCGCTGGCTCCTCGCCACCGCGACCGCCGAGCGCATGGCGGCCCACGCGAGCCTCGGTGCCGCCGTCGCGGAGGCGGGGACGGCGCTCGCCGCGTCCGAGGGCAGGGTGCTGGACGACACGCCGCGAGCGGCCCTGCGGGCGGCGGTCGACGAGGCCGGCGCCGCCCGGCAGCACGGCTCCGGGGGCGCTCGCGTCGTCGGTGCGTCCGCGGGGCGACCGGCTGCCGCTCGTCCCGCACCGCGCGTCGGCGGCCGTGCCCGGGCCGTGCTCGCCGCGGCGGAGGCGCGCGCGACGGCGCTCCGGGAGGAGACCGCCGCCCTGCGCTCGCACGTCGAGCGGCTCACGACGGCGCGCGCCGCGGTCGCGGCGTCCGAGAGCGCCTGGCAGGCGGAGCAGGACCGACGTGCGGCGGAGCTCGAGGCGGCGGAGCGCGCGGCGCGGGTCCCGGCCCGGCCGGCCGGGGGCGGATCCGGGTCGGCGACCGGGCGTGGCGGCGGCGGGGGCGCGGCGGCCGACGTCGCGGACGCCACGGGCGGGGCCCCGGCGTCCGGGACGCCGTCGACCACGCCGGTACCCGGGCCTCCCGGCGGCACCCCGGCGCTGCCTCCGGGCTGGACGACGGTCGTGGAGACCGAGGGCGGTGCGTGGTGCGGCGACGAGTTCGGTGCGTCGTGGGAGTGCTGACACCGCGCCGACGTCGCGCCGGCGCCTCCGGCCGGGCGAGGTCGGGGCCGTCGTCGGCGGCCGCCCCCGGGCGAGGAGGCGCCGTGACCTGACCGCCGACCTCCCACCTCGTACGTGAGGGGCCCGGTGCTGGCACACCGGACCCCTCTGCCCGCTCGACAGCCCTTCTGGAGACCTGACATGCAAGCACGTCCATCCTGGCACGCCCCGAGACGGCCGGCCGCGCTGCTCGGCGCCGCCCTCGCCGTCGCCGCGCTGGCCGCGTCCGCCACCGTGGCGGTCCCGCCCGCCGCCTCCGCAGCCGTCCCGGCGGACGGCGTCGTCATCCACCCGGACGGCCACGGACCCGTCCGCCTCGGGCCGCTCGAGGGCACGGCCGTCTCGGACGAGCACGGCTACTGCCTGCAGGGCCGCGTCCTCGCCTCCGGTCCGGCCGACGTGCCGGTCGGCACCGACCACGTCGACGACCCGGTGCTCGCCGCGCTCCTCGCCCGGCACCGGTTCGACGCCGACGACCTGACGCAGGCCGCGATCGGGTACGCCGCGCACCAGCGCCACGAGCGGCCCGGCGTGCTCGCGGGCGGCGACGCGACCGCGGCCCGCGCGCTCATCGCGGCGGCGACCCCGCAGGCGGTGAAGGACCGCGCGGACGCCCTGCTGGCCGAGGCGTCGGCGTCCGCCGGGCCGTTCACGGGCCAGGCCGGCGCCGTGACCGGTGAGGGCCGGCGCACCGGCTCGATCACCGGCATCGCGCTGCGGTCGGCGTCCGGGCAGCCGGTCGTCGGGGCGCGGTTCACGGTGACCCTGACCGGCCCGGCGGTGCTCGACGCGAGCGGGACGCGGACGTACGAGGGCACCACGACCGCCGACCCGGTCACGCTCACGTGGACGGCGACCGGCACCGGCGACGTCGGGTACCGCGTCGAGTTCGCGGACCTGTGGCGCACGACGATCACGGTCCTCGACATGGCGGGCGACCGGCAGGACCAGCTCACCTACGGCAACCGCCCCGGCAGCGACCCCCGGGAGGTGGTCGTGCCGGGGCCGTCGTTCCCCGTCGTCGACGACTTCCGGCCGCGCGCGACCACGACGGTCCAGGAGGTCCGCGTGGCGGACGGGGACCCGCTGGTCGACCGCGTCGAGTTCAGCGCGGCACCGGGCGACTGGTGGGTCGAGATCGACGGCGACCCCGTGGACGTCCCCGCCGAGGTGACCTGGTACGGCCCCTTCGACGCGCCGCTGCCGCAGTCCGCCGCGCCCCCGGCGGGTGCTCCCGTGGCCGGGACGGTGCGGGTCGTGGCGGACGGCCCGGGCACGGTGACGACCCCGGGCACCGTCAGGGCGACCCGCGCCGGCTTCTACACGGCCGTGGTGACCATCCGGAAGGCCGACGCCGGCCGGTTCGCGCAGCACGTGCGCGAGGACTTCCGGGCGCCGTTCTTCGAGGCGGTCGAGACCTCCGTCAACCCGTTCGAGCTGCGCCACGAGTCGCAGACGCGCGAGTTCAACGTGGCGCCGGGAGGCCGGGCGTTCGACCGGATCACCGTCTCGGGCTACCCGGACGACCACGGCGGGTTCGGCGGCCTCGGGCCGTGGGAGCCCGACCTGGGCGAGGCGACGGTCACCGTGTACGGACCGCTGCCGGCGCTGCCCGACGGACCGGTGGTCCCGCAGGACGCCCCCGTGCACTGGCAGGGAACGGTCGCGGCGGTCGACGGCCGCTACGACGTGGGCTACGACCCGGCCCGGCCGATCGTCGCCCCGGCCACGGCGACCCACCCGGGCGGCGACTACTTCGTGTTCGTGTACGCGTTCGCCGGCGACGCCCGCGTGGCGCCGTTCGTCAGCCCGTTCGACGACCTGCGCGAGGTCTTCTACGTCCCCGGGTCCCCGGAGGTCGTCGTCCCGCCGCAGGCCGTGACGCAGGCCCAGGACGCGGCGCCGGCCGGCGGGACGATGCGGGACACCGCCCTGGTCACGGGCACCACCGAGCCCGGCGACCACCTCGTGTTCGAGGCGTACGGTCCGCAGGAGCCAGGAGCGGTCCCGGTCTGCGACGCCGGCACGCTGCTGTGGACCTCCGAGCCGGTCGAGGTCCGTGGCGCGGGGTACTACGACTCGGGCGACGCGCCCGCGCCCGACCGGGCCGGGCTCGTGTACTGGGTCGAGACGCTGGCCCGCGCCGACGGCACCGTGCTGGACCGCGGCGAGTGCGGGGCGCCGGCCGAGACGACGACGGTCACCGAGGACGTGACGGTCCGCACCACCGCCCACGCGCCGGCCGAGGACCCCGTCACCGGCACCGAGGTGTGGGACGTCCTCACGGTCGGCGGGACCGTGCCCGACGGCACGCTGGCGACCGTCGACCTCTTCCACGCGTCGCCGGGGGAGGACCTCGTCTGCCGGGAACCGGTGTGGACGGCCACGGTGCCGCTGTCCGACGGGGCGGGCGAGTACCGGACGGACGCCTACCGCACCACCGAGCCGGGCACCTACGGCTTCGTGGAGCGCACCACCGCGCCCGACGGGACCGAGCTGTCCGCCGGGCGCTGCGGCGAGGAGTCCGAGACGCTGACCGTGGGTCCGCCCCCGGCCACGCCGACGTCCCCGCCCACCGCGCCGCCCGCGCCCGGCACGCCGGTGGCGGACGCACCGCCGCTCGCCGTGACCGGGGCCGACGCGGTGACCGCCGGAGCGGCGGCGCTGCTCCTGGTGACCGGCGGGGCGGCGGCGCTGGTGCACCGGGCACGCGTCCGGCGCGCCCTCGACGCGGCGGCGTGAGGCTGCACCGGCCGGCCCGTCGCACCGCCGCGACGGGCCGGCCGGCGGCATCGCGTCGCGTGCCGGCCGTGCGGGACGCGCCGGGTGCGCCGGGTGCGCCGGACGTCCCGGGTGCGCCGGACGTCCCGGACGGGCCGAACGGGCCGGACGTCCCGGACGCTCCGGCTGCGCCGCCTCCCGGCCCGCGCGACTACGATCCCCGCGGGGACCTGGGCGCCCCGCGCGGCCGCAGGGCCGGCACCCGCCCTCGGCGCGCAGGACCGGAGGACGGACGGATGGCGCGGGGTCGGTTGCGGGTCCTGCTGGGCGCTGCCCCGGGCGTCGGCAAGACGTACGCGATGCTCGAGGCGGGGCACGACATGCGCGCCGACGGCAAGGACGTCGTCGTGGCGGTCGTCGAGACCCACGGCCGCGCCGCGACGGCGGGCCTGCTCGGCGGGCTCGAGGTCGTGCCGCGGACCGTCGTCGAGCACCGCGGCGTCCGGCTGTCCGAGATGGACCTGGACGCCGTGCTGGCGCGCCGCCCGCAGGTCGCGCTGGTCGACGAGCTCGCGCACACCAACGCCCCCGGGTCGCGCCACGCGAAGCGCTGGCAGGACGTCTCGGAGCTGCTGGCCGCCGGGATCCACGTCGTGACCACCGTCAACATCCAGCACATCGAGTCGCTCAACGACGTGGTGCGCACCATCACGGGCGTCCCGCAGCGGGAGACCGTGCCCGACGCGGTGCTGCGGGCCGCTGACGACGTGGAGCTCGTCGACCTCGCCCCGCAGTCCCTGCGTGACCGCCTGGCCGAGGGCAACGTCTACCCCGCGGAGCGCGTGGACGCGGCGCTGTCGAACTACTTCCGGCTCGGGAACCTCACGGCCCTGCGGGAGCTCGCGCTGCTGTGGCTGGCCGACGAGGTCGACTCGGCCCTGCGCACGTACCGCGCCGAGCACGCCATCGACGCGCCGTGGGAGGCACGCGAGCGGGTCGTCGTCGCGCTGACGGGCGGTGCCGAGGGCGAGACGCTCCTGCGGCGCGGCGCGCGCATCGCGGCGAGGTCCGCGGGTGGTGAGCTGCTGGCGGTGCACGTCAGCGCGCAGACCGGTCTGCGGGACGGCGACCCGGGCGCGCTCACGGAGCAGGCGGCGCTCACCGAGCAGCTCGGCGGCACGTTCCACCAGGTGGTGGGGGAGGACGTCGCGACCGCGCTGGTCCAGTTCGCGCGGGACCACGACGCCACCCAGCTCGTCATCGGCCTCAGCCGCCGCAGCTGGCTCAAGGCGGCGCTCACCGGACCCGGCACCGGGTCGACGGTCATCCGGAGAGCCGGAGCGATCGACGTGCACCTGGTCAACCACGCCGCGGCCGGGCGCCGGCTGCCGCTGCCGCGCGTCGCGGGGGCGTTCTCGGGGGCGCTGACCGCGCGCCGCCGGGTGCTCGGCTTCGCGCTCTCGGTGGTGCTCGGGCCGCTGCTCACGGCCGTCCTGGTGGCGGGCCGCAGCGACGCGTCGCTGGCGAGCGACGTCCTGGCGTACCAGCTGCTCGTCGTGGTGACGGCACTGGTCGGCGGGCTGTGGCCCGCCCTGCTGACCGCGCTGCTGTCCGGGCTGACGCTGAACTACCTGTTCGTCGAGCCGACGCACACGGTGACGGTCAGCGAGCCGGTGCACGCGCTCGCGCTGGCGCTCTACGTCGCGAACGGCCTGCTGGTCAGCTCGGTCGTGGACCTCGCCGCGCGCCGCACCCGTGCCGCGCAGCGCGCCCGCGCGGAGTCCGAGCTCATCGCGACGGTCGCCGGGGGCGTGCTGCGCGGGCAGGACACCCTGCGGGCCCTCGTCGAGCGCGCGCAGGAGGCTTTCGGGCTGGCCGGGGTGCGCCTCCGGTCCGGGGAGGACGTGCTCGCGCAGTCCGGCACGGTGCGTCCCGGGTCGCCGCACCTCCCCGTGGACGAGCACACCGTCCTGGACCTCGACCCCGGCGAGGCGCGCGACCCGCGCGGAGCGTCCACCCCGGGCGGGGTCCCGTCCGCGCCCGCCCCCGCCGCGGGCGGCTCCGCGGCCC
>JACXUT010000198.1 GCA_014763765.1 Micrococcales bacterium
GCCCCCGGCCCGGCACGACGTCCCCGCCGGGCGCTGCTCGCCCTCGGCGGCCTCGCCGGCGCCGTCACGCTGGCCGCCGGGACGTCGATCACGCACGCCGCGTTCACCGACGCCGCGGAGGCCGACCTGGGCGCCGTGGGCGGCGCGTACGACATCGCGCTCGTCGACGGCACCGGGGCGACCGTCCAGGGCGACGACCACCCGCTCGTGGTGGACACCGTCGTCCCGGGTCCCGACGGCGCGACGGCGATCGAGGTGGACGTGGTGACCACCACCGCCGCGACCGGCACCGTGACGCTGACCGTCGAGAACGCCCGCCCGGCACCCCTGCCGGCCGACCCGGGCGTCCCCGGGCCGGGTGCCGACCCGTACGACGTCGCCCGGTTCACCGTGTCGGTGGACGGCCGGGTCGTCGCGTCGGAGCCCGCCGCAGGCCTCGGCGCCCTCACGATCACCGGCTTCGAGACCGGTGTCCCCCGCCGCGTCCAGGTGGCCGCGACGCTCGAGCCCGCGCTCGGCAACCCCTACTACTCCGGCCGGGCGATGGTGCTCGGCCTCCGGTTCGACGGGACGACCGGCTGACGGGCGTCTCCGCGCCCGCCGGCCGCCCGCACCGCCCCGCACGCCGCCACGCCACGCCACGCCCGACCGCCCCGCACGCACGCCCGAAGGAGGAACCGTGACCCACCGCCGCATCCGCCGCGTCCTGGCCGCCGTCGCCGGTCTCGCCGTCGTCGTGCCCGCCGTCGCCGTCGGCACCACCACCGCCGCCTACGTCGACCGCGCCGAGGCGGTCACCGAGGTGTTCCGCTCCCCCACCACCCGCTTCGTCCCGCAGCAGACCTTCCTCGCCGGCACCGCGACCGCGATCCAGGACGACGGCACCGTCGCTGTCTGGGGCTACCGCGGCGGGGGCCTGGCCGGCACCGGCGCGGCGACCGTCGACTCCGCGGCGCCCGTGAGCCTCGTGACGCTGCCCTCCGACGGGCACCCCGACGGCGCGCGCCGCGCGGTGAAGCTCGCCGGCGTGAGCCTCGACAACTACTTCGCCGCGGACACCGCCTACACCGGCCTGGCCGCGCTCTCCGACGACGGCCGCGTCTACACGTGGGGCGGGAACCAGACGGTGCACGTCATGGGCCGCACCGGCGGCGCGGTGCCGTTCACGAAGCCGGGGCAGGTCGCGATCCCGGGCACCGTGGTGGATCTGGTGTCCTCCGCGTCCGTGTTCATGGCGCTGACCTCGACCGGCGACCTGTACACCTGGGGCTACCCGCAGGCGCGCGGCGTCACCGGTCAGGGCTCGCTGACGGCGTCGTCGGCCACGCCCGCCCGCATCCTGACGGGCGTGCACTCGATCGGCGCCGGCGTCTGGAACGGCTGGGCCGTGCGCGGCAACACCGTCGCGGGCGACCCGTCGACGGGCGTGCTGTGGTGGGGCTGGGCCAACAGCGCCGCGTCCTACGCCGGTTCGCCGTCGGGCGACGACGTCCAGGTGAGCCACGGGACCCCGACGCAGTCGGTCGCCCTGTCGCAGCACACCACCAGCGGCTGCGAGGCCGTGGGCGTGGTCGCCGGCTCGCCGCAGGACACGTGCGGCATCCGGTCGCTGACGGGGCACTACTACGGCAGCCAGGCCGTGCTGGCCGACGGCACCCTGCTGACGTGGGGCAACCACGTCGAGTGGGGCACCGCCCGCGCGGACGGCGGCCTCGTCGCCAACAACCGCCCCACCGCCGTGACGCTGGCCCCGGGCGTCACCGCCGTGCAGGTCGCGGCGACCGAGGACTACGTGCTCGTCCGGGGCAGCGACAGCCTCGTGTACGTCTGGGGCCGGTACTCCTACGCCTGGGGCCCGCACCCCACGACCGGCGCGACCTCCGCGGCGAACATCCGCGTCCCCACCCGCATCGCCGCGCTCGGTCCCGTCGAGCATGTCGTGGGCTTCGGGTACTCCGGTGCGGCGCTGCGCGGCGACGGGACGATCGTGCTGTGGGGCGGCACCACCCAGGGCGGCAGCCACAACACCTACCACCTGGTGCGCGACGGCTTCGCGTCCGCCCGGCCGTCCACGGCCACGTCGCACGGCCTGACCGAGCTGGTCATGCCGGGCACCGAGCGGGCCGCCGCATGAGCCGCCACGTCGCACCCCGCCGCCGCGACCGTCGGGCCTTCCGCCGCACCTGGTCCGGGCGCCGCACCGGCCTGATCGCGCTCGTCGCCACGACGGTCGTCACGGCGGCCGTGCTCGGCACCACCGCGCTCACGGCCGCGTCGTACACCGACGAGGCGCACCTGGGCCTCGGGACGGCGGGCGTCGGCTCGGCCGAGCCGTTCGACGTCGTGCTGCTCGCGGCCGACGGGACGGTCCACCAGGCCGCCCCGGGGACGCCGCTGCCGCTGGATCTGCCGGATCACGACCAGCTCGTGCCCGGGCGCACCGTCGGTGCGACGCTCCGGGTCGCGAACAACCACCCCGACATCGCCGCCGCGGTCTCGGCGACGCTCGCCGCGGAGCCCGTGCCGGGCACCCAGGACATCACCCCGTTCCTGCGGGTGACGGTGCTGGCCGAGGACGGGACCGTGCTGCTCGGCTCCGGCGCCGACCGGCCCCAGGACGGCGCCCGGCCGGGTGCCGCCGCCGACCTGGGCACGCTCGCCCCCCGCGGCGCCGAGCCGCTGCCGGACGCCGGCGCGTGGCTCGACGCGCAGCCCCGCTCAGTCACCAGCCTGACCGTCCACGTGCACCTGCTGGACGACCCCGCCACCGAGGCCCTCAACGGGGGCCAGGCGCACCTGACCGCCCGTCTCGACGCCACGTCCACCGAGGAGGACGCGTGACCACCGCCGCCATCACCCCCGCCCCCCTGCCGACGACCCGCCGCGCGCGGCGCACGACCGCCGCGACCCACCGCCCGGGCCTCGCCACCCGCCTGGCGGTGCGGGCCCAGCGCCTGCTGCTGAACCTCGCCGCCGCCGTCGGCGTGCTGAGCCTGCTCGCCGTCGCCGCCTGCCTGGCCCTGGGCGTGCGGCCCGCGGTCGTCGTCTCCGGCTCGATGGCCCCCGGCATCCCCGTCGGTGCCGTCACCCTCGCGCGCTCCGTCCCCGCGGACTCGGTGGCCGTCGGCGACGTCGTCACCGTGCCCCGCACCGACGGCCGCGGGCTCGTCACCCACCGCGTCATCGGGACGACTCCCCTGCCCGGCGGCGTCGCGGGCGCCACCGAGCTGCGGCTGCAGGGCGACGCGAACACCGAGCCCGACGCCCAGCCGTACGCGGTCGCGGAGGTCGGGCAGGTGCTCGGCTCGGTGCCGCACGTCGGGTACGCGGTGGTCGCCCTGCAGGAGAACCTGGTGGCCGTCGTGGCCGGGCTGCTCGCGCTGACCGCGCTCGTGACGTTCCCGGCACGGGCGGCGACGCGGCGCTGACGTGCACGGTCGTCGCCCGGGACGACGGCCCGGAGACGCAGGAGACCCCCGCCAGCGGCTCGCTGACGGGGGTCGGATGCTCCCTCGACTGGACTCGAACCAGTAACCGTCCGATTAACAGTCGGATGCTCTGCCAATTGAGCTACGAGGGATCGCGCGGGAAGAACTCTAGCAGCCCGCCGGGGGTGCTCCGGACACCGGCGCAGGCGTCCCGCGGGCACCCGCGCGGAGGTCCGGGGTCAGCCCCGCAGGCCCGCCTCCGCCCGGACGCGGGCCTCCGCGGCCTCGAGGAGGTCCGCCACCGCCGGGTCGTGCAGGTCCACGCGCCCCGTGCCGATGACCTGCGTGAACAGCTCGTCGCCGTCACCACGCCGCAGCGCGACCCGCACCGGCCCCGCGCCCGGGACGGTCACCGTCTCCACGTGCACCACCGAGGACTGCACGCGCTCCCGGAACGTCTGCGCGAACGCCACCGGCAGCGGCGGCGTCAGGGCCAGCTCCTCGACCGACCCCGTCACCCAGTGCACGGTGATCGCGGCGGGCTCCGGCGCGAACGACGCGCGGTCGACGTCCGACCACGGGTGCCGCTCGACGTCCTGCGCGCCGACGACGTGCAGCGCCCGCCGGGTGGCGACCAGCCAGCGACCGCCGGACGCCTCCGCCCACGCCAGGACCTTGTCGCCGGACGGCAGGTCGAGGGACCGGCGGACGTCGTCGGGGAGCGCGCGGCGGCGCGAGAACATCGGCACGGGCACACACCGTAGTCCGCGCCGCTGGGAGCGGCCGGTACCCTGGCCGCCAACCGGGGCCAGTAGCTCAGCCGGTCAGAGCAGCGGACTCATAATCCGTCGGTCGTGGGTTCAAGCCCCACCTGGCCCACGCCCGCCCGTGTCCTGCCCGCGTGCGGCCGCCTCGGCGCGGCCTCCTCGGCGCGGCCCCGCCCGCACGCCCGTGACCTGCGTCACCGCCCGCGCGGTCGATCACCGCAGATGCCACGGACGACTCCGCTCCGGGGACCTTCGTCTTGCCGCCCCTCACGTCGTGGCCACATGCTGGACGGCGGGTCCCGCCGGAACGGCGCGAGCCCCGGGGCCCAGGGGTCGCGGGACCTGCGCACGTCCGGCACGACGAGTGCAGGAGACGACACGATGACCACCCCCTCGACCCCGCAGGGGCGCGCGGCCGGCGAGCTGGCGGGCGACCGCGCGTTCTTCGGCCACCCGCGCGGGCTCATGACGCTGTTCACCACGGAGCTGTGGGAACGGTTCAGCTACTACGGGATGCGCGCCATCCTGCTGTACTACCTGACGGACGCCGTCGCGGACGGCGGCCTCGGCATCGGGGAGCGCACCGGCCTCGCGCTCGTCTCGATCTACGGCACGAGCGTCTACCTGCTGTCCGTGATCGGTGGCTGGCTGGCCGACCGCCTGATCGGGTCGCGCCGCGCGACGCTCATCGGCGGTGTCGTCATCGCGGCGGGACACGTCTCGCTCGCGCTGCCCGCGGCGACGATGTCGTACCTCGGCATCGCGCTCGTCGCGCTCGGCACCGGCCTGCTGAAGCCGAACGTGTCGAGCATGGTCGGCGACCTGTACGCCCGCGACGACGAGCGGCGCGACTCCGCGTTCTCGATCTTCTACATGGGCATCAACATCGGCTCGTTCAGCGCGCCGTTCCTGGTCGGGGCGGCGCGGTCGTGGGGCGGCTACCACGCCGGGTTCCTCGTCGCCGCGGTCGGCATGGCGATCGCGCTGGTGTTCTTCGTCGCCGGCGGCCGGTACCTCGGCCGTGCGGGCGGCACGGCGCCGAACCCGGTCCGCCCCGAGGAGCACGCGGCGCTGCTGCGGGGGCTGCTCGTCATCGTGCTGGCGGTCGTCGCCGTGGCCGCGGTCGCCGCGCTGGTGTCCGGCGGGTTCAACCTGGACACGTTCATCGACACGATGTCGTACCTGGCGTTCCTCGCCCCGGTGGCGTACTTCGTGGCGATGTACCGCTCCCCGAAGGTCACCGACGCCGAGCGCCCGCGCGTGGTCGCGTACATCCCGCTGTTCGTCGCGGCGATGCTGTTCTGGATGATCTTCGAGCAGGCGGCCACCACGCTCGCGGCGTTCGCGCAGAACCGCACCGAGCTGTCGTTCTTCGGGATCACGATCAGCCCGGAGTTCTTCCAGTCCGTCAACCCGCTGTCGATCATCCTGCTCGCGCCGGTGTTCGCGTGGATCTGGACGAAGACGCACGACCGGCCCCCCACCGCCACGAAGTTCGCGATGGGCCTGGGCCTGGCGGCGGTGTCGTTCCTCGTCATGTCCGCGGCGTCGGCGATGATCGGCGACGGCAAGGCGCCCGCGTGGGTGCTGGTGGTCGTCTACGTCGTGCAGACGCTGGGCGAGCTGTGCCTGTCCCCCGTCGGCCTGGCCGCGACGACGCTGCTCGCCCCGCGCGCGTTCCGCACGCAGGCGATGGCGGTGTGGTTCCTCGCCCCCGCCGCGGGGCAGGCGATCACCGCCCAGCTCATCACGGCCACGGAGGGCGCGTCCGACACGGCCTACTTCGGCGGGATCGGCGGCGTCGCCCTGGTGTTCGCGCTGCTGCTGCTCGCGCTCTCGCCGTGGGTGACGCGGCACATCCGGCACGCGGACGAGCTCGAGCGCGCCGGGGCCGCGGGGGCGTGACCCGGACGGGCGGTCCGGCGGGCGGCTGACTCCCGCCGGGCCGCCCGGTCGGCCCCCGGGCCTCGGGCGCCGACCGGACGTGACGCGCTCAGGCGTCGCGGGCGATCTGGGTGTTGCTGACCTGGGCGCGCGGCCGGACCACGAGCGTGTCGATGTTGACGTGGTGCGGCCGCGTGAGGGCGAACGCGATCACGTCGGCGACGTCCTCGGCGAGCAGCGGCTGGTAGCCCTCGTACACCTTCGCGGCGCGCGCGGCGTCGCCGGCGAACCGCACGAGCGAGAACTCCTCGGTCGCGACGTTGCCGGGGGCGATGTCGATGACCCGCACCGGCTCGCCGATGAGCTCCAGGCGCAGCGTCGTCGTGAGCATCCGCTCCGCGTGCTTGACGCCGGTGTAGCCCGCACCGCCCTCGTAGGGGGCGATCGCGGCGGTCGACGTCACGACGAGCGCGTCGCCGCGGCCGCTGGCCTTCAGCGCCGGGAGCAGCGCCTTCGTCACCCGCAGCGTGCCGAGCACGTTGAGGTCGTACATCCGGCGCCAGCCCTCGACGTCGGCGTCCGCCACCCGGTCCAGGCCCAGCGCGCCGCCGGCGTTGTTCACGAGCGACGTGAGGCCGCCCGTGGCCTCGACGTGCGCGACGAGCCGGGCGACGTCCTCGTCGGACGTGAGGTCGGCGGGGAACGCCTCCGCGCCCGTCTCCTCCGCGAGCGCGGCGAGCCGGTCGGCGCGGCGCGCCACGGCGACGACCTCCCAGCCCTCGGCGCGCAGCCGGCGGACGGTGGCGGCACCGATCCCGCTGGACGCGCCGGTGACGACGGCGCGGAGGGTGGTGCCGGGGGTGGTGCTGGACATGCGGAGGTCCTTCCGTGGTGGTGGCGACGACTGTACCGACCCCCCGTCGCCCGCCCCCGGAGCCGCCGAGGTCGTCAGCTCCGGCCGAGGTCGTCATCCCCACCTGACGACCTCGGCCCGACCTGACGACCTCGCGCAGGGGTGGTCCGCGGCGAGGTCGGCAGCTGC
>JACXUT010000199.1 GCA_014763765.1 Micrococcales bacterium
GACCACGACTGGCGGCGTGACGCGCCCGCGCCCGCCGTCGAGGCCCCGCCCCACCGGTCGCTCGTGCGGCACGCGGACTTCCGCCGGCTCTGGGTGGGCGACGCCCTCGGCCAGCTCGGGGCGCAGCTGACGGCCCTCGCGCTGCCCGTCCTCGCCGTGCGCGAGCTCGGCGCCAGCGAGTGGCAGATGGGGCTGCTCACCGCGGCGGAGACCGCCGCGTTCCTCGTCATCGGCCTCCCGACGGGCGCCTGGGTCGACCGGATGCGCAAGCGGCGGGTGCTGATCGTCGCGGACCTGGTGCGGGCCGCCACGCTCGCGGTCGTCGTCGCGCTGGCGCTCACCGGGCACGCCTCGATGGCGACCCTGTACGCGGGCGCGCTCGTCATCAGCGCCGCCACCGTGTTCTTCGACGTCGCGCACCAGTCGTACGTCCCGGGACTGGTCGGTCTGGCGCACGTCGGCGAGGGCAACGCCAAGCTCCAGGCCACCCAGTCGGTGGCGCAGGTCGCCGCCCCCGCGGTCGGCGGCGCCCTGCTGCGGGTCGTCGCCGCACCGCTGCTCATCGCCGTCAACGCCGTGACGTACCTGGTCTCGGCGTTCGCCGTGGGGCGCATCCGGCAGGTCGAGACGCTCCCCTCCCCGGAGCACCGCCGGCCCCTGCGGGCGGAGATCGCCGAGGGGCTGGGCTTCGTCCTGCGGCAGCCGCTGCTGCGCCGCATCGTCGCGTGCACCGCGCTGGGCAACCTGTTCGGCGCGGTCTCCGGGTCGCTGCTCGTGCTGTACGCCCTGCGCGACCTCGGGCTCGACGAGGCCGCGTACGGCACCGTGCTGTCCGCGTCCGCCGTGGGCGGCCTGCTCGGCGCCGTGGCCTCCGACCGCCTGGTCCGGTGGGTCGGCGAGGGCCGGGTCATCCCGCTCGCCGCCCTGGCGTTCGCCCCCGCGACCGCGCTCGCCCCGCTCGCCGCCGCGCTGCCCCTGCCGCCCCAGGCGGTGCTCGTCGCCGCCGGCGGGCTGCTGTCGTTCGCGGTGGTCGTCTACAACGTCGCGCAGGTGAGCTTCCGGCAGCGCGTCTGCCCGCCGCTCCTGCTCGGGCGCATGAACGCGTCCGTGCGCTTCATCGTCTGGGGCACGAGCCCGCTCGGCGGCCTGCTGGGAGGCTGGCTCGGGCACGCGTGGGGCGTCGTGCCCGCGCTCTGGGTGGGGGCCGCCGGCACCCTCGTCGCCGCCCTCCCGGTCCTGCTGTCGCCCCTGCTGCGGATGCGCGAGCTGCCCGGCGCGCCGGCACCGGACTGACGCGGCGCGAGGGCCCGGGACCGCGTTGCTGCACGTCAGCGACACGTCGGACGGCTTGCCGCCCTCCACAGGTCGGTGCACCATGTCGGGCGTGCTCCGCCTGATCCTCGCTGCCGCGTCCGGTGTCCTCGCCTCCTCCGTCGTCCTGATGGCGATCGGCGTGGGGGACGGGGGGATGCCGTGGCTGCTGCCCGTGGCCGCCGTCGTGAGCGCGCTCCTGCTGGCGGTCGTGGGCATCGGGACGTCGATGGCCGGGGTCCACGCCGCGCGCCCGGCCGACGTCGAGGCCGCCGGGCGGGAGAACCGCATCTCCCTCGCCCGGGTGCTCAGCACCCGGGCGACCGGCACCACCGTCAACGACCAGCCGCTGTGCGACATCCGCCTGGTCGTCGCCTCCCGCACCCGCCCCGCCTACACCACGACGACCCGCGCGCTGGTGAACCTCGGCACGCTGCCGTCGCTGCAGAGCGGGGCGGTGGTCGTGGTCGCCCAGCTGCACGCCGACCGGCCGGACGTCGTCCTGCTCGACCCCGCCCCCGCCGAGTGGCAGGAGGCCGCGGAACGGGACACCACCGTCGCCCGGCTGCCCGAGGCGCCGGTGTGGGAGGCCGCGCCGGCCCGCGGCCGCGACGGCCGGGGCCTGCTGCGCATCCCCGCCGTGCTGCTCGTGCTCGCGTTCCTCGCCGGCTTCGTCGGTCGCGCGTGGCCCGAGCGCTCCGTCGTGACCGCGCTCCTGGACGGCTCCTCGCTCAGCGACGCCGTCGCGCAGCGGGAGCGGGAGCGGGCCGAGGCCGCGAGCATCTTCCCGGCGGACCGCATGCAGCAGGTCGTCGACGACCTGCTCGCGGAGGCCGACGGCGCGCAGTTCACCGACCTCGTCCTGTTCCAGACGTACGTGGTGGCCGAGGCGCTCACGTCCCCCGGGGCGCAGACGACCGACCGGTTCGTGTGGCGCGACGGCCGCGCCTCGCGCGACGGTGCCGCGACCATCCAGCCGGACCCCGCGGAGCTCCCCGACGAGCTGTTCGACGTCACGCAGGTCGACTGGTCGGTGGTCGAGTCCCTGACCGGCCGGGCCGCGGAGCTCACCGGCATCGACGACGAGGACGGCCCGACGGTCAGCGTCCGGCGGTCGACCACCGACGAGGGCGCGCCGCTCGAGCTCGTCGTGACCGTCGGCGACGACTACTACGACGCCTTCCTCACGGCCGACGCGTCCGGGACGATCACCGAGATGCGCGGCGGCGTCCCCGGCTCGGCGTCGGCGACCTGGACGCCCGAGCAGGCGGGCTGATCCCGGGCCGGCCGGTCGCGCGGTGCGCCCGCCGCCGCGACGGGCCGTCCCCGCGGGCCGCTCAGAGGTCGTAGGCGACGACCACCGGCGCGTGGTCGCTGAACCGCGTGTCGTACGTCGCGGCGCGGTCGATCTCCACCGACCGCACGCGCTCCGCCAGCCCCGGCGTCGCGAGCTGGTAGTCGATCCGCCAGCCGGAGTCGTTGTCGAACGCCTGCCCGCGCCACGACCACCACGTGTACGGACCCGGGCCCTCACCACCGTGCTCCCGGCCCAGGTCCCGCCAGCCCTGCTCGTCGAACCACACGTCGAGGTACGCCCGCTCCTCCGGGAGGAACCCGGCGGCCTTGCGGTTGCCGCGCCAGTTCTTGATGTCCACCTCGCGGTGGGCGATGTTGAGGTCCCCGGCGACGACCGCGTCGTGCTCCCCGCCCGCGAGCTCCGCGAGGCGCTTGGTCATGACGTCGAGGAAGGCGAACTTCTCGTCCATCTTCGGCGTCCCGGCCTGGCCGGAGTGGACGTAGGCGGACACGACGGTGAGCAGGCCGCCCCCGGGCAGCTCGAGGTCGGCCTCCACCCAGCGCCCCGAGTCCGCCGGCACGCCCGTGCCGATCCCGATCCGCACGGCGCTCATCGGGAGCCGGGACGCGATCGCGACGCCCGCCCGGCCCTTCGTCTCGCTGGCCTCGTGCGCCAGGTCCCAGCCGTCCGCGGCCAGGTGGTCGGCGAGGATCTCGTCCGACGCGCGCACCTCCTGCAGCAGCAGCACGTCCGGCCGGCGGGTGGCCAGCCAGTCGCCCATCCCCCGCTTGAAGGCGGCCCGGATCCCGTTCACGTTCGCAGTCGCTACCGTCAGCACGCGGACCATCCAACCCCATGCCACCGACACGCCCGCCGGCCGCGCGGGGTCGCGCGGGTGTCGCGTTCGTCTCGTCCGGCGCCTCGTCCCTGGTGGGCCCGGCCGCGCGGTGGTGGGATGGCCCGGGACCTCCGCAACCACCCGAGGGGACGGACGATGGACAGCGCACGCACCGGCCTCGACCCCGCCGTGGACCGCCGCACGGTGGCGGACCTGCGCGCGGCCGGCGGCCTCAAGTGGTCGCTGTTCCCGGACAGCATCGGGGCGTTCGTCGCCGAGTCCGACCTGGGGACCGCGCCGGCCGTCCGGGAGGCGCTGCGGGAGGCCGTCGAGCGCGAGCGGTTCGGCTACCTGCCGCCCGCGCTCGCCGACGACCTCGCGGACGCTTACGCCGGGTGGTCCGCCGACCGGTACGGCTGGCAGCCCGACCCCGCGCGCGTGCGCCCCGTCGGCGACGTCATGGCGGCGTTCCGGGCCACCGTCCGGCACCTCACCGCGCCCGGGTCGACCATCGTCCTGCCGACCCCCGCGTACATGCCGTTCCTCACCGTGCCCGCGACACTCGGGCGGCGGGTCGTCGAGGTCCCGCTCGTGCCGGACGGCGACCGGCTCGTGCACGACCTGGACGCGATCGGGCGGGCGCTCGCCGACGGCGGCGGGCTGCTCGTGCTCTGCAACCCGCACAACCCGACCGGCCGGGTGCTGGACCGCGAGGAGCTGCTCGGCCTCGCGCGCGTGGCCGACGCGCACGGCGCCCGGGTGTTCGCGGACGAGATCCACGCGCCGCTCGTCTACGCCGGCCGGCGGCACGTGCCGTACGCCTCGGTCGACCCGGTCGCCGCGGCCCACGCGGTCACCGCGACGTCGGCGTCGAAGGCGTGGAACATCCCCGGACTGAAGTGCGCCCAGGTGGTGCTCGGGTCCGACGCGGACGCCGCCCGCTGGCGGGAGGTCGGCGAGGAGTACGAGCACGGCGCGTCGACCCCCGGGGTCCTGGCGAGCACAGCCGCGTACACCGACGGCGGCCCGTGGCTCGACGGCCTCCTGGAGTACCTCGACGGCAACCGGCTGCTGCTCGCCGACCTGCTGGCCGAGCAGCTCCCCGCCGTCCGCTACACCCCGCCGGAGGGCACCTACCTGGCCTGGCTCGACTGCCGCGGCCTCGGCATCGGTGACCACCCCGGACGGCACTTCGCCCGCGGCGGCGTGGCGCTGACCGACGGCCCCGCGTGCGGGCGGGCCGGCCGCGGGTTCGCCCGCAGCACGCTCGCCACGCCGCGCCCGGTGCTGCGGGAGACCGTGGCGCTGCTCGCCGCGTCCGTCCCGCCGCCCGCCTGACCCCGCACCGCACCCCGAGGCCCGAGGAGGCCCGATGTCCGTCCCCCACCCGGCCGGTCCCGCGCACGACGCGGTGCCCGGTCTCGTCCCCTCCGGCCCGGCCCCCGCCGGGAGCGCCCTGACCGTGGAGTCTGCCGGCGTCGACATCATCGCCGACGCGGACCGCAAGGGGACCCCGCGCCAGCTGTTCTGGCCGTGGTTCGCGGCGAACGTCTCCGTGCTCGGCCTGTCCTACGGCGCCTGGGTGCTCGACTTCGGCGTGTCCTTCACGCAGGCGCTCGTCGCGAGCGTCGTCGGCATCGTGTTCTCGTTCCTGCTGTGCGGCGTCGTCGCCCTGGCCGGCAAGCGGGGGTCCGCCCCCACCATGGTGCTCTCGCGGGCGGCGCTCGGCGTCCAGGGCAACCGGGTCGCCGCGGTGCTGTCCTGGCTGCTCACGGTCGGCTGGGAGACGATCCTCACCGCGCTCGCGACGCTGGCCACGGCCACCGTCGTCGAGGCGCTCGGCTGGGGCGGCGGCAGCGGCGTGCAGGTGGTGGCCCTCGTCGTCGTGGCGGCGCTCATCATCGCGGGCGGGGTGTTCGGCTTCGACCTCATCATGCGGATGCAGACCGTCATCACGGTCGTCACCGCCGTGCTCACGGTCGGCTACGTCCTGCTGGTGCTGGACCACGTCGACACCGCCGCGGTCACCGCCCTGCCCGCGGGGAGCGCCCAGGCGTTCATCGGCGCGCTCGTGTTCATGATGACCGGGTTCGGGCTGGGCTGGGTCAACATGGCCGCCGACTACTCGCGGTACCTGCCCCGGCACACGTCCGGCCGCGGCGTCGTCGGATGGACCACGTTCGGCGCCTCGCTCGCCCCGGTGGTCCTGCTGGTGTTCGGCCTGCTGCTCGCGGGCTCCGACCCGGAGCTGCGGACGGCGATCTCCGCCGACCCGATCGGCGCGCTCACCACGATCCTGCCGACCTGGTACCTGGTGCCGTTCGCGGTGGTGGCGGTGCTCGGCCTCGTCGGCGGGGCCGTGCTCGACATCTACTCCTCCGGACTCGCGCTGGTCTCCACCGGGCTTCCCGTGTCCCGGCCCGTCGCGGCCGGCATCGACGGCGTCATCATGGTGCTCGGCACGGTCTACATCGTGTTCGGCTCGGACACGTTCTTCGGGGTCTTCCAGGGGTTCCTCATCACGCTCGGCGTCCCCGTCGCCGCCTGGGCCGGGATCATGCTCGCCGACGTCCTGCTGCGCCGCCGCGACTACGACGACCTCGACCTGTACGACCCGCGCGGCCGCTACGGCCGGGCCGCCGGCGCGCCGCTGACGCTGCTCGCGGCCGGCACCGTGCTCGGCTGGGGGCTCGTCACCAACGCGTCCGCGGCGTGGCTGTCCTGGCAGGGCTACCTGCTGGGCGCGGTGGGTCTCGGCGGCAAGGACGGCGCGTGGGCGTACGCGAACCTCGGCGTGCTCGTGGCGCTGGTGGTCGGGTTCGCCGGGACGCTGCTGCTGCGCCGCGGGGCGGTGCGCCGGCAGGAGGCGCTGCCGCCGTCGGGGGCGGGAGCGGACGCGGGCTCCGGCTCGGCGGCGGCGCGGTGACGGCCGGGATCGGGCGGGCCGCCGCGGACGACGCCACGTCGCCGGGCGGGCACGACGCCACGTCGCCCGGCGGGCGCGACACCACGTCGCCCGGCGGGCGCGACACCACGTCGCCGGGCGGGTATGCCCCGACGGGCGGGTCCGGCGCGGCGCCGGGGCGGGCGGTGCTGGTCGTGGTCGACATGCAGCCGGTGTTCGCCGACCCGGGCAGCCCCTGGGCCGCGCCGCGGTTCGCCGAGGCCCTGCCCGTCGTGCGGTCGCTCGCCGAGGCGGCCGGCGCGGACCGGACCGTGTTCACGCGGTTCGTCGCGCCCGAGCACCCCACCGGCGCGTGGGTGGCCTACTACGCGGACTGGCCGTTCGCCCTGCAGCCCGAGGACGCCCCGGCGTACGCGGTCGTCCCGGAGCTCGCCGACCTCGCGGCGCGGGCCCCGGTCGTGACGGCCACGACGTTCGGCAAGTGGGGCCCCGACCTCGCGGCCCACGTGGGCCCTGGGGACACGATGCTGCTGACCGGCGTCTCCACCGACTGCTGCGTGCTGTCCACCGCGCTCGCCGCCGCGGACGCGGGGGTGGCGGTGCGCGTCGTCGCCGAGGCGTGCGCCGGCGCCGACGACGCGTCCCACGCCCGCGCGCTCGACGCGATCCGGCTCTACGCCCCGCTGGCCGACGTGATCGACGCGACCACGGCCCGCGCGGTCCTCGCGACGACGTCCGCCTGACCGCGCGACCCCGCCCCCCGCCCTCC
>JACXUT010000200.1 GCA_014763765.1 Micrococcales bacterium
CAGCACCACCCCGCCGACGACGGCGCCGCACCGGCCGCAGCCGGTCGGCGGCGCGCCACGGCGCGCCCACGAGAGGACCCCCCATGGCGACCACCGCCCCCGCCCGCGACGAACCGCTGGTCGAGCTGACCCAGCGCCGGATCTGGCTGATCTTCGGCGCCCTGCTGGCCAGCATGCTGCTGTCCTCGCTCGACCAGTCCATCGTCGGCACGGCGATGCCCACCATCGTCGGCGAGCTGAACGGCGTCGAGCACCAGGGCTGGGTCGTGACGATCTACATCCTGGCGATCGCGATCGTCATGCCGCTGTACGGCAAGTTCGGCGACCTGTGGGGCCGGCGCTGGCCGTTCCTCGTCGCGATCGGCCTGTTCACGCTCGCCTCGGCGGGCGCCGGCTTCGCCCAGTCGTTCGGGGAGCTCGTCGCGTGGCGCGGCGTCCAGGGACTCGGCGGCGGCGGCCTGATCATCCTGTCGCAGGCGATCATCGCGGACATCGTCCCGGCCAAGGAGCGCGGCAGGTACATGGGGCCGATGGGCGCGATGTTCGGCGTCGCCGCGGTGGCCGGGCCCCTGCTCGGCGGGCTGTTCACGGACCACGCCGACTGGCGGTGGTGCTTCTGGATCAACATCCCGGTCGGCATCGCGGCGTTCGTGACGGCCTGGTTCACGCTGACGCTGCCTTCCCACCGCTCCGGGCGGCGCCTGGACGTCGCCGGCATCGTGCTGCTGACGCTCGCCACGTCCGGGATCGTCCTGCTCACGTCGTGGACGTCGCTGACCGGTGAGGGCGGCTACGACTGGTCCGACGCCCGGCTCGTCGGCCTGCTCGTCGGCACGCTCGTCGCGATCGCCCTGTTCGTCGGCGTCGAGCTGCGGGCGCAGGAGCCGCTCCTGCCGCTGCGGCTGTTCCGCAACCGGACCTTCGCGCTCGCCACCGGCATCGGCCTGGTCATCGGCATGGGCATGTTCGCGTCGCTGGCGTTCCTGCCGACGTTCCTGCAGATGTCCACCGGCTCGGGCGTCACGGAGTCCGGCCTGCTCATGCTCCCGATGACGGTCGGCGTCATGCTCACCGCCATCGGCTCGGGCGTGGCGATCACCCGCACCGGGCGCTACCGGGCGTTCCCGATCGCCGGCATGGCGGTGACCACGGTCGGCCTGGCGTGGCTCACCACGATCACCGGTGACATGTCGATGGTGCTGTTCGGCGTGATGATCTTCGTCCTGGGCGCCGGCCTCGGCCTCGTGATGCAGACGATCGTCCTGGCCGTGCAGAACTCCGTCGACCCGCACGAGATCGGCACCGCCACCAGCGCGAACAACTTCTTCCGGGAGATCGGCGCGGCCGTCGGCACGGCGCTGTTCAGCACGATCTTCACCACGCGGCTCTCGACCCGCCTCGAGGACGTGTTCGCGGGCGTGCCGGCGGGCGGTGCCGACGCGGCGGGCGGCGCCGACTCGCTGACCCCCGCGCTCGTCGCGCAGCTCCCCGACGCGCTCCGCGACGGCGTCGTCACCGCGTACACCGAGGCGCTCGCGCCGGCGTTCTGGTACCTCGTGCCGCTGCTCGCCCTCGGCTTCGTGCTGACGCTGTTCCTGCGCGAGGTGCGGCTGTCCGACGTGGCCGGGATGGTCGCGCGCGGCGAGGCCACGGCGGCGCCCGCGCGGCGCGCGACGGAGCCGGAGGCGGAGCGCGCGGCGGCGTCGGCGGGCGGCCCGTCGGGCTCCGCGGGAGCCGGCGGCCCCGGGTCCTCCGGCGGCCCCCGGTAGCCTGCCGAGGTGACCTCCCCGCACGCCGCGCGGCCCGCGCGCCCGAAGCGTCCCGCCAAGCCCCAGTTCGCCTCGACCATCCTGGTCCTGGAGGGCGTGCTGGTGCTGTTCGCGGCGCTCACGGCGCACGGCCTCGCGGCGGCGGGGGTCCTGGGCACCCCGCCGGGGGTGCTGTGGCCGGTCGCCGGGCTGGTGTTCGTGGTCCTCGTCGTGCTGTCGCGCCTCGTGACCGTCCCGGGCGGGTACGTCGCCGGGTCGGTGGCGCAGGTGCTGGTGCTCGCGTGCGGGTTCGTGGTGCCGCTGATGTTCGCCCTCGGCGTGCTGTTCGCGGTGCTCTGGGCGGTGTCGCTGCGGCTCGGCGCGCGCATCGACCGGGAGCGCGCGGCGTACGACGCGGCCCACCCCGAGCAGACCGGCGCCGCCGGTTAGGGTGACGCCCATGAGCGACATCCAGCGCACCCTCGTCCTGGTCAAGCCCGACGGCGTGAGCCGGGGGCTGACGGGCGAGGTGCTCCGCCGCATCGAGGCCAAGGGCTACACCCTCGTGGCCGTCGAGCTCCGCACCGCCGACGACGACCTGCTGCACGCCCACTACGCCGAGCACGAGGGCAAGCCGTTCTTCGGCCCGCTCGTGGAGTTCATGAAGTCCGGTCCGGTCCTGGCGGTCGTCGCCGAGGGCCACCGCGTCATCGAGGGGTTCCGCTCCCTGGCCGGCGCCACCGACCCGACGGCCGCCGCCCCGGGCACGATCCGCGGCGACCTCGGCCGCGAGTGGGGCCTGAAGGTGACGCAGAACCTCGTGCACGGCTCGGACTCCCCGGAGTCGGCCGCCCGCGAGATCGGGCTGTGGTTCCCCGCCCTGGCCCGCTGAGCCCGCGGACCGGCCCGGTGCCTCCGGGTCCCGGGCCGGTGCCGCCACTAGGCTGCCGCCCGTGCACCTGAAGACGCTCACCCTGCGGGGGTTCAAGTCGTTCGCCTCGGCGACGACGCTGCACCTCGAGCCCGGGGTGACCTGCGTCGTGGGCCCGAACGGGTCCGGCAAGTCGAACGTCGTCGACGCGCTCGCGTGGGTGATGGGGGAGCAGGGCGCCAAGTCGCTGCGCGGCGGCAAGATGGAGGACGTCATCTTCGCCGGCACCTCCGGCCGCCCGCCCCTGGGACGCGCCGAGGTGTCGCTGACCATCGACAACACCGACGGCGCGCTGCCGATCGAGTACACCGAGGTGACGATCTCGCGGACGCTGTTCCGCAACGGCGGCTCGGAGTACGCGATCAACGGGCGGCCGTGCCGGCTGCTCGACATCCAGGACCTGCTGTCCGACTCGGGCCTGGGCCGGGAGATGCACGTCATCGTCGGGCAGGGCCAGCTCGACGCGGTGCTGCGTGCGACGCCGGAGGAGCGGCGCGGCTTCATCGAGGAGGCCGCGGGCGTCCTCAAGCACCGCAAGCGCAAGGAGAAGGCGCTCCGCAAGCTCGACGCGATGCAGGCCAACCTCACCCGACTCACCGACCTGACCGGGGAGCTGCGGCGCCAGCTCGGGCCGCTCGGCCGGCAGGCGGAGGTCGCGCGCAAGGCGCAGACGGTCCAGGCGGACCTGCGCGACGCCCGGGCGCGGCTGCTCGCCGACGACCTGGCGCAGCTCACTGCGACCCTCGAGCAGGAGATCGCCGACGACACGGCGCTGCGGGCCCGGCGGGCCGAGGCGGAGGCCGCGCTGGACGCCGCGCGCGCCCGGCTGGCGGCCCTCGAGCGCGAGGCCGCCGAGGCCGCCCCCGCCCTGGGTGAGGCGTCGGACCTCTGGTACCGGCTGTCCGCGCTGCAGGAGCGGCTGCGCGGCACGGGGTCCCTCGCCGCGGACCGGGCGAGGCTGCTCGGCAGCGCGACGCCGGAGCCGGCCCGCGGGCAGGACCCGGAGGACCTCGAGCGCCAGGCCGAGCGGGTGCGCGCCGCCGAGGCGGAGCTCACCGCGGAGGTCGACGCGGCGCGCGCGGCGCTGGAGGCCGCGCAGGCCGCCCGGCAGCAGGCGGAGGAGGACGCCGCCACCGCCGAGAGGGCCCTGGCCACCGTGCTGCGGGGCGCCGCCGACCGCCGCGAGGGGCTCGCCCGGCTCGCCGGCCAGGTGGGCGCCCGGCGCAGCCGCCTGGAGGCCACCGAGGCGGAGATCGGGCGGCTGCGCGCGACGCTCGCGGAGGCGGAGCGGCGCGGGCACGAGGCGACCGTCGAGTTCGCCGCCCTGGAGACGCAGGTCGCCGGCGTCGAGGAGGGCGAGGAGGGCCTGGACGCCGCCCACGAGGCCGCGGCGGACGCCGTCGAGACGACCGCCGCGCGGGTCGCCGAGCTGGAGCAGGCGCTGGACGAGGCCGAGCGCGAGCGCGCGGCGCTGGAGTCGCGCATCGAGACGCTCGAGCTGTCCCTGACCCGCAAGGACGGGGCCGGGGCGCTGCTCGCCTCCGACGGCCTGCCGGGCGTCGTCGGGTCGCTCGCCGCGCTCATCGCGGTCGCCGCGGGCGACGAGGACGCGATCGTCGCGGCGCTCGGCGCGTCGGCGGACGCCGTCGCGGTCGAGTCCGTGGAGGCCGCCGTCGACGCCATCCGGTACCTGCGCGAGCAGGACGCCGGGCGTGCGGGGCTCGTCGTGGCGGCGGGCGACGCCGGGACCGCCGCCGCGGGGCAGGGCGCGGCGCCGTCCGGTGCCGCGTGGGCCCTGGACCTCGTCCAGGCGCCGCCCGCCGTGCTGCCCGCGGTGCGCCGGCTGCTCAGCGACGTCGTGGTGGTCGACGACCTCGTCGCCGCACGGGGGGTGCTGCGCGACCGGCCCGACCTGGTGGTCGCGACGCGCGGCGGCGACGTGCTGGCCGCGCACCGGGCGTCCGGCGGCTCCGCGACAGCGCCGAGCGCGTTGCACCTCCAGGCCGCGCTGGACGCGGCGCGCCAGGGCGTCCAGGGCGCCGCCGCCCGCGCAGAGCAGGCCCGGTTCGCGCTGGTCGGGGCGCGCGAGGCCCAGGAGTCGGCGCGCGCGGCCCACCAGGACACGCTGGAGCGGCTGAACGAGTCCGACGCGGCGCTCGCGGCGGTCGCCGAGCAGCTCGGGCACCTCGGTGCGACCGCCCGGGCGGCCCGCGCCGAGGCGGAGCGGGTCCAGGCGTCGCTCGCCGCGGCCGAGCAGGCGCTCGCCGAGGGCGCCGCGGAGCTGGCCGGGCTCACCGAGCGGCTCGCGGCCGCCGAGGCCGAGCCCGCCGACACCGACGCGGCGATCGAGGAGCGCACGGTGCAGCGGGACGCCGCGGCCGAGGCCGCCTCGGCCGCCCGGGGCCGGGAGACGGAGGCCCGGCTGACCCTGCGGACGTCGGAGGAGCGCGCCCGTGCGCTCGCGGGCCGCGCGGAGTCGCTGGACCGGGCCGCCCGCACGGAGCGCGCCGCCCGCGAGCGCGCCGCCGAGCGCGAGCGGACGCGCGCCCGCCACGCCGCGGTCGCCACCGCGGTGGCCCAGGGCGCCGGCCAGGCGCTGCGCGCCGTCGAGCACGCCCTGGCCCGTGCGGCCGACGAGCGCGCCGCCGCGGAGGCCGCCCGCGCCGAGCGGGACACGGCCCTCGTCGCCGTGCGGACGCAGGTCGACGAGCGCCAGCGCGAGGTCGCCCAGCTCACGGACGCCGCCCACCGCGACGAGGTCGCGCGCGCCGAGCAGCGGCTGCGCATCGAGCAGCTCCAGGCCCGGGCCGTCGAGGAGCTCGGCACCGACCCGGCCGTGCTCGTCGAGGAGTTCGGCCCGCACCGGGCCGTCCCCGTGCCGGCCCCGGCCGACGCCGACCCCGACGCGCCCACCGAGGTGCCGTACGTCCGGGCGGAGCAGGAGAAGCGGCTGCGGGCGGCCGAGCGCGCGCTCGCCCAGCTCGGCCGGGTCAACCCGCTGGCGCTGGAGGAGTTCGCGGCGCTCGAGGAGCGGCACAAGTTCCTCGTGGAGCAGCTCGCCGACCTGAGGAAGTCGCGCGCGGACCTGCTGGAGATCGTCCAGGAGATCGACGAGCGCGTGGAGCAGGTGTTCGCCGAGGCGTACCGGGACACCGCCGCGCAGTTCGACCGGGTCTTCCCGCGGCTGTTCCCCGGCGGCGAGGGCCGCCTGGTCCTGACCGACCCCGGCGACATGCTCACCACCGGCATCGAGGTGGAGGCGCGCCCGGCGGGCAAGAAGGTCAAGCGGCTGTCGCTGCTGTCCGGCGGCGAGCGGTCCCTGACGGCCGTCGCGCTGCTGGTGTCGATCTTCAAGGCCCGCCCGAGCCCGTTCTACGTCATGGACGAGGTGGAGGCCGCGCTGGACGACGCGAACCTCGGCCGGCTCCTGGAGATCTTCCGCGAGCTGCAGGAGGACTCCCAGCTCATCGTCGTCACGCACCAGAAGCGCACCATGGAGATCGCCGACGCGCTCTACGGCGTGACGATGCGCGGCGACGGGGTGACCACCGTCATCAGCCAGCGGCTGCGGGACGAGGCCGCCGCACCCGCGTGAGGCGCAGGCCGGCGTGAAGATCTCGTGCCGGTTCGCCCCGGATCCGGCGGGTGCCCGGGCAGTTCCCAGGAAGCCGTCGGACAATTGATCCCATGAGCGCGTACGCATGGGGGATCGGGCTGGCGCTGCTGGCCGCGGTGGGCGTGATCGTGGCGGCGAACGCCGCCGAGGGGGGCCGCGAGGGGCTGCGCACGTTCTGGCAGGACCTGCGCGGCGGCCTGCGACGGGACAAGGACGCCGAGCCGGTCGACCGGGACGACGCCGAGCCGGTGGACGTGCCGTTCGAGCAGATGTTCGCCGAGGCGTCCCAGCCCGACGACGGCTACCTCCAGCTGGACGAGCTGGCGGACATGCTGGAGCGCACGGGCGAGCGGGCCGGCCGGCTGCTGCCCGGCCGCTCGGGCTCCCGCGAGCACGGCCACGACCCGGACCGCCCGACGGACCGCCCCGCGGTGCCCCGCCCGCACGACCGGCACCCGCGGCTGCCTCGCCCGGTGCACGTCCCCGCCGCCGCGCGGCGCTCGGGGCACACGCCCGCCCGCGTCGCCGCCGACGAGCGCCCGCCGGCCGTCCCGCCGCGGCCGCGCGACGGCGACGACGGCTGACACGGGCTGACACACTGTCCCGGTGGACTCGAACGACCTCCTGACCCTGCTCCTCGTCGGCGTGCCGGCGCTCGCCGTCCTCGGCGGCGGCGCCGCCGTGCTGACCCGCCGCCGCCGGCCCGGGGGGACGCAGGACGCCGCCGGCCCGACGGCCGTCGAGGACCGTCCCGCCGCCCCGGCCGGCACGGCGGCACCCGGGGCGGAGG
>JACXUT010000201.1 GCA_014763765.1 Micrococcales bacterium
TCGTGTCGTGGCTCGGGTCGCTGTTCGGCGGCGCACCGTGACGCCGGCCCGGGCGCGTCGGGCCGGCGTCACGGTGCGCCGCCGAACAGCGACCCGAGCCACGACACGAAGTCGTCCCAGCGGGCGCCGGTCAGCCCGATGAGGGTCTGGCCCGCGGTGGTCGAGGCCAGCGCGACGCCGAGCGCCAGCAGGCCGGCGAGCACCAGCAGCGTGAGCTGGAGGTTGGAGATCCGGTTGCGGTACAGCCGGGACACGCCCTTGGCGTCGACGAGCTTGCCGCCCACGCGCAGCCGCGTGAGGAAGGTGCTGGCCATGCCGGAGCGGCCCTTGTCGAGGAACTCGACCAGCGTCGCGTGCGTGCCGACGGCGACGATGAGCTCGGCGCCCTTGTCGTCCGCCAGCAGCATGGCGACGTCCTCGCTGGTGCCCGTCGCCGGGAAGACGATGTGCGGCACGCCGAGCTGGTCCACGCGTGCGAGGCCCGGCGCGCGGCCGTCCCGGTAGGCGTGCACGACGATCTCCGCGCCGCAGCGCAGCGCCCGGTCGGAGACGGAGTCCATGTCCCCGACGATCATGTCGGGCGTCCAGCCGGCCTCGAGGATCGCGTCCGCGCCGCCGTCCACCCCGATGAGCACCGGGCGGTACTCGCGGATGTACGGGCGCAGCGTGACCAGGTCCTCCTTGTAGTGGTACCCGCGCACGACGATGAGCACCTGCCGGCCGTCGATGACGGTCGCGATGTCGGGCACGCCGACGCCGTCGAGCAGCAGGTCCCGCTCGCGCCGCAGGTAGTCCATCGTGTTCGCCGCGAACGACTCGAGCTGCACCGACAGGCCCTCGCGCGCGGCGGCCTGGTCGGCCGCGACGGTCTCGGGGGTCTGCACGACGCCCTCCGCCACGAGCCGGTCGCCGTCGTGCACCGCGCCGCCGGTGATGCGCAGCGAGCGTCCCTCGCGCAGCGTCATGACGTCCGGGCCGAGGTCGTCGACCAGCGGGATGCCCGCGGACACCAGGATGTCCGGGCCGAGGTTCGGGTAGCGGCCCGACGTCGAGCGGGCGGCGTTCAGCACCGCCGCGGGCTGGCAGGCGACGAGCGCCTCGGCCGAGACCCGGTCGATGTCGACGTGGTCGATCACCGCGATCTCCCCGGGCCGCAGCCGCTTGGTCAGCGACTTCGTGCGGGGGTCGACCCGGGCCGGGCCGACGAGCTCGCCCCCGGGGGGCGCGGCGGAGCGTCTACGCGAGGGCAGGAGTTTCATCGGTGTTCATCGTGCCACGCTTCCCTGCTCCAGAAGCTCCGCTGCGTGCGCACGCGCCGCGTCGGAGTCCTCCTGGCCGGACAGCATGCGCGCGAGCTCGCGGACCCGGTCCTCGCCCGTGACCTCGCGCACGTCGGAGGCGGT
The DNA here is from genome assembly GCA_014763765.1 of Micrococcales bacterium. Lineage (GTDB taxonomy): Bacteria > Actinomycetota > Actinomycetes > Actinomycetales > Cellulomonadaceae > Cellulomonas. The sequence continues at coordinate 1,404 of JACXUT010000201.1, forward strand.
CACGGCACCGTCGCGGGACTTCGTCACGACCAGGTGGCGGTCCGCGAAGGCGGCGACCTGCGCGAGGTGCGTGACGACCAGGACCTGGGAGTTCCGCGCCAGAGCGGCCAGGCGGCGGCCGACCTCCGTCGCCGCGCGGCCCCCGACGCCCGCGTCGACCTCGTCGAAGACGAACGTCCCCGGCCGGTGCTCGCCCTGGTCGGGCGACGTGGCGAGCGCCACCTCGAGCGCGAGCATCACGCGCGAGAGCTCGCCCCCGGAGGCCCCCCGGCCCAGCGGGCGCGCGGGCGCACCGGCGTGCGCGACCAGGAGCATCTCCACGACATCTCCACCGTGCGGACCCAGCTCGGACGCAGGCTCGACCCGCACCTCGAGGGACGCACCGGCCATCGCGAGGCCGGCGAGCTCCGCGGACACGGTCTCGGCCAGCCGCGCACCGGCCTCCCGGCGGGCCTCCCCGACGCGGCGGGCCAGGTCGGCCAGACGGGCGTCCAGGGCGTCGCGCTGCCCGGCGAGCGCCGTGACGCGCTCGTCGCCGTCACCGATCTCGAGCAGCCGCCGGCCGCCCTCGTCCGCCCAGCGCAGCACCGCCTCGACGTCCTCGCCGTAGGACCGCGTGAGGGACGCGAGCTCCGCGCGGCGCGCCTGCGCCGTGTCGAGGCGCAGCGGGTCGGCCTGCAGGTCCTGGAGGTACGACGACAGCTCCGTGGCGGCATCCGCCAGGAGGTACCCCGCCTCGGCCACCCGGTCGCGCAGCTCGGCGAGGCGGCCGTCGTGCGCGCCCGCGCCGTCCAGCAGCCGGCGTGCGTGCTCGACGGCCCCGGCCGCCGTGGCGGCGTCGTCCACCGCGTCGTCGTCGCCCACCAGCGCGGCATGGGCCCCGGACGCGGCCGCGCGCAGGTCCTCCGCGTGCTCCAGCCGCTCGATCTCCGCCGCGAGCTGGACGTCCTCCCCCGGCTGCGGGTCGACGCGCTCCACCTCCGCCAGCCCGAGCCGCAGCAGCTCCGCCTCCCGTGCGAGGTCCTGGCGCCGCGCCGTCAGGTCGTCGATCGTGGCCTGCAGCCGGGCGCGCTCCGCCCACGCCTCGCGGTACCGGCCGAGCAGCTCCTGGTGGGCCGCACCGGCGAACGCGTCGAGCGCCTCCCGCTGGTGCGCGGGCGACCGCAGGCGCGCCTGGTCCTGCTGGCCGTGCACGGTCACGAGGTGCTCCGCGAGCTCCCCCAGCACGGCCTGCGGCACGGACCGGCCGCCGAGGTGCGCGCGGGACCGGCCCGGGGCGTCCTCCGTGGGCGCCGTCACGGTGCGCACGAGCACGAGCCCGCCGTCGTCGTCGAGCGCGGCGCCCGCCTCCTGCGCGCGCGCCAGCACCGGCGACCCCGCCGCGACGAGGACCCGGCCCTCGACGACCGCCTGCGCAGCTCCGGTGCGGACGGTCGCGGGGTCGGCCTTGCCGCCCAGCAGCAGGTCGAGACCGGTGAGCACCATCGTCTTGCCGGCGCCGGTCTCGCCGGACAGCACGGTCAGCCCCGGGTGCAGCCGCACCTGGGCGCCGGTGATCACGCCGAGGTCGCTGATGGAGATCTCCTCGAACACCGGTCAGCTCCCGTCCGCGCCGCGGGTGCCGGGCGCACCGGGCGCGTCGCCGTCGCCGGAGCGGGTCGGCGCGTCCGGTGGTGCCCCGTCCGCCCGGAGCGCGTCCTCGGGCCGGGGGCCGGCGTCGTGCCGGAGCGGGCCGTGCTCGTGCGGGCCGCGCTCGTGCGCGCGGCCCCGCCAGCCGGCGACCGGCAGCGCGAACTTGTTGACCAGGCGGTCCGTGAACGGTGCCGGCGTGAGACGCGCCAGCCGCACCGGCACGGGCGACCGGCGGACCTCCACGCGCGAGCCCGCCGGGACGTCGATGCGGCGGCGCCCGTCGCACACCAGCACCGCGGGCGACGGGGAGCGCGTCAGCACCTCGACGGCGACGACGCTGCGCGGGCCCACGACGAGCGGGCGCGCGAACAGGGCGTGCGCGGACAGCGGGACGACGATGAGGCTGTCGACCTCCGGCCACACCACCGGGCCCCCGGCGGAGAACGCGTGCGCGGTGGACCCGGTGGACGTCGCGAGCACCACGCCGTCGCACCCGAACGTCGACAGCGGCCGGTCGTCGACCTCGATGACCACCTCGACCATGCGCGCCGGCTCGGCCTTCTCCAGCGCGGCCTCGTTCAGCGCCCACGACGTCAGCGGGTCCGCCCGGCCGGGGACCTGCACCTGCACCTGCAGGGTGGTCCGCTCCTCGACCGTGTAGTCCCCCGCCGCGATGCGGCGCACGGCCTCCTTGATGTCGTCCCGCTCGCTCTCCGCGAGGAACCCGACGTGGCCGAGGTTGATCCCGAGCAGCGGCACGCCGGCTCCGCGTGCGAGCTCCGCCGCGCGCAGGATCGTCCCGTCGCCGCCGAGGATCATCGCGAGCTCGATGTCGTGGAACGCCATCCCGGGGACGTCCTCCCCGGCGAGGACGGGCGTGAACCCGGCCGCCGACAGCGCGGCGGCGGCCTCCTCGGTCGCCGTCACCGCCTCGGGCCGCCCGCTGTGCGTGACGACCAGGACCCTCCTGCTGCTCATGCCCCTGCACCCTCTCCGTCGTCCACGACCTCGTGCACCCGCGCGGCCAGGCGCTCGCCCACGAGGCCCGCCGGGCCCCGCCGCAGGTGCAGGAAGTACTCCACGTTGCCGCTCGGGCCGGGCAGCGGGCTGCGGGCCACGCCGAGCACCGCGAGACCGAGGTCGCCCGCCGCGGCGGCGACGTCGAGCACCGCCTGCGCGCGCTGCCCGGGCGACCGCACCACGCCACCGGCGCCGAGCCGCTCCCTCCCGACCTCGAACTGCGGCTTGACCAGCACGATGAGGTCGGCGTCCGGCGCCGCGACCGCCACCAGGCCGGGGAGCACCAGCCGGAGCGAGATGAACGAGAGGTCGCCCACCACGAGCCCCGGCGCCGGCTCGACGTCGCCCGGGGCGAGGTACCGGACGTTGACGCCCTCGCGGGCCTCCACCCGCGGGTCCGCGCGCAGCCGGTCCACGAGCTGCCCGTGCCCGACGTCCACCGCGACCACCCGGCGCGCTCCCCCGCGCAGCAGCACGTCGGTGAAACCGCCGGTGCTCGCGCCCGCGTCCAGGCAGTCGCGACCGGTGACGTCCACCTCGAAGGCGGTGAGCGCCCCCAGCAGCTTGTGCGCACCGCGCGACGCCCAGTCGTCGTCCGGCGTCCCGTCACCGACGACCTCCGGCCGCTGACCGTCCGCGAGCGGCAGCGCGGGCCTGCGGACGGCGGCGCCGTCCACGACCACGCGGCCGGCGGCGATCAGCTCGGCCGCGTGCCGGCGCGACCGGGCGAGCCCGTCGCGCACCAGCGCGGCGTCGACACGCGTCGCCACGCGCCTCAGCCCTCCGCGTCGGCGAGGCGGTCCTGGAGGGCGGCGTGGACGGCGTCGAAGACGGCGAGCTGCTCACGCAGCCCCAGCCCGGTGACGTCGGTCAGGCGCGACAGCGCCTCGTCCACCACCTGGTCGCCCGTCGGCTCCACGAGTCCCACTCTCCATCCACCGGTGCTGACGTGCCCCCGCCTCCGTCAGGCTACCGGCCTGCTCCGACGCCAGCCGCCTGCCCCGGACCGACACGCAGCTCCGGGACGGAGCCCGGGTCGACCGCCCGCCCGGCGTCGGCAGACTCCCACGCTGCCGCGCACGCCGCCCGCACCAGGTCGATGCCCGCGGGAGACGACCCGAGGTCGAGCCGGCCGTCCACCACGCGCGCCGCGGCCTCGCCGCAGGTCCACCACCCCTCGCCGCCGGGAACCGGCGCGGGGTGCGGGACCAGGAGCCCGCCGAGGTCCGCCGCGATGAAGTGGGGACGCAGCCCCGCGGGCGCGAGCACGTCGTCCCGCGCCGTGCTGACGCCCGTCAGCACGTGCAGCCCGTCGAACCCGCCCGACCGGGCGCCCGCCAGGTCGGTGTCGAGGCGGTCGCCGACCACCAGGGCCGCGCGGGCACCGGCGCGCTCGACCGCCATCTCGTACATGGTCGACGCCGGCTTGCCCGCGCTGTCCGGGACGACGCCGGTGGCCGCCGTGACCGCGCCCACGAGCGCGCCGTTCCCGGGCGCGAACCCGCGGGCGGTCGGCAGGCTCTTGTCGAGGTTGCTCGCCACGAACCAGGCGCCGCCGGCCACGGCGTACGCCGCCTCCGCCAGCTGGGCCCAGCCGAGCTCGGGCGCGAAGCCCTGCACCACGGCGTCGGGCCGGTCCTGCGCGGACGTCACGACCGTGAAGCCCGCCTCCCGCACCGCGGTCAGCAGGCCCGCGCCGCCCACCACGAGGACCGTGGCGCCACGCTCCAGCCGGGTGGCCAGCAGCGACGCCGCGGCCCGCGCCGCCGTCATCACCTCGTCCGGCCGCGTCGGGATGTCCAGGGACGTGAGCTGCTCGGCCACGGACTCCGGCTCCCGCGACGCGTTGTTCGTCACGAACACCAGGCGCATGCCCGCGGCGCGCGCACCGGCGAGCCCGGCCGACGCCCCGTCGATGGGCTCGTGCCCCCGGTACGCGACGCCGTCCAGGTCGACGAGGGCCAGGTCGTAGCGCTCGGCCAGCGGGATGTCGCTGCCGAGCAGGCGTGCGTCGGTCACTCGTCCTCCGTGTCGGGCTCGGGGGTCGCCGCGTCGGCGGCCCCGGCGGACTGGTCCGGCTCGACCCCGACCGCAGACTCGTCGGTGACGCCCTCGACCTCGTCGTCCTCCTCGAGGTCGAACACGACGACGTCCTCGTCCGGCTCGGGGTCCGCGACCTGCGCCATCAGCGCCGCGGGGACCGCGGCCTCGGCGGCGTCAGCCTCCGCGGTGCGGCCGGCTGCCCGCAGCGCCTCGGCCCGCGCCTGGACGACCCGGGCGCCCAGGACCGTCCGCACCGTCCCCGTCGCGATCCCCGACAGAGCCGCGAGGGCCGCGTCGGGGTCGCCCATGTCGAGCCGTGCCCCGCTGACCACCATCGCCAGCTCCACCCGGCCCTGCACGTCGAGCTGCTCCGCCTCGGGTTCGGCCGCGAGGGCGATCGCACGCTCGGGCCTCCCCAGGCCGCGCTCGCAGTCGGCCATCACGGCGAGGTGCTCCGACGACCCGTTCAGGCGCCGGACCGTGCGCAGCTCCCGCAGCGCCTCGGCGAAGCGCCCGGTCCGGTACGCCGCCAGACCGGCGGCCTCCCGCACCACGTCCACCCGGCCGCCGTGCCGCACCGCGGCCTGGGCGTGCTCGTACGCGAGCTCCGGGTCGACGTCGAGCAGCCGCCCGGTCATGACGAGGTGACGCCCGACGACGAACGCGTTGTCCTTGCTCAGGGTCCGCAGCCGCGCCCGGACCTCGCGGTCGAGCTGGCTGAACTCCACGTCGTCCGGGATGTCCGGGCCGTACACCCGGACGGGCTGGGGCGGTCGGGTGTCCCGCTGGTCGTCCCCGCGGTGCGGTCCACGACGCAGAGGCCGCCGCTCGTCCGAGCCCCCCGGGCCCCGACGCTCGCCGTCGAACCCGCGACGACCCTCCCGCGGCCCGCCGCGGTCGTCCCGG
>JACXUT010000202.1 GCA_014763765.1 Micrococcales bacterium
GAACACCACCGACACCACGCGGACGGCCCCGACCGCCCGGCCGTCCGCGTGGTGTCGGTGGTGTTCCACCCCGGCGACGAGCTCACCGCCTTCACGCGCTCGCTGGCCGACGCGACGACCGCGGACGTCGAGCTGGTGCTCGTGGACAACGGCACCGACCCGGAGGTCGCCGACCGGGTCGCCGCGGCGGCGGGCGGGCGCGTCCTGCGCCCCGGGGCGAACCTCGGCTACGGCGGCGGCGCGAACGCCGGCGCGCGCGGCGCCCACCAGCCCTGGCTCGTGGTCGCGAACCCCGATGTCGTGTGGGAGCCCGGGTCGCTCGACCGGCTGCTCGAGGCCGCTGGCCGGCACCCCGGCGCCGGTGCGTTCGGCCCCGCACTGCTCAACGAGGACGGCAGCGTGTACCCCTCGGCGCGCGAGCTGCCGTCGCTGACCCAGGGCGCCGGTCACGCGGTGCTGGGCAAGGTCTGGCCGGGCAACCCCTGGACGCGCGCGTACCAGCGGCGCCAGGAGACGGTCGGCGCCGAGCGCGTGGCCGGGTGGCTGTCCGGCGCGTGCCTGCTGCTGCGCCGCGAGGCGTTCGAGGCCGTCGGCGGGTTCGACGAGGACTACTTCATGTTCTTCGAGGACGTCGACCTCGGCGAGCGCCTCGCGCTGGCCGGGTGGGCGAACCTCTACGTGCCGTCGGCGCGCGTCACGCACGTGGGCGGCGTGTCGTGGAAGGCCCGGCCGGCGGCGATGATCTCCGCGCACCACCGGTCCGCCGAGCGCTACCTGCACCGGCGCTACTCCCGGTGGTACCACTGGCCGGTGCGGGTCGCCGTCTCGGCCGGGCTGCGCCTGCGCGAGGCGCTGGAGCTGCGCGCGGCCCGCTGAGCAGGCGACGGTCCCGGGGCGGTCGGGCTCGGCGGTTCAGTCCAGGCCGACGCGGCGGCCCTCGCGCACCTGCGCCTGCGTCACCGACTCGGAGTCGGTGAGCGGGGAGACGACCGACAGCAGGTTCCCGTCGCCGCGCTCCACCATCGCGACCAGGGCCCAGGCGACGTCCGCGGCGGGGTCGTCCGCGGGCAGCACCTCCACGCCGACGACGTCGTCCGCGAGGTCCGCGACCGGGACCGAGACCGTCGAGCCCACCGGCACCTCGACGTCCTGGTCCGCCACCTCCCCGTCGGCGCGGTGCGCGCGCAGCGTCACCGTCGTGACCGGGCCCGCCGGGGCGTCCTCCTCCGCGTCGGGGTCGGGGCGCTGGCCCTGGGTCGGCTCCGGGCTCGGCGCGGCGGAGGCGCTGGGCGCGGGGCCGTCGCCCGAGCCGACGGCGTCCCCCGTCGGCACGGCGCCGAGCGTCAGGTAGCCGTCGGCCCCCGCGGGGACGGCCACCAGACCGCCGCCGGCCGGCGTCGACGCGCTCCACGCCCGCTCGAGGCGCGGCTGGTCGTCGAGCTCGCCGGCGTCGCCCTCCCGGGCCAGCGCGGCCGACGCCACGACCGGGGCGTCCGCCTCGACCACGGCGGTGTACGTCCCGGCCGGGAGCCCGCCGAGCGACAGGTCGGTGACCTCCCCCGCGGTGAGCTCCAGCCGCTCGGCTCCCGGCAGGACGACGTCCCCGTCCGGGCCCAGCAGGCGCACGGCGGCGGTCGCGCCGCCGTCACCCGGCGCGAGCACGCGCAGCACCCCGGCCTCGGGGTCGTCGACGTCGGCGGCCGGGACCCGGATGCCCGGGACGAGCTGCGTCGTCGCGGGCGGGGCGCCGGGCGTCACGAGGTCGGTGCCCCGGGGCGTGAACCCGTCGAGCAGCGAGTCCTGGAGGTAGGCCGAGACCTGGCCGCCCGCGGCGGACAGGTGCACCGCGATCCGGCGCTGCTCCGCCGCGACGCCCGGCAGCACGACCACGCGCTGCTCGCCGGGAGCCACGAGCGTGGTCGCGCCGGCGCCGAGGTCCACGGGACCCGACGGGCCCCACAGCTCGACGGTGACCTCGGCGGGGGTGGCGCCGGGGTTCACGACGACGAGGTCCGCGGTGCTCTCCAGCGACGTGCTGCCGCCGACCAGCCACAGGTCGGACGCCGGGCGCGCGCACGACCCGGCGGCGAGCCCGCGCAGGTCGCCGTCGGTCACGCGCGACGACGTCACGCCGGCGACGCGGGCCGGCTCCCCGTCGAGGGGGTCGGCCCGCAGCACCACGGGGGCGGGCGGGGAGGACAGCGCCGCCGCCCCGGCGTCGAACGCGGTCGCGTCGCCGCCGAGCGGGGTCAGCGACGCGGAGCCGGACAGCTGCACGTCGAACGCGGTGACCGACTCGACCGGGGCCACCGGCACGCGGTCGAACTCGGAGTCCCCCGCGCCGTCCTCGTCCGGCAGCCGCAGCGGCCCGGGGCACACCAGCGTCGTCCGGCCGGCGTCCACGGCGACGGCCGCCGGCGGCACCGCGGAGGGCCGGGGCGCGGGCGCGACGGCCGCGACCGCGACGGCGCCACCGGCCAGGCCGAGCACCACCAGGCCGGACAGGATCCGCACCGTGCGCCCGCCCCGCCGCGCCACCGGGGACGTGCCGTGCGTCGTGGTCGTGGTCATCGTCGTCCCGCCCGCCTGCGCCGGACCGGCAGCGCGAGCAGCAGCGCCAGCACGCCGACCACCACCTGCGCCACGGTCCACGCCGTCTCACCGGGGGCGTCGTGCACGACGACGAGCCGCCCGCCCGACGCGCCCACCTCGAAGGTCTGACGCCACCCGTCGTCGACGGCCCGCAGCGGCCGGCCGTCGAGCGTCGCCCGCCAGCCGCGGTCGCTGCGCTCGGCCAGCACGAGCAGCCGGCCCTCGTCGCCGGGCCCGATCCGGGTGTCGACGCGCCCGACGACGCCGGGCTGCGCCGGCACGGCCTCGGCGCCGTCGCCCGTCAGCCGCTCGGCGTCGCGGACCGCCCCGGCGTCCGGCACCAGCCGCGCCCACGCGGTGACGGCCGTGCCCGAGGACGCGTCCGCGGAGGGCTGCACCCGCCAGATCACGCCGCTGCGGCCGTCGGTGATCCGCTCCAGGCCGGGCGTCGAGTCCAGGCGACCGATCAGCGACGCGCGGGCCTGCTGGGCCGCCACCTCGCCGGAACGGTCGGCGGGCAGCGGCGGCACGAGCACGTCCGCCACCGCGAGCGCCGCGAGCTGGGCCGCCACGTCGGTGCTCGAGCCCACCGACAGCCGGCCCACGGCGGCCTGCACCTCGGCGGTGGCCTCGTCGGCCTCCGCCGCCGACGGGTCGCCGAGCGGCCCGTCCAGCCCGGCGGTGCGGGTGGCCGCGGCGTCGTCCAGGACGCGCGGTCCGTCGCCCCGCAGCAGCTGCCACTCGGTGACGCGGCCGTCGTCCGACGGGGTCAGCGCGAGCACGCGCGGCGCGTCCTCGGACTGCTGCGTCTGCCGCCCGATGGCCGGGACGACCGCCCGGTCCATGGTGCGCAGCTCCGAGGCGGTGCCGTGCCGGACGTCCAGCGCCCACCCGCCCCAGGCGACCAGCGGCAGCACGACCACGACCGCCGCCACCGCGACCGCCGTGAGCTGCCGCCAGCCGAACGTCGCCCGGCCCAGCCGCGCGCTCAGGCCCCGCGTGCCGACGACCGCGGCCGTGAGGAGCCCCGCGGCGGCGACGGACGCCCCCGCGCCGGCCCACCCGGTCACCGCCGTGCCGTCGTCGTCCCCGACCACGACCCGCACCGCGACCAGGGCCGCTCCGACGCCGACGGCCGCCGTGAACCAGCCCAGGCGCACCGCCCGCGCGTGCGGGGCGCCCCGCAGCAGCGCGAGGAGGGCCAGGAGGGCGATCGCGCCGCCCGGCACCGCCGGCCACCACGCGGCGACCGCGTCGGGCAGCGGCAGCCACGACGGCACGAGCGCGCCCGCGTCCGCGGGCACGCCCAGCAGCGCCGCCGTCGCCGAGGGCGCCGACGACGCGGTCGGTGCGCCCGGGTCGGCGAGCAGCAGCCGCACGCCCTCGGTGCCCCGAGAGACGGCGGCGGCGAGGGTCGGGCCGAGCAGGACCAGCGCGGGCACGGCCGCCAGCACGACGCGCCCCCGGCGGCCCGCCGGGGAGCACGCGGCTGCGACCAGCAGCACGAGCACGCCGGGCAGCAGCAGGGACGGTGCACCCGCCGCGACGGCGGCGAAGGCGAGCGACGCGGCGGCGGCCGCCGCGATCGAGCCGGACGGCCGGGCGGGGGGCGGGACGGCGTCGCCGTCGGGCACGCGGGAGGCGGCGTCGGGGGTGCCGGCGGCGGGCCCTTCCGTCGCGGCGCGTCCCCCGTCCGCGGCGTCCTCGTCCGCGGCCCGGGCGTCGCGCTCCGCCCCGGGAGCGTCCCCGTCCACCGGGGCCGTCACGGACGCGGGTCCGCGGCTGCCGCTCGCGGCCACCGTCGGCGTGCCGCGCACCGGGGTCGGCGCGTCCCCGCCGGCGAGGTCGTCCCGCCCCGGGCGCTCGGCCGGCTCCGGGCGGTCGTCCTGGCCGCGGCCGACCCGGACCGGACCGTCGTCCTCGTGCCCGTCCGCGTCGTCGCCCGCGTCCGCCGCGCCGTGCCCGCCGGCCCGCGCCCACGCCTCGGGGTCCGGCCACTCGTCCGCCCCGGGGTCGGCGCCCGGGCGCGGTGCCTCGGCGCCCCGGGCGGCCGTGGCGACCCCCGGCAGCACGACGTCGACCTGCTGCACGCCGACCGCCCGGGCCAGCGCGAGCACGAGCCACGGCAGCGCCACGTGCACCAGCACGGCCCCCACGCGCCCCTGACCGGCGGCGAGCAGCAGGCTCGGCAGCGCCGCCCAGACCACGGCCGCCCACGCCCGCACGCCGACCGACCGCGTCGCCGCGCCGGCGGCGAACCACGCGCCGAGCCCGGCGAGCAGCACGGAGCCGAGCAGCAGCACCGTGACGGCGACCGCGAGGCTGCCCCCGGCGAGCGCCGTGCCGGGCAGCAGCGCGGTCAGCAGCGCGTCCGCCGGGCCGGGGTTGCCCAGCCCGCCCGCGACCCAGGTGCTCGTCGTCGCGTCCCAGACGTCGCCGAGGCCGGAGGCGGCGCTGACGAGCGCCCCGCCCACCAGCGCCTGGCCCCCGAGCGTCCGGGTGACCAGCGGGCCGAACGCGACGGCGGTGACCGCCACGAGCACCACCGCGAGCGCACCGAGCACGGCCCGACGGCGCACCGCGAGGGCCGCGAGCTCGCGCAGCTCGAGCTCCGAGGGCGCCCGCACGACGCGGCGGGCCTCCGCCCGCGTGAGGCGCCGGTCGCGCCACTGGCGCCACACGGTGCGGGCGTCGGCCTGCAGCGGGCGCAGCGTCCGCCGCGGCAGGCGCCGCGTGCGGCGGGCCTGCCGGCGCGCCCGCACCACGGCGGCGGGGCGGCCGAGGGCGCGCAGCGGGGCGGCGACCTCGGCGGCGGCGAGCACGGGTTCCTTGCCGGCGATGCGCACCAGCACCCTGACCGCGCCGGCGAGGACGGCCATCACCGCGACGAGCGGCAGGAGCGGCAGCGGCGCCCAGACCAGGCGCTGGTGCAGCAGGGCGGTGCGCCGGGCGGCGTACGAGCGGCGCGGGTCGGCGTTGTCGGGCTCCCCGTCCGCGTCGAGGTCCACGACCTGCGCGACGTCGGTACCCGGGTCGCGCAGCGCGTGGTAGCCGGCCTGGGCGTGCCGGACCACGGCGGCGGGCACGACCACGACCCGGTGGCCCGCGAGCCGCGCACGACGGCACAGGTCCAGCCCGTCGCCGAACGGGCCCAGGGCGGGGTCGGTGCCGCGCAGGTCCTCCCAGACGTCGCGACGCACGAGCGCACCGACCAGTCCGACGCCCAGCACGTCCTCGCGCCCGTCGTGCTGGCCCTGGTCGACCTCCCCGGGCTCGACGTCCACCGTCCGGCGACCGGACAGCGACGTGCGCACGCCGACCTCGAGCAGCCGCGCCGGCGCGGTCCAGGTGCGCTGCTTCACGCCGGCGACGGCCACCGAGGGGGCGGCCTCGACGGCCCGGACCAGCTCGGCCAGCGCGGAGGGGTCGGGCGCGGAGTCGTCGTGGAGCAGCCACAGCCAGCGCGGGGCGCCGGCGCGCTCGGCCGCGACCACCGCACGCACCGCGTCGCCGAAGGTCCGCGCGCCGGTGGCGGTCAGGACGGTGGTGCTGCCGGCGGGGAGGCCGGCGTCGCGGACGGTCGCCGCGAGGGCGGGGTCGGGGCGGTCGCCGGCGTCGACGACCAGGACGCGGGCGGGCGCTCGCACCTGCGCGGCCAGCGCGCGCAGCGAGGTCGCCAGGAAGCCCGTGACGCCGTGGGTCACGAGCACCGCCGTCACGGGCGCCGGCGCGGCCAGCGACCCGGTGGCGGGCGCGGGGGCGTCCGGCGCGGTGGTGCTCACGACGTCAGCACCCCCGCGAGGCGGGGGTCAGACCACACGCCGCTTGAGCTTGCGCCGCTCGCGCTCGGAGAGCCCGCCCCAGATGCCGAAGCGCTCGTCGTGCTCCAGCGCGTACTCCAGGCACTCGCCCCGCACCTCGCAGCCGGAGCAGACCTTCTTGGCCTCGCGGGTCGAGCCGCCCTTCTCGGGGAAGAACGCCTCGGGGTCGGTCTGGGCGCACAGCGCGCGCTCCTGCCAGCCCATGATGCCGTCGTCCTCGGGCGCGCCGAACAGCGGCAGGACGCTCGCGAGCGCCGGGTCCTGGCGGGGAGCCTCGGCTCCGGCGTCGGACGGGAAGGGTCCCTCGTCATCGAGCAGACTCCACATGTGTGCCTCCCCCGTCGTGCTCGGTGATCAGTGGTCAGCGGCTGCCGCAGCACGGGCCGTTCCAGGGAATTACACGCGTGTCGTTCGGCGTAGTCAAGCGGAAGAGTGCTATTGGCGGCCTCTGCGGGCGATTTGTCCGGTTGAGCGTCGTCGTGCGGCACCTAGGCTGCCGTCCGTGCCCACGACTCCCCCGCCGAGCCCCCGCGGCGCCGTCCCGCGC
>JACXUT010000203.1 GCA_014763765.1 Micrococcales bacterium
CCCCCCGGGACGCCCGCGCACCCCCACCTGCCGGCTCTCGGCGCTCCGGCGAGGTCGTCACGTCGGGCCGAGGTCGTCACGTCGGCATGACGACCTCGGCCCGGACTGACGACCTCGGCCACGTGGACGCGCTCCGGGTCGGCCGCACCGCGTCAGGCCAGGCGGTGCATCCAGCCGTGCGGGTCCGCGGCGCGGCCGTACTGGATGTCCGTCAGGGCCGCGCGGATGCCGGTGGTCACCGCGCCGGCGGTGCCGTCGCCGACCGTGACGTCGAAGTCCCCGCCCGCGAGCCGCCCGATCGGCGTCACGACGGCGGCCGTGCCGCAGGCGAACACCTCGGCGACAGATCCGTCGCGCAGCCCCGCGAGCAGCTCCGTCAGCGGGATGTCGCGCTCCCGGATCTCCCGGCCCTGCTCGGTCAGCAGCGTGAGGATCGACGACCGGGTGACGCCCTCGAGGATCGACCCGGACAGCCGCGGGGTCGACACCGAGCCGTCGGCGCCGACGACGAACACGTTCATGCCGCCGAGCTCCTCCAGGAGGGTCCCGGTGGCGGCGTCGAGGAAGCACACCTGCTCGCAGCCGCGGGCGTACGCCTCCTGCTGCGGCAGCAGGCTCGCGGCGTAGTTGCCGCCGCACTTGGCCGCCCCCGTGCCGCCGGCGCCCGCGCGGGCGTAGTCCTGGGACACCCAGATGGACACCGGCTTCACGCCGCCGGCGAAGTACGAGCCGACCGGCGAGGCGATGACCAGGTACTCCGCCTGCAGCGACGGCCGCACGCCCAGGAACGCCTCCGACGCGTACATGAACGGCCGCAGGTACAGGCTGGTCTCCTCGCCCGACGGCACCCAGTCGAGGTCGGTGCGCACGAGCGCGGTGATCGACGCGAGGAAGTCCTCGGTCGGGAGCTCGGGCAGGGCCAGGCGGCGCGCGGACCGCTGCAGGCGCTCGGCGTTCGCGGTGGGCCGGAACGTCCAGACCGAGCCGTCGTCGTGCCGGTACGCCTTGAGCCCCTCGAAGATCTCCTGGGCGTAGTGCAGCACCGCGGTCGCGGGGTCGAGCTGCAGCGGGCCGTACTTCTCGACCCGGCGGTCGTGCCAGCCGAGGCCCTGCGTCCAGGAGGCGCGGGCCATGTGGTCGGTGAAGACGGTGCCGAACTTCGGCGTGGCGAGCAGCGACTCCCGCTCGGCCTGGGGGGTGGGGGTGTCGGTGGGGCGGACCTCGAACGCGAGGTCGGTGTCGGAGATGCTCATCGGTGGCGGCCTTTCAACCAGGAGTCGGGACGACGGTACCTGGGCGACGGCCGGGGTGGACAGGCGCGGACGGGTCCGCGCGGGTGGGGCGCTCAGCCGGCGATGCGCGCGGCGAGGTCCTTGCCCACCTCGGCCGTCGACCGTACTCGCGTCCCCCGCTCCGCCACGTCGGCGGCGACCGCGGCCTCGACGCGCGCGGCGGCGTCGTGCTCGCCGAGGTGGTCGAGCAGCAGCGCGACGGACAGCACGGTCGCGGTGGGGTCGGCCTTGCCCTGCCCGGCGATGTCCGGGGCGGAGCCGTGCACGGGCTCGAACATGCTCGGCGCGGTGCGGTCCGGGTTGATGTTCGCGGACGCGGCCAGCCCGATGCCGCCGACGATGGCGCCGGCGAGGTCGGTGAGGATGTCGCCGAACAGGTTGTCGGTGACGATGACGTCGAACCGGGCCGGGTCGGTGACGAGGAAGATCGTCGCCGCGTCGACGTGGAGGTAGTCGACCGTCACGTCGGGGAACTCGGCGTTCACGGCCTCGACGGTGCGCCGCCACAGGTGGCCGGCGTGCACGAGGACGTTGTGCTTGTGCACGAGCGTGAGCTTCTTGCGCGGGCGGGCGGCGGCGCGGGCGAACGCGTCGCGGACCACGCGCTCGACGCCGAACGCGGTGTTGACGCTGACCTCGTTGGCGATCTCGTGCGGCGTCCCCACGCGGATCGCGCCGCCGTTGCCGACGTACGGGCCCTCGGTGCCCTCGCGGACGACCACGAAGTCGACGTCGCCGGGCGCGGCCAGCGGCGACGCGACGCCCGGGTACAGCTTGGCGGGCCGCAGGTTGACGTAGTGGTCGAGCGCGAAGCGCAGCTTGAGCAGCAGCCCGCGCTCCAGCACGCCGGACGGCACGCTCGGGTCGCCGATGGCGCCGAGCAGGATCGCGTCGTGCGTGCGGATCGCGGCGAGGTCGTCGTCGGTGAGGGTCTCCCCCGTGGCGTGCCAGCGGCGCGCGCCGAGGTCGAAGTCCGTCGTGGCGACCGTGGTGCCGGTGCCGGACAGCGCCGCCTCCAGCGCGAGCAGCCCCTGCTCCACGACCTCGGTACCGATGCCGTCACCCGCGACGACCGCCAGGTTGATCTGCTGCGCCATGTCTCCCACCCTAGCCGTGCGTCCCACCCGTCGGGACGACTGTCTCAGCGGTCGGACGACCGCGGGTAGAGCAGCTCGAACCGCTCCACCACCACCGGAGCGCCCGCGTCGCCGCCCGCCCCCGGCTCCCCGGACCGCACGGTCCGCACCTCGGTCGTCCGGATCAGCGCCCCCGGGTGGCCCGCTCCGTCGAGCACGATCGCGAGGTCGCCCCGCACCGGCAGCGGCTGGTCCGCGTCCTCGAGGTCCGCCAGCGCGGTCGAGGACGTCGTCGCCGTGCCGTCGAGCACCCGGGCGAGGAACCGGTCCGCCTCCTCCGGGTCCTCCCCGGCGGACCACGTCGGCGGCACGAGGGTGCCGTGCACGTCCGGCCCGGTCACCGACACCAGCCGCACCACCCCCGCCCGCACCCGCGCGATCTCCCAGAACGTGAGGATCTCCGCGCCCACGTCCACGCCGTCCGCCGGCCCCTCGCTCGTCGCACCCATCCCGCCATCCTCCCCCGCGGACGGACGGAGCGGGGCCCCCGGGGACGAACCCCCGGGACCCCGCTCGCGTCGGCGGTGCGTGCTCAGCGCGCGGCCGAGCCCTCCACGTAGTCGGTGTCCGACGGCTTCACCCAGGCGAACAGCTTGCGCAGCTCGCGGCCGACGGGCTCGATCGGGTGGTTCTGGCCCTTCGCGCGCAGCGCCTGGAACTCCGGGGCGCCGGCGTCCTGGTCGGCGATGAACCGCTCCGCGAACGCGCCGTTCTGGATGTCCGCGAGGACGGCCTTCATGTTCTCCTTCACGTCGGGCGTGATGACCCGGGGGCCGGAGACGTAGTCGCCGTACTCGGCCGTGTCGGAGACCGACCAGCGCTGCTTGGTGATGCCGCCCTCGAAGATGAGGTCGACGATCAGCTTGAGCTCGTGCAGCACCTCGAAGTACGCGACCTCGGGCTGGTAGCCGGCCTCCGTCAGCGTCTCGAACCCGTACTGGATCAGCTGCGACACGCCGCCGCAGAGGACCGCCTGCTCGCCGAACAGGTCGGTCTCGGTCTCCTCCGTGAACGTGGTCTTGATGCCCGCGGCGCGCAGGCCGCCGATGCCCTTGGCGTAGGACAGCGCGAGGTCCCAGGCCGAGCCGGACGCGTCCTGCTCGACGGCGACGATCACCGGCACGCCACGGCCGTCGACGTACTCGCGGCGCACGAGGTGGCCGGGGCCCTTCGGGGCGACCATGACGATGTCGTGCCCGGCCTCGGGCTTGATGTAGCCGAACCGGATGTTGAAGCCGTGGCCGAAGACCAGGGCCGCGCCGTCCTTGAGGTTCGGGGCGATCTCGTCGCGGTAGATGTGCCGCTGCACCTGGTCCGGCGCGAGGATCACGACGACGTCGGCGCCCTGCACGGCCTCGGCGACCCCGGCGACCGCGAGGCCCTCGTTCTCGGCCTTCGCGCGGGACGACGAGCCCTCGCGCAGGCCGACGGTGACGTCGACGCCCGAGTCGCGCAGGTTCAGCGCGTGCGCGTGCCCCTGGCTGCCGTAGCCGATGACGGCGACCTTCTTGCTCTGGATGACCGACAGGTCGGCGTCGTCGTCGTAGAACAGCTCAGCCACGATGGATCTCCTTGTGTGTGGGACGGTGCGGGTCGGGTGGTCAGGCGGACCGGCTCACGCGCTCGAGCGCGCGGTCGGTGATGGAACGCGGCCCGCGGCCGATGGCCACGGTGCCGGACTGGACGATCTCGCGGACGCCGAACGGCTCGAGCGCCGCGAGCAGCGCCGTGAGCTTCGCCGGCGAGCCGGTGGCCTCGATGGTGACGGTGTCGGGCACGACGTCCACCACGTGGGCGCGGAACAGGTCGACGACCTCGAGCACCTGCGTGCGGGTGCCGCCCTCGGCGCGCACCTTCACCAGCAGCAGCTCGCGCTGCACGGAGGCGGCGTCCTCGAGCTCGACGATCTTGATGACGTTGATGAGCTTGTTCAGCTGCTTGGTGACCTGCTCCAGCGGCAGCTCGTCGACGTCGACCACGACCGTGATGCGCGAGATCTCCTCGTGCTCGGTCGGGCCCACGGCGAGGGAGTGGATGTTGAACGAGCGCCGGGCGAACAGGCCCGCGACGCGGGTCAGCACACCGGGCTTGTTCTCCACGAGGACGGAGAGGGTGTGACGGCTCATGATCTGCTCGCTCCCGGGTCAGTCTTCGCGGTCCCACGCCGGGCTGATGCCCCGGGCGTACTGGATGTCGTCGTTGCTCACGCCGGCGGCGACCATCGGCCACACCATCGAGTCGCGCGACACCGTGAAGTCCACGACGACGGGCCGGTCGTCGATCTCCATGGCCCGCTGGATCGTGGCGTCCACGTCCGCGGCGGTCTCGCACCGGAGCCCGACGGCGCCGTACGCGTCGGCGAGCTTCACGAAGTCGGGGACGCGCACGGTGCCGTGCCCGGTGTGCAGGTCGGTGTTGGAGTAGCGCGACTCGTAGAACAGCGTCTGCCACTGCCGCACCATGCCGAGCGAGGAGTTGTTGATCACCGCCACCTTGATCGGGATGTCGTTGATCGTGCAGGTGGCGAGCTCCTGGTTGGTCATCTGGAAGCAGCCGTCGCCGTCGATGGCCCAGACCGTGCGGTCCGGGTCGCCGACCTTCGCCCCCATGGCCGCGGGCACCGAGAAGCCCATGGTCCCGAGCCCGCCGGAGTTCAGCCACGAGTTGGGCCGCTGGTACTTGATGAACTGCGCGGCCCACATCTGGTGCTGCCCGACGCCGGCCACGAAGATCGACTCCGGGCCGGAGATCTCCCCGATGCGGGAGATGACGTGCTGCGGGGCGAGGTGGCCGTCGCTCGGCTCGTCGTAGCCGAGCGGGAACGTCTCGCGCCAGGCGTCGATCTGCCGCCACCACGCCTCGAGGTCCGGCTTGCCGTGGTGCGCCTGCTCCTTGGCGAGCTCCGGCAGCAGGTCGGTGATGACCTCCCGCAGGTCGCCGACGATCGGCACGTCCGCCGCGCGGTTCTTGCCGATCTCCGCGGGGTCGATGTCGGCGTGCACGATGGTCGCGGACGGCGCGAACGACGAGAGCTTGCCGGTGACGCGGTCGTCGAACCGCGCGCCGAGCGCCACGACGAGGTCGGCCTTCTGCAGCGCCGCGACGGCGGCGACCGTGCCGTGCATGCCGGGCATCCCGAGGTGCTGCGGGTGGGTGTCGGGCAGGGCGCCGCGGGCCATGAGGGTCGTCACGACGGCGGCACCGGAGGCGTCGACCAGGCGACGCAGCTCCGCGGAGGCGCCGGAGCGGATGACGCCGCCGCCGACCATGAGCACCGGGCGGCGGGCGGTGGCGAGCAGGCGGGCGGCCTCGCGGATCTGCTTGCCGTGCGGCTTGGTCACCGGGTGGTAGCCCGGCAGGTCCATCTGCTGCGGCCAGCTGAACGTGGTGTCCGTCTGCATGGCCGACTTGGCGATGTCGACCAGCACGGGTCCCGGGCGGCCGGTCGAGGCGATGTGGAACGCCTCGGCGATGGTGCGCGGGATGTCGGCGGGGTCGGTCACGAGGTAGTTGTGCTTCGTGATCGGCAGCGTGATGCCGACGATGTCGGCCTCCTGGAACGCGTCCGTGCCGATCAGCGAGGCGCCGACCTGGCCGGTGATGGCCACCATGGGGATGGAGTCCATGTTCGCGTCGGCGATCGGCGTGACGAGGTTCGTCGCGCCCGGCCCGGAGGTCGCCATGCAGACGCCGACCCTCCCGGTGGCGTGGGCGTACCCGGCGGCCGCGTGGCCGCCGCCCTGCTCGTGCCGCACGAGGATGTGCCGCAGGCGGGTGGAGTCCATGAGCGGGTCGTAGGTCGGCAGGATCGCGCCGCCGGGGATGCCGAAGACGACCTCGGCGCCGGCCTCCTCGAGCGAGCGGACGATCGACTTCGCGCCGGTCACCTGCTCGGTGACGACGGGACGCGGCCGGATCGCGGTGGGCTCGGCGAGCCGTGCGCCGTCGCGCGGCTCGGGGGCGGCGGCCGCGGGTGCGGACGGGGCCGGCCTGCGGGGCGGTGCCGGGTGGGGGCCCTGGACCATCGGTGTCTCCTGGCGTCGGTGCTGGTGGAGCGTGGTGCGGGTGGTGCGGGTGGTGCCGCCGGTGGCGTCCGTCGGCACGAAAAAACCCCTCGAGCCCCCGGATGGGGCGGGTCGAGGGGTGCGCGCGCTGACGAGGCCTTCCGTGCGTGGCCTCAGCCGGCGCGCCCGGGAAGTACTACGAGGAGGTTCGTCCGCATGTCCGTGACCCTACGCCTGTCGCCGACGGGCTGTCACGCCACGGTGGCGCCGTCTCACATCGTGGTGCACGAGTCCACCTGATGGGCGGTCGCGCCGGGCACCGGCCCCCGCGCGCGCGGACGACCGACGCCGTCCTAGCCTGAGGCGATGATGACGGTCGCCCGAGGTCCTCTGCTCGCCGTCCTCGTCCCGGCGGCGCTGCTGCTGGCCGCGTGCGGCCGGGGCGCCGCGCCCGACGCGGGACCGGACGACGCGTCCGCCCCGCCGTCGGCGAGCGCGCCCGCCGCCACGCCCTCCCCCG
>JACXUT010000204.1 GCA_014763765.1 Micrococcales bacterium
GACGACCTCGGCCCGGACTGACGACCTCGCGGCCGCGCCGAGGTCGCGCCAGGGGGTCAGTGCTCGGACAGGCGGAAGCCGGCGTCGCGCAGGCTCTGCAGGAGGCGCGCGCAGTGCTCGGGGCCCTTGGTCTCCACCTGGACCTCGATCTCGACCTCGTCGATCTCCAGGTCCACCCCGGTGCGGACGTGCGACACGTGCATGACGTTGCCGCCGGCGGCCGCGAGCTCACGCAGCAGCCCCGCGAGCGCGCCCGGCGTGTCGTGGACGCGCACCCGCAGCTGCAGGTACCGACCGGAGACGGCGAGCCCGTGCCGGACGACCCGGAGCAGCACCAGGGGGTCGATGTTGCCGCCGGACAGCACGACCACCACGGGGCCCTCGAGGTCCCCGGCGCCGGCGGCCATGACGGCCGCGACCCCGGCGGCGCCGGACGGCTCGACGAGCAGCTTGGCGCGCTCCGCGACGAGCAGCAGCGCCCGGGACAGGTCCTCCTCGGAGACGGTGCGCACCTCGCAGGCGTGGCGCCGCAGCACGTCGAACGGCACCCGTCCGGGCGTGCCGACCGCGATGCCGTCGGCCATGGTGTGCAGCTCGGGCGCCGGCACGGGCTCGCCCGCGACGAGGGACGCCGGGTACGCCGCCGCGCGGGCCGCCTGGACGCCGATCACCCGGACGTGGGGCGCCGCCTCCGCGACGACCGCCTGGATGCCGGCCGCGAGCCCGCCGCCGCCGAGCGGCACGACGATGGTCCGGACGTCGGGCACCTGCTCGAGGATCTCGAGCGCGAGCGTGCCCTGCCCGGCGACGATGTCCGCGTGGTCGAACGGGTGGATGAGCACCCGCCCGGTCCGCTCGGCCTCGGCGCGGGCGGCCACGAGCGCCTCGTCGACGCTGTGCCCGTGGGGGCGCACCTCCGCCCCGTACTCCTTGGTGGCGGCGATCTTCGGCAGCGCCGCGTCGACCGGCATGTACACGACCGCGTCGATGCCGAGCAGCTGCGCGGCGAGCGCGACGCCCTGCGCGTGGTTGCCGGCGCTGGCCGCGACGACCCCGCGGGCCTTCTCCTCGGGCGACAGCCGCGACATGCGCACGTACGCGCCGCGGATCTTGAACGACCCGGCCCGCTGCAGGTTCTCGCACTTGAGGTGCACCGGGACGCCGGCGACCTGCGACAGCGCCCGGGACGACTCCACCGGCGTCCGGGTGGCCACCCCGTCCAGCAGGCGCGCGGCCGCCCGGGCGTCCTCCAGGAAGCTCACGTCGGTCCGCTCAGACACGGGCGTCCGCCCCGCCGGCGCCGCGCCGCGAGAACAGGCCGGGTGGTCGCAGGTCCGGGTGGTCGTCCGTGCCGAGCTGCGGGAACTTGTCGTGCCCGTGCAGGTACAGCACCACGGTGTTGAGCACGGCGGCGATCGGCACGGCGAACAGGGCGCCCACGATCCCGGCGGCCATCGACCCCGCGGCGACGACCAGCAGCACCGCGACCGGGTGCAGCGACACCGCGTGGCCCATGAGGAACGGCTGGAGCACGTGGCCCTCGATCTGCTGCACCGCGAGCACCACGCCCAGCATGATCAGCGCGATCACCCAGCCCTTGGCGACGAGCGCGACCAGCACCGCGACGGCGCCCGTCGCGATCGCGCCGACGATCGGGATGAACGAGCCGACGAACACCAGCGTCGCCAGGGGCAGCGCGAGCGGCACCCCGAGGATCGCGGCGCCGAGGCCGATGCCGGTGGCGTCGACCAGGGCGACGAGGATCTGCGTGCGGGTGTAGCCGGACAGCGTGACGATGCCGCGGCGGCCGGCCTGGTGCACCCGCTCCCGCACCGACGACGGCAGCAGCCCGACCACCCAGGACCAGATGGTGCGCCCGTCGAGCAGGAAGAAGAACGTGCAGAACAGCGCGATGAGCGCGCCGGCGGCGACGTGCCCGACCGTGGTGGTCACGGACAGCGCGCCGGACAGCAGGGCGTCGGCGTTGGCGGAGAGCTGGTCCCGGCCCTGCTGGACGAGCTGGTCGAGCTGGACGGTGTCGATGCCGAGCGGCCCGTCGGACAGCCACCGCAGCGCCTCGTCGACGCCCTGGGACGCCTGGTCGGACAGGTCGCCGAAGCCCGCCGCGATGGACCGGCCGGCGATGACGACCAGCCCGGTGACGGCCGCGAGCAGGAGCAGCACGGACGTGATCGAGGCCAGGGCGCGCGGGAAGCGGGCCACGCGCCGCAGCCACCGGGCCACGGGCGTGAGCAGCACCGTCAGCAGCAGCGCGACGGCGACGGCCACCACGATCATCTGGAAGTAGCCGATGAGCCACAGCGCCGCCGCCGCGGCGGCCACGATGAGCAGGAACCGCCACGACCACGCGGCGGCCGCGCGCACGGACGGCGTCACCGACTGCTCGGCGCTCCAGCCGCGGGGCGTCGCGCCGGACGTCAGGTCGCCCTCGTGGAGCACCGGCGCCGGCTCGGCGGCGACCGCCCGGCGGCTCCGGGCGCGGCTGCGCCAGCCCTTCCCGGGCAGGCCCGGCGCGCTCACGCGAGCGCCTGCGCGAGGTCGGCGAGCAGGTCGGCCTCGTCCTCGATGCCCACGGACAGCCGCACGAGGTCGTCGGGGACCTCCAGGTCCGTGCCGACCACGGAGCCGTGCGTCATGCGGGCGGGCAGCTCGATGAGGGACTCGACGCCCCCCAGCGACTCCGCGAGCGTGAACACGCGGGTGCGGGCGCACACCCGGGCGGCGCGCTCGGCGCTGCCGGCCCGGAACGACACCATGCCGCCGAAGCCCGACATCTGACGCTCGGCGACGGCGTGGTCCGGGTGCGAGTCCAGGCCCGGGTACAGCACGTCGCCGACGTCGTCGCGGTCGGCGAGGAACCGCGCGACCGCCGCGGCGTTCGCGCAGTGCCGGTCCATCCGCACCGCGAGCGTCTTGAGGCCGCGCAGCGTCAGCCACGCGTCGAACGGGCCCGCGACCGCGCCGGACGCGTTCTGGTGGAACGCCACCGCGTCGGCCAGGGCGGTCGTGCCGGTCGGCCCCTCGAGCCCGACCGGGAGCTGCGCCCCGTCGGCGACGACCAGCGCCCCGCCGACGACGTCGGAGTGGCCGCCGATGTACTTGGTGGTGGAGTGCACGACGACGTCCGCGCCGAGCGCGATCGGCTGCTGCAGGTACGGGGTCGCGAAGGTGTTGTCGACGACGAGCACCGCGCCGGCCGCCCGCGCGTGGGCCGCGAGCGCCGCGATGTCGGAGACGCCGAGCAGCGGGTTGGTCGGCGTCTCCACCCACACGAGCTTGGTCTGCCCGGGCCGGATGGCGGCCAGCACGGCGTCGGGGTCGGACAGGCCCACGGGCGTGTGCTCGACGCCCCACGGACCGAACACCCGCGCGATGAGGCGGTACGTGCCGCCGTACGCGTCGTCCGGGACCACCACGTGGTCACCGGGCCGCAGCACGGCGCGCAGCAGCGTGTCCTCCGCCGCGAGGCCCGACGCGAACGCGAAGCCCGCGCCGCCGCCCTCCGCCGCACGGAGCGCCTCCTCGAGCGCCGCACGCGTCGGGTTGCCCGAGCGGGAGTACTCGTAGCCGCCGCGCAGCCCGCCGACGCCGTCCTGCTTGTAGGTCGAGACCTGGTAGATCGGCGTCACCACCGCGCCCGTCGCGCCGTCCGGCTCCTGCCCGGCGTGGATGGCCCGCGTCGCGAAGCCGGCCCCGGACCAGTCCCCGTCGTCGGTGTGCGCGGCGAGGTCGCCGGATCCGGGCAGCGTGGGGTGCGTCTCGTCAGTCACAGGCTCAGGCTAGGCGCTCGGGAGGCCGGGGAACACGCGGGCGCGCGGCCCGGTTGAGAGCGTCGGACCCGAGGAAGGGAGTCACCATGAGCTGGCTGTTCGGATCTGCCCTCGCCGCCACGATGGTCACGCCGGAGCGCGCCCTGCGCGGCCGCGAGGACTACGCCTACACCGTGCCCGCCACGCACACCGTGCTCGGCACGCCGCTGCGCGGGCCGTGGCCGGAGGGCACGCGCACGATCACGCTGGGCCTCGGCTGCTTCTGGGGCGCGGAGCGCGTCTTCTGGCAGCTGCCGGGCGTCGTCGCGACGTCGGTGGGCTACCAGGGCGGGTACACGCCGTACCCGACGTACGAGGAGGTGTGCACCGGGCTGACCGGGCACGCCGAGGTCGTGCAGGTCGCCTACGACCCGTCGGTGGTGTCGGACGCGGACGTGCTGCGCACGTTCTGGGAGTCGCACGACCCGACGCAGGGGTTCCGGCAGGGCAACGACCGCGGCACGCAGTACCGGTCGACGGTCTACCCGACCACGCCGGAGCAGGAGGCCGCGGCGCGCGAGACGCTCGCCGCCTACCAGGAGCGGCTGACCCGCGCCGGGTACGGCGAGATCACCACGGAGGTGCGGCCCGCGGCCGAGGCCGGGACGTACTACTACGCCGAGGACTACCACCAGCAGTACCTCGACAAGAACCCGAACGGCTACTGCGGGCTCGGCGGCACCGGCGTGTCCTGCCCGCGGCCGCTCGACGCGTAGCCGCAGCACCACGACGCCGCGGCGCCCGGGGACGAGAACGACCCCGGGCGCCGCGGCGTCCGCGTACCGTGACCTGGTGTGACGAAGGTCGACGAGCACCGCGCCGCGCTGCGCGCCCTGCCCCCCGGGCAGGTGCCGGGCTACCTCACGCAGCACTCCGGGCTGCCGGGCCCGCGGGGGAACCTCGAGGTGATGGCGGCGTTCGCCGACGTGGCGCCCGCTCCCCTGGTGCTCGCGCTCGCGGACGACCCGGACGAGTACCTGCGCTGCTGCGGGACCGTCGGCGCGGGACGGCTGCTCGTCGAGGCCCTGGCGGCCGGGGACGACGACGGCGCCCGCGACCTGCTCGCGCTGCTGCACGACCGCGCCGCGGACCCGCTGTGGCGGGTGCGGGAGGCGACCGCGATGGCCCTGCAGCGCCTCGGCGACGACCGGCCGGCGGACCTGCGCGGGGTCGTCGCCGACTGGGCCGCGGACGCCCACCCGCTGGTGCGCCGCGCGGCCGTCGCGGGTGTGTGCGAGCCCCGGCTGCTGCGCGACCCGGCGACCGCGGCCGCCGCCCTGTCCGCGTGCACGACGGCCACCGACGCGCTCGCCGCCCTCCCGGCGGACGCGCGCCGCGACCCCGACGTCCGCACCCTGCGCCAGGCGCTCGGGTACTGCTGGAG
The DNA here is from genome assembly GCA_014763765.1 of Micrococcales bacterium. GTDB lineage: Bacteria > Actinomycetota > Actinomycetes > Actinomycetales > Cellulomonadaceae > Cellulomonas. Next base: position 5,215 of record JACXUT010000204.1, read on the forward strand.
CGTGGCCGTGGCCGGCGACCCGGGCGCGGGCCTGCCGGCGTTCGCCGCCCTGCGCACCACCACCGACCCGGACGTCGCGTGGGTGGTGCGGGAGAACGAGAAGAAGAGCCGGCTCCGCCGCCTGCTCGACTGACCGCCGAGGAGACCCGTGCCGTCCGCGACCCGAGCCGTCCCCGCCGTCGCCCCGACCGGCGGGTCCCGTCCCCTGCGCGAGCCGCGCGACCTGCCCGACCTGCCCGACCTGCCCGACCCGTGCGACCGCGCCGCGGCGCCCAGCGACCGGCACGCCCGCCGCGCCCGTCGCCGGGCGGGTGCCGCCCTCGCCCTGGGGCTGCCCGCGCTGCTCGCCGTCACCGGCTGCGGGTCGGCGACCGAGCGACCGCCCGCCGCGGAGGTCGCGGCCGCCCCCGACTGCCTCGCGACCGACGTCCTGTGGGGACTCGGCCTGACGCCGCCGGAGGGCCACGACCGCCCGGCCCCCGCGGCGGGGTCGGTCCCCGAGGGGTTCCTCCCCGTCTCGGCCGTGCACTGCCGCGGCCCGCTCGACGGACCGGTGCAGCCCGGACCGGCCGCACCCGGTGGCGACGCGGAGCCGGCGCCCGGGTTCCTGCCCGTGCCCGAGGGCGAGGCGGTCGACCTCGGCGACCTCCCCGCGGCGCCCGGGGCGCCCGAGCCGTCCCCCGCGGCCGTCGCGGTCACGGAGGTCGAGCTGGCCGGCGACCTCGGTCCCCTGCTCGCCCAGCTCGCGCGCCCGAGCCGGGTCGCGGGGCCCGACCAGGTCTGCGCCGCGGTGTGGCTGCCGCAGCCGCAGGTCTACCTGGTGGACGCCGACGGCAGGGCCGTGCGGGTGCAGTGGCCGTCCGACGAGTGCGGCGTCCTGCTGGACGGCGTGACGTCCCCGCTGGCGGTGCTGCGGACGGTCGGCACCCGCGTCGTGGTGGCCGGGCCGGCCTGACGGCGCGTCAGTCGGTGGCGGCGAACGCACGCAGCGCGATGCCGACCGCGTGCTGGAACAGCCGCTCGCGCTCGTCCGCGTCGAGCTCGGCCGCCTGGAACGTGAAGTCCGAGACGGACAGCAGCGCCAGGGCCTCCGCCTTCTCCCGGTCAGCGGCCGCGTACAGCCCGGCGGCCTCCATCTCGACGGCGAGCGTGCCGTGCTCGACCAGCGCCTGCATGAGCTGCGGCCGGTCCGCGTAGAACACGTCGGAGGTCAGCACCGGCCCGGCGTGGACGCGCGCCCCCTCGACGTCGCGCGCGGCGGCCACCGCGGCGGACGCGAGCGCGAAGCTCGGGGCGTGGGAGTAGTGCAGCCCCGGCAGCCGGTTGGCGCTGACGCCGGAGTCGGTGTGCGCGGCCGTGGCGACCACGACGTCGCCGAGCTCGAGGTGCCGCTGCATGCCGCCCGCCGTGCCGATGCGGATGATCCGCCGCACCCCGTAGAACCGGAACAGCTCGGTGGCGTAGATCGAGATGGACGGCACGCCCATCCCGGACGCCATCACGGACACCGGCCGGCCCTGCCAGGTCCCCGTCCAGCCGACGACGCCGCGCACCTCGGTCACCAGCCGCGCGTCGTCCAGCACCGTCTCCGCGATCCGGGTGGCGCGGCGCGGGTCGCCCGGCATGAGGACGTCCGGGGCGAAGCCGCCGGGCTGCGCGGAGATGTGCGGGGTGGGCATGGGGGTCTCCTGATC